>JAVWTD010000001.1:0-78283 GCA_036667875.1 Bacilli bacterium
TATTTGATAGGCTCCTTTTGATCCACCACCAGAAAGAACTACTGCTCTTTTCACATTATCACATCCTTATAATCAAGTATATCATAAATATTTTTAAAATAACTAGACAAACTAGTAAATAAAAGATAAAATAATAATAGGTGATAGAATATGGAATGGTACAAATTTGATGAAGATAAAGTAGTTGCTGAATTAAAGAGCAATATAAAAGACGGACTTACACTCAAGGAAGTGGAGACACGTTTAAAAAAGAATGGTTTAAATGAACTACCAAAGGCAAAAAAAGATAGTCCTTTTAAAATATTTTTAAGTGAATTTAAAGATCCAATTATTTGGTTACTTTTTATGGCAATAATTTTTTCGTTTGTTGTAGGAGAATTTGTTGATGCTTTTGCTATTTTATTTATAGTTTTAGTAGATGCAATACTAGGAACGTTTCAAGAATGGAAAGCCTCTAAAAGTGCTGAAGCTCTAGCAAATTTAATTAAAGTTAAGGTTAAAGTTATAAGAGATTCTAAGGAACAGGAAATTGATTCTACTAATTTAGTTCTTGGTGACATAGTAATGTTAGAACCAGGAAATAAAATATCTGCAGATTTAAGAGTCTTAGTTTCAAGAAATTTAACAATAGATGAATCTATTTTAACTGGTGAGAGTATTAATTCAATAAAGGTTTCTGCCAAAATTGAAAAAGATTGTGTTCTAGCTGAAAGAAAGAATATGTTGTTTGCAGGTACTAATGTAATAACAGGTAGAGCTACTGCAATAGTTACAACAACAGCTGGAAATACTGAAATAGGAAAAATTGCTGATAAAGTTTCTAATGCAATAGAAACAAAATCACCATTGACAATAAGAATGGAAAAATTTTCAAAACAAATTAGTGTACTAATTGTTATAATTTCAATTGTTATTGCTATTCTTCTTTTTATGAATGGTGCTAATCCTGAAGATATATTTTTATCGGTTATAGCATTATCAGTATCTGCTATGCCTGAAGGCTTACCACTTGCTTTAACTATGGCTCTAACAATTGGGTCTAATAGAATGGCAAAGAAAAATGTAATTGTAAAGAAACTTAAAGCTGTAGAAAGTTTAGGAAGTTGTACGGTGATTGCTAGTGACAAAACAGGAACTCTTACTGTTAATGAACAAACTGCAAAAAAAATAGTTTTGCCTGACAATACAGAATTTGAAATAGAAGGAACTGGTTATAATAATATTGGTAAAATTATTTCTACTTCAGGTTCTTCTATAGAAGGTGCTACTTTGATTAGTGAATTAGGACTTATTAATAATGAAGCAAGTTTAGAATATAAAAATAAAAAATGGATTTCCTTTGGGGATTCAATGGATGTAGCTTTTCTAGCGTTAGCAAAAAAAGCTGGTTTTGATAAAATAAATAGAGAAATATTAGGTAGTATACCTTATGAATCGGAAAATAAATATTCGGCTGTTTTTTATAAAAAAAATAATAAAAATTATTGTACTATAAAAGGTTCTTTAGAAAAAATATTTGAATTTTGTGATCGAATGATTATTGATGGAAAAAGTGTTAAAATAAATAAGGATTTTATTATAGAGCAAAATGAAAAACTTGCAAGTGATGGCTTTAGAGTTATTGCTATTGCTGATGGTGAAGTTGATGACTTTACAAAAAAAGAAATATACAATGATAAAGATATAAATAAATTGAATTTTATTGGTCTTGTTGCTTTTATTGATCCAATTAGAGTAGAAACTATAGAGTCAATAAAGGACTGTAAAACTGCTGGGATAAAAGTTGTAATGGTTACAGGAGATCATCCTTTAACAGCGTTTGCTATTTCTAAACAGTTAGGAATTGCTAATATATATAATGAAGTTACTACTAGCACTGAAGTGCAGGAAATGTTTGACAAAGGTAATAAAACATTTGATAAATTTATTAATACAAAAAGAGTATTTACAAGAGTTACTCCTATCCAAAAATTAGAAATTATTGAGTCTTTTAAAAGACAAGGAGAATTTGTAGCTGTTACTGGTGATGGTGTTAATGATGCTCCTGCCATAAAAGCTGCTAACATAGGGATAGCTATGGGTAGTGGAACAGATGTCGCTAAAGAGACAGCTGCTATGATAATAATTGATGATAATTTTTTATCAATTGTTTCTGGGATAAAAGAGGGTAGAAATGCTTATAGTAATATTAGAAAAATTTCTTATTTTCTTCTCTCTTGTGGTTTTGCGGAAGTTTTATTCTTCGTTTTAGCAACTTTGTTTAAAATGGAAATGCCTCTTGTTGCGATTCAATTATTATGGCTTAATGTGGTTACTGATGGACTTCAAGATTTAGCTCTTTCTTTTGAAAAAGAAGAAGATAAAATAATGAAAGATAAACCTAGAAATACAAAAGAGTCTATATTTGACAAATTATTAATTAAAGAATTATTAGTATCTGGAACAATTATTGGTTTAATTGTATTTGCTGTATGGTATTATTTAATTAAAGTTGTTAATATGGATGTAAATATTGCAAGAGGATACATTATGGCTTTAATGGTATTTATGCAAAATATTCATGTACTTAATTGTCGTAGTGAGAATGACTCGGCTTTTAGAATAGGATTTAAATCTAATCCATTTGTTTTATTTAGTATTCTTTCTGCAATAGGATTACAAATACTAGTTATGAATGTTGAATTCCTTTCTGATATATTAAAAACTCATAGTATTTCTTTTGAACATATGATATACTTATTCTTGTTAGCTTTACCAATTTTATTTATTATGGAAATATTTAAAAAGATTAGAAGAAATAAAATTAATTAGATTTGAGGGTTTTATGAAGCAAATAATGATGTATTTTTTACTTTTTATTATTTACTCGATTATCGGATGGGCAGTTGAAATGATTGTTACTTCTATTGATACAAAAAAAATTGTTAATAGGGGATTCTTAATTGGTCCTTATTGTCCTGTTTATGGAATAGGTGCTATTTCTATTATAATTATGCTTAGTAAATATAAGGATGACTTTGTTGCACTTTTTATATTAGCTATTGTAATATGTAGTCTTATCGAGTATTTAACTAGTTATTTAATGGAAAAGATATTTAATGCAAGATGGTGGGATTACAGTCACTTATCATTTAATATAAATGGAAGAATTTGTCTTGGTAATTCTATAATTTTTGGTCTAGGAGGACTTTTGATAGTAAAGGTAAATCCTTTCTTTGAAAGAGTTTTATCTTATTTGCCAAGTAATGTTTTTTCTTTTCTCTTTGGTGTTGTTTTTACTTTGTTTTTAGTTGATGCTATTACTAGTTTCAATATTATCAATAGACTAAAATTAACAACTCTAGAATTAAGAAAAGATAATACTTTTGAAATTACTGATAAGGTAAGAAAGATTTTAAATGAAAAGTCTTTACAATTTAAAAGAATTTTACAAGCTTTTCCTGATATGAAAATAAATAAAAAAAAATAAACGAGAAATAAAATCTTGTTTATTTTTTTATAATATTAAATTTATAGTTCTTTAATTCGTTTGAAACTAATAGTGTTCTGTTCCCAGTTTTATCACTGAAGTATTTTATAGCGTTTTCATCTTGGTAGAATAATACGTTTTCGTATGGTACTAAGTGGTCTAGTTCTGAGGTAGTACAAATATATGTTTTTGTTTCTTTGTCTCTTGTAGAGGCTCTATAAACATCAAATTTAGCATTGTTTGGTTTCACGTAGTAATAATATCCGTGTTCATCAGATGTTTTCATTATTTTTGAATATTCAGGATTTTCTATATCTGATTTATATAATGGATCAAATACCACTAAATTGGATTCAAAGTCTTGGTATGTTGCTTTTTGCCAAGTTCCATTATTTAGATATGATATCATTTTTGATGAGTTTCCGATTTCTTTAATTTCATTATTTATAGTATCAATTGCATATTCTGTGTGATAAACGTAATCATATATGTATAATATAGTTCCATATTCTCCAATATATTTTGTGTTTGATGATATGTTTTGAACATTTATTTCGGTTTTTTTGTTGTTAAGCAAATCATAATTATGAAATTTAGTTATATTATTTCCTTCAATTTGTGCAACTAAATAATTATTTTTTATAAAATAATCTAAGTTTTGTGTGCCTTTAGTTCCTATTGTTTTTTGCTTAATGTTTTTCTCGCTATCAGATACTCTATATAAATAATCTTCTTTTGCTAAATCATATGATTTATTTCCTTGTAAATTATTTTTAAATATTTGAATATCTTCAACAACATAAGATTCATCTTTATTGTCTAAAAAGTCTTTAATAAAATAACCTTCCCTACTTAATGAACCTATAAAATCAACTAAATCAATTGTAGGATTTACAATATTATTAAATGGATAATATACGCCATCTTTTTTACACATAACATCACTTATAACCTTATTGTTTTTATATTTTACAAATAAGCATGAATAATCTTTATCAATATAATATTTAGCAGAATCAACAATCTTTGATTCTTTATTAAAGTTATCATATATCAAAAAATAAAATTTTTCTCCATAAACATTAAACTGTAGAGAATAGTTTTCAATGTCTTCTTTTGTTTTGTTTTTAAATTTTTCTTCAACTTCTATTATATATTGATCATCTATAATGTCATAATTTATTGTATGCCCTTTACTAAAAAAAGTAAAAGCGAATTGATAAATATACAATAATACAAATAAAAACAAAAGAATTTCAAATAATTTTTTCATATCTTCACCTACCTTAAATAATATTATACATTAAAATATTTATTTTTACAATTAAAACCAACTTCATTGTTTTAGTAAATATAATAATCTTTATCGTTTTAAGAGTCAAAAAAACAGTTACAATAACTGTTCTTATCAATTTTTAATATTATACTTTTTCTTTTCTTCCATCATATACTCTGAAAGACAAGTTTCTATTTCTGGTAATGCTTCTCTTTGAATATTAGATAATTTTACAACTTCTTTTACGGTATCAATTATAACTTTTCCCCAAACTAAACCCATTTTTATTTCAATATCATTAAATAAGTCTGGAGTAATGGCTGTATAGAAATATCCAAAGAATAGTCTTTTTGAAGCTAAAATTATTCTTTTATTTGTTAAAACTATAATATATGTTGTAAAAATATCAAATGCACTATCATTTTTTTGTGCACCAAAAGCATATTTTACTATTTCTCCCTCATTTAAATGCATTTCTACAATTTTTGAATGCTGTTTTAGTCTCCAAGAAACTGTAAAGGGATAACGTTCTTTAAATTGTTTTACTTTTTCATAAACGACATCTTTGTTCATAATTTTTCTCTTACATTAAACCATTTTGCTTAAAAAATTTAATGTACCCTTCTTTATCTAATTTATCTTGTGATGCTGAAATAACAGTTTTGTTTTTTACTATTAAAATTGTTGGAACTCCAACTTCATTATTTGTAAAGTAGTCAAGTGAACTTTCAAATAATTGTCCTTCTTTTTCTGTTAAATTTGAAAGCATTAAATAATTAATTGGTTTTTTTATTTCTTTTGAAGCGTCCCACAATTGAGTTTGTGTTTCATTACTTTCTTTGACAGAATGACTTCCTAAAGCAATTATTTGTGTTTCATTACTTTCTAAAAGTTCTGTATATGAATCATAATTTAAGTAGTTTAATTTTAATTTTTCTTCGCTTTTAATTATGCTGTTTTTTTGAAGAAAATCAAATATTTCATCAACACTATGAAGTCCAGAAAGCATTGTTTTGTATTTTCCTTCTTCAAAAATAACAAGAGAAGGAATATCAAACGAATTTGTAATTATTCCTAAATCATTAACAATATTTGATACCTTCTTTTTTGAAATATTTTCTAAATCTAAATAATATAAATTAAATTCATAATTTTTAATTAATGTTTCTATTTGTGATTGTTGAAGAACACATCCTCTACAGTCTGCAGAACCAACATAAATAAGTTGATTACCTTTTGTTTTTTTAACTTCATTTATAATATTATAGGCTTTTTTGCTTGAATTTGTAATTTTTGAAATGTAAATTGAAAATCCTGCTAATAAAAGAATTGTTGAAAGTGAAATGAAAATAATTGAATTACCTTTATTCATTTATTTACCACAGCATTGCTTGTATTTCTTGCCACTTCCACATGGACAAAGTTCATTTCGTCCTATTTTAGAAACTTTTTTTGGTTGTTTCTTTTTTTCTTTATTTCCGCTTGATGCTTCATTAGGTTTAACAACTTGTTTTCTTTCGGCGTTTTGTCTAACTTCAGCTTTAACGATGTATAAAGTTGTATCCTTATCAATATTAATTAATAGATTTTCAAATAGTTGGAATCCTTCATTTGTGTATGACCTTAGTGGGTTTTCATTTGCGTATCCTCTTAAATGAATTCCTTCTCTAAGAATAGACATTGTATTAATGTGTTCCATCCAATAAGTGTCAATAACTCTTAAATAAATTGCTTTTTCAAATTCTCTTTTTATTTCTTCTGGTAATGATTGTGTTTTATCTGTTAAATCGTCGACTAATTTTTTAAATAAATATGATATTACTTCTTCTGTATTTAGTTCAACTAATTCTTCTAGTCTTATTGCTTTTCTTATAAGATTTTCATTGAAATATTCTAAAATTTCTGTTATATCACTATCTAATAATTTATTGTCAGGTCCTACGTGTGACATAACTAAGTCATATAAGAAATTATCAATAGCTTCTAAAATTAAATCGTGAACAGATTCACTATCTAAAATTTTATTTCTTTTTTCATATATAATAGTTCTTTGTTGATTTATAACATCGTCATATTCAAGCAATGTTTTTCTTATGTCATAGTTAGATCCTTCAACTCTTTTTTGTGCTTGTTCTATTGATGAAGATAACATCTTATGTCTAATTGCCATTTCATCATTAAAGCCTATACTTTGTAGTAAACCTTTTGCTCTGTCTGTTCCGAATCTTACCATTAATTCATCTTCAAAAGAAACAAAGAATTGAGATAATCCTGTATCTCCTTGTCTTCCTGAACGTCCTCTTAATTGATTATCAATACGTCTAGATTCATGTCTTTCAGTTCCAATAACAACTAGTCCACCTAGTTCTCTAACACCTTCACCTAATTTAATATCAGCACCACGTCCAGCCATATTAGTTGCAATTGTTACTGCTCCTTTTTGTCCAGCATTTAATATTAATTCACTTTCTTTTTCATGATTCTTAGCATTCAAAACTTCATGTTTAATATGTTCTTTTTTTAACATACTACTTAATAATTCACTTGTTTCAACTGCTACTGTTCCTACTAATACTGGTTGTCCAGATTCATGTCTTTCTTTTATTTCTTTTACAATTGCATTATATTTTCCTTTTTGAGTTGCATATATTAAATCACCATAATCTATTCTTGCAACTTCTTTATTTGTTGGAATTTGAATAACATACATATTATATATTTCTCTGAATTCCTCTTCTTCTGTTTTCGCTGTACCAGTCATTCCAGAAAGTTTTTTATACATTCTAAATAGGTTTTGGAAGGTAATTGTTGCTAAAGTTTTTGTTTCTTGATTAATTTCAACACCTTCTTTGGCTTCAATTGCTTGATGTAACCCGTCAGAATATGCTCTTCCTTCCATTAATCTTCCAGTGAATTGGTCAACAATTACTATTTTGTTATCTTGAACTACATAGTCAAAATCTTTTTTCATTGAGTAATTAGCTTTTAAAGCTTGATTTATATAATGAACAAGATTAGTATTATTTATATCAAAAAGATTATTTATAGAAAAAGATTTCTCTGCTTTTTCTACTCCAAGTGTATCTAAAGTAACACTTTTGGTTTTTTCATCAAATAAATATCCTTCATTTTCTTTCAAATTCTTAACAAATCTATCAGTTTGCATATACAGATTTGCTGAATTCATTTGACCTCCAGAAATAATAAGTGGTGTTCTTGCTTCATCTATTAAAACAGAGTCAACTTCATCGATAATAACAAAGTTGAATGGTCTTTGACATCTTTCTTCTTTTGTTACAACCATGTTATCTCTTAAATAATCAAAACCTATTTCATTATTTGTTGAATATAGAATATCGCAACTATAGGCTTCTTTCTTTTCTTTTGGATCCATGTCATGATAATTTACTGCTACTGATAGGCCTAAAAAACGGTAAATATTGCCCATCCAATTAGCATCTCTTCCAGCAAGGTATTCATTTACAGTTATAATATGTACACCTTCACCTGTTAAAGCATTTAAATATGCTGGCATTGTTGATGTTAATGTTTTTCCTTCACCTGTTCTCATTTCAGATATATTACCATAGTGAATGGCAAGTCCTCCTAAAATTTGTACATAGTAAGGTTTTTCTTTGTTAACTCTATAAGCTGCTTCTCTTGCTGTTGCAAATGCTTCTACTAAGATATCTTCTAATGTTTCTCCGTTTTTAATTTTTTCTTTGAATTCTTTTGTCTTCGCTTGTAATTTTTCGTCACTTAATTTACTATATTTTTCTTCTAGGGCTACTACTTGATCTGCAATCTCCCTAAATTTAGTTAATTCTTTATATTCATGATCGAAAATTTTCTTTAAAAATTTCATATTTTCCATCCTTTCTTAACACATTCTATTTTATCAAAAATCTATGACAAATAAAAGAAAATTTGATGAAATTAATGAAAAATAGACCTTTTTGGTCTATTTTGTATCTATGAGTCCATAATTTCCATCTTTACGTCTATATACTACAGAGTCATTTCCTGTTTCTTCATTTTTAAATATGAAAAATTCATGTCCTATTAATTCCATTTGAAGAATAGCTTCTTCTTCGTTCATAGGTTTCATTTCTAATATTTTTCTTTTAACTATGAATGATTCATTATTTTCTTCGTTTTCTTTTTCTTGGGTGAAATTTAATTCTTGTATTATTTTTTTGTTCTTTTTGTTATTCATTTTTGTTTTATTTTTTCTGATTTGTCTTTCCATTTTTTCAGAAACCAAGTCAATTGAAGCGTATAAATCTTTATTTCCTTCTTCAGCTCGAAGTATGATTTTTTTTGCTGGTATTGTAACTTCCACAGTTTGTTCATTATTTTTAACACTTATTAGAACCGTAGCTGTTAATTTTTTAGGATTTTCAAAATATTTGTCTAGTTTTCCAATCTTTTCCTTAATGTAAGTTTTAATTGAATCTGTTACTTCTAAATTTTTACCTCTAATAGTAAATTCCATATTATCATCCTCCAATGGTAGTATATCATAAAATATTTTTGTTTTAAATAGACTAGTATCATTTCACATAATATAACAAAATTAAAACCTTATAGAAAACTATAAGGTCTTTTTTTAAACTAATGCTGTTTTAATTTCTATTACATTCTTTGCTTGTAGACCTTTGTCAGTTTCTACTAATTCAAATTCGACTATTTGTCCTTCTAATAGGGTTTTATAGCCTTCTGATGCAATTGCAGAATAATGAATGAAGATATCTTCACCGTTTTTATATTCAATAAAACCATATCCTTTTGAATTGTTAAACCATTTTACTTTTCCACGCATTTTAAAATCTCCCTTCTAGTAATTCTCTTACATTTCTAATATACAATACCTAGTTTCCTTTTTCAAGAAATATCAACATACAAAAATCGACATATTTTTCATTTTTTTAAAATTTGTACATCTTAGACGTTTTCACTATCATCTTAGACATAACCTATTTATTTTTTTTCTAAAAATGATATCATATAAATATGAGAGAAAAAGTTATTGAAAAATATGTTTCATTTCTTCTTAAGTATCATACTTATAGTAGAAAAGAAATACTTACAATCCGATATGGAGTAGAAAATACTTTATTATTTTTAGAAAAGATTATTATTATTTTAGTAATAGGATATTTATTAGGAATTTTAAAGATAATGTGTATTTTCATGTTATTTTATATGGGAATTAAGACTTTCTCTGGTGGGATGCATGCAAGCAGCAGCTTTAGTTGTCTCTTAATTTCTTTAGTTATATTTATTGCATCCCCTATCATTGGAGTACATGTATATTTTACATTATTAGAAAAATTTTTGATATCGTTATTCGTTTTTGCTATATTTCTAATATACAGTCCTGCAGATACTCATAAAAAACCAATTAGAGGTCCTAAAATTAAAATGCTAAAGATCAAGTCTCTTATAATTATTGATCTTTATTGCATATCTAGTTTTTTCGTTACGAATTATATTGGCAATCTATTAATTATAAGTTTGTTGGTTCAAGCTTGTATGATATCGCCAATTCCATATAAATTATTTGGATTGCCATATAATAATGGAAGGAGAGAAAAAGATGAAAATTTTAGCTGACCTTTTAGGAAAAATAACTCTATCTTTTGGAACATTAGGTGTTACTTATACTTCATGGTTTGTGTTTGATGAAGCTGAATGTCCAGAAGAAATTAATAACTAAGGAAATTTAAAAAGTTGCTTATCTTGCAAAAAAAAATTGATGATTGGAATTTTAATTCTTTTCATCAGTTTTTTTATATATAATACTTGTATTAAAAAGAATTGCTATTTTGTAGTAATTCTTTCTTTTTTAGGATATTTATTATTTTTTTTGTAAATTAATGTAAGTTTAATAACATTACCATATATTTTCCTATTGAGTGTGTATTGAGGATTCTTTTTTAATAATTCATTTACAATTGTAAGTCCATGTCCTCTACCTTCACCATTTGTAGAATAGCCATCTTGAGTCATTTTTTCTAAATCAATTTTTCCTTTAAAGGTATTTGATATTGCAATAATAAAATTTTTGTTTTCTAGGTAGGCTTCTATTCCTAAGTATGGTGCTCTATCTAATTTTTGTTTTTCTAATTCTTGCATTGCATTATCTACAAGAATATTGAATATTTGAGTAATTTTTGCTCCTTCTGTATCATCGATGTATTCATCAGGTAACTTTCTTAAATCATCATCTATTTTATAAATTACAAATATATTTTTTCTATGTGCTTCAACTATTTTATTATATATTGCGGATTTTAAACTAAGACAATCTATTTTATATGCTTCAAATTTAATATTTTCATCATCTTTTATTTTTTTCTTTTTTTCAAAAGAGTTACCAACTAAATCAATGTAATTTTTAACTTTTTGTTCATTAGTCATTGCTCTTATTGTACAAAGAATATTATTGTTTTCATGATTTTTTAATCTGTAATCATCAACCATTTTACAAGCATCTTTTTGTGATATTTTCATCATTTTTGTATCTTCTTTTAATTCACATTTTTCTTGCTCACTTTTATAAAGATACCCTGCTACCATAAACATTGATAAAAAAGATATAATAGTAAGAAATACATTAAATAAAATACTATCATGAATAAAGTTTGTTATCAAAAGATATGAAAATATAATTAAAAATGTATAAAGAATAAATAATAATGTTTTACTATTAAATCTTATAAATTTCTCTGATAAGAAGTCATAACAAATTTTAAGAAATTTAGTTTTAGACAAAATTAATATTGAAATTAAGAAGACAATGTTAAAGACATCAAGACTGTAAGATGCCATAAATTCTACGGTTGTCTTATAACCAAATATAAAAATTATTGATATTGAAGTTAAAAGTTCTATACCGGCTATAAAACAATCTATAAAGATTATTGAAAAGACTATTTCTTTATTACTTTTTTCATATATTGATTTTATTGCTAAATACATTGCTCCAGTTGTCAAAAAAAATGCAAAATCAGTTATATTTACAAAGTATTTTATTGAAGGAACAATTAACATTATTAATGATCCTAATGTAAGTTTAATTAGTTTAGGTTTTTGGTCAAAGAATTCTCCTATTATTAGAAGTATAATTATATTTCCTATTAAAGTTATTATTGTTGAGAATGGCATAATATATCTAACTCCTTTTTATATTTTAATGATAATAGATCTACTTCTAATCCTGTATCAAATTTTATACTTTTCTTTTTCTTATTGATAGCTACAATTCTTTTTAAATTAACAAAACCAGATTTGTGAGTTTGAACAAAATTTTCATCAAAATATCTTCTAACTTCAATTAATGTTTTGCTTATCTCATAAGTTCCATTATCTGTAACTATTTCTGTTTTTCTACTAACATTTTCTCTTGAAATATATAAAACACTTTGTTGTCTAAAATAATAATTTGTTGATTTAGTAATTATTTCTACTACATCGTTTTTTATATCATTTTTTATTATATAATTTAATACATTTTCTAATCTATTTTTTGTATCTTTATTCTTTGTTATAAAAGATGTGATAAATAAATCTAAAGTCAATATTTCTTCTGCTGATTTTTCGTGACTGGTTAACATAATAATATGACTTTTTAAGTCACGACTTCTTATCTTTCTTGCTGCTTCAATTCCGCTGCCTGTTGGTGTTTCAATATCTAAAATATATATTTTGTTTTTATTATTTAAATAAGTTGCATCGTAAAACACTTGATTATAGTCATTGAATTTAGAAATCTTATATTCTATTTTTTCTTTCAATAAATAATCGTCTATTACTTCAATAACTTTATCAACATATATATCATTATCATCGCAAATAATAATTTCAAGCATAATTTTAACCTCCGTTACAACACCTCATGTTGTTAACTATATTAAGTGTACATTATTTAGAAGTAAATTACAATATTAAAAAGACATTATATGTATCTTTACATGTCTTTTTTGCCATATAATCTAAAACAGATTATGGGTTTTATAACATAATAATTTTAATATTTTTTCTTTTCTTTTAGCAATTAAATTATACCATAATTATAGAGTTGTTTTTATAATTTAACTTATTTTTTTTATAAACAAAATAAAAAGGATGTTATTTCCATCCTTCATACCAATTTTTAATTTTAGTTTTTCCATTATCAATTATTTCTTTGCTTTTTTCTTTTATTTCATTTCCTTTTTCTTTTACTTCATCAACGGTTTCTTTATATTTATCTTCTCCTACTTTTTCTATAACTTTTTCTTCTAAAAATTCTTTGGTAGACTTTATTTTTTCTTCTACATAGATTAACACTTTTCCTGTTTTATCTTTTGTAGTTTCTTTATAATCTGGAATTTTCTTTTCAATTTTTGAATCAATACTGCTAGTTATATTTAAAATTTTAGTTTTTGTTGTTTCATTTAATTCGTCAAAAGTAATCCCTTTTATTTCTCCGTTGTAAAATAAGAAGTCAACCAGGTTCACAAATATCTCTTTAGAACCTTCTTTAAGTTTATCGAAACTATTGTTTTCCAAAATTTCATTTACTTCACTTTCTTTTTCTTCGAAGTAGTTTATAACATATTCATCCTTATTTTTGATTTCTTCTGATTTATCTACATAATCTGTTATTTCAATAATATCATTTTTTGGTTCATTGTTTTCAATTTCTTTTTTATTTGTACAACCTGTTGTTACTAGAACAAAGCCTGTTAATATTACAAAAACAATTTTTTTTACATTAACATTTTTCATATTAGTCACCTCAGTGATATTGTACTACTAATCATCATTTTTTACAATAATATCTTTTATTTCATTTATCATAATTTTTTCATTTTCCATTGTTAGTAAATAATCTTTTGTTTTAGCTATTATTTTTTTGTTTATTACTTTATTTTCTAATTGAATTTCAACATCCATTTTATAAATATACTTTGACGATTTAAATATTTCTGCTATTTTCTTTTGTATAGATATAGGATTTTCTTTTGATGGTTTAGGATTTTCACCATAAACATATTTTTTGTTATTCATATTATTTTTAATTACAGTATTTTGAAATACTTTTGGAAGTTTTTTCATTTTTTCATCACCTATTTAAGTATATGAAAAAAATAGTAAAATCTTACTATTTTTGATACATATGTGTTTGAAAATATTCCATTGCTTTTTTATTACCAGTTTCTGACAAATGAACACCTGATTCGTTTGATGCTTCTCTATAATATCCTTTTTTTAATTGTCCATTTTCATCTTTTAAAATTCTTGAAGTATTTAAGAAAGGTATTTTCATTTCACTACATAATTTTAACAAATAATAATTCATTTTATTTATTTTTTGATTATTTAATTGCTTTCCTTCACTGTCAAACCTAGAAGCGACTGGAAAAATAGATTGGACTATAATAACTCCTTCTGGATTTTTTTCTTTCATAGATTTTAATAATTCTTGAAATTTTGTTATAAAATAGTCTATTTCCATTGCTGCAACGCTGTTTGTTCCTAGACTTAGCAGTAAATATTTTGGTTTTTTTTCTTCATAAGCATCAATCAAAGTTTTTTTTGAATCTATATGATTAATATAAATTGTATTATTGAATATTGTTTCTAAATTAACTCCCTCTCTATGCCATAATTGTTTACCGGTTATGTTTTTATTCATGACATAGTATAAAGCAGTTGAATCTCCTGCAAAGATAAATTTATTACTATATTCTTCTTTACCATTTTTTGTTTCTTGCAATTGTATATCCTTATAATAAGAATCTAAACTAAATTCTTTTAAATTCATTGTTAATGGTGAAGATTTTGTAACTTCTACTTTTCTTTTTTCAATAGCCCTATTACCATTTGAATCGGTTACACTATATTTTATTGTATAGATTCCTTCTTTTTTTGTATCAACAGTTCCCTCAGTGATGACTTTATCTTTTAAATTACCATCATAATTATCGATAGCGGCATATCCTGGATCATTAAATTTTTCATTAATAATGACTACTATACTATTTCCTTCTTTTAATGTAATAATAGGTTTGGATAGGTCTTTCACTTCAATTTTTAAATTTCTTTGATATGTTCTGTTTTTATGTTTATATTTAAAATTAATTTTATAAGTACCTAATTCTTTATTATTTATATTACTTTTAATTTTAATGTTACTTTGAATTCTTTTTCCATTAAATGTTGCTGTGTATTGATCTTTAAATTTTTCATTTAAATCAATAGACTTTGTTTTTAAAACAACTTTAAAAGGATAACTTTGAATATAAAACAATGTATAACCCACTATTACCAAAGTAATTAATAACAATGCAAAATTTTTTTTCTTTAATTTCTTTTTCTTTACCATATTCTCACCATATTTTCTTCTATTCTAATTATATCATAATTTTCTTGTAATAGTATATCCGATTAGTAATAATGCTAAACCTAAAGATATATTTAAAAAATTATAAGGATGACTAAGTGTTTCTTTTAAAATAATAAGGCTAGTGGATATTGATAAACCAAAAATTGTATAATATGATTCATATTTAAACTTGTTAAGTACATAATATATTAATTTTGCAAACATAATTACACCAATTATAATACCAAGGATAAAAAACAGAAATAAAGGAAATTCAAATGTTGAAACTATTTTTAATAATTTTTTATAAATACCTAATGATGAAAAGATTGCAAATCCACTTATTCCTGGTATTATTGTTGTTAAAGCTTCTATAATTCCTACAATAATAATTGAAAATAGATTTAACTCGATATTAAAATGAAATTTAATTGTACTTAGGAATAATAATACTGTAATAGGAAATAATAAAAATAGTATATTTTTTAAGTTTTTCTCTTCTTTGGTAATTTTGTAGATACTAGGTAAACCTCCAAGAATTAAACCAATAAATAAAAACATTGTTTGAATATAATACTTATTTAATAAAGAGTACATGAACTTGCTTAAAAACATTATAGAAATAACTAGTCCAATTAAAAATTGAAATAAAAATTTTGCATCATTTTTTTTAATTTTAAGTGGGTTTCCAATAATAAATAGTAATCTATCATATATGTTTAATGAAATAGCTATTAAACTCCCGCTTACTCCTGGAATTATTTTTCCAGTTCCTACTAAAAGACCTTTAAGAATATTTTTCAAGACCATCACCTATTAAAATATATGCTTATATTGCAAAGTTTTGTCAATCAAATTAAATATTTTATCATTCTAATTGTTTTTATGTTTTATTTATTATAAACTATGTATAGTAGAGGTGTTTTATGGAACAAAAAGAAATAGTCGATAGTAACGATTCAACTACAAATCAAAATATAACTGAACCTAATCTAAGTAATGATAAAAAAAATGAGACAGATTTATCTGTTCAGCCACTTAATATTGATAATACTGTGGAAAACTTGTCATTAGACGAAAATAATCAAGAAAAAGATAATGAGTTGATTATGGATGCTGTGGAAAAAACTAATGTGGATGATAATGAAAATAGTTTTACTGTGGAAAACAATAATGTAGATGATGAAAAAAATACTTTTACTGTGGAAAACAATAATGTAGATAATGGAAAAAAGAAAAAAATGTTATTTGTTCTTTTAATTATTGCTTTTCTTTTAATCTTTATTTTTGCGGGATATAAGGTTAATGAATTTGTTCAAAAGAAAAAAACGGAAAATAAAAAACCTCCAATTATAATTGATAAAGATGATGATAAAGACAAAGAAGATAATGATAAGTTTGTACCAGAAGTAGTTTCAAATATTGATGTCATTTCTGTTTCTAGTGCTATTAATGAAGGCGTTTTGGCTGATGATTATTATTTTTCAGACTCTGTTTTTATAGGGGATAATACTATTTCAAAATTTAATAGTTATCTTTCAACTAAACCTAATGGATTTTTAGGGAAACCATTTATCTTATATGATTCAAAGTTAAGTACTAATACTTTAGTTTCAGAAGTTAATGAAAAGTCTAATCATCCAGTTTATAATGGCACTAAAATGCTTGTTGAAGATAGTGTCAAGTTAATGGGAGCGAAGAAAGTATTTATTAATTTAGGGCATAATGATATTTTAAGTTCTGGTATTAATAATACATTATCAAATTATAAAACTCTAATTAGTAGGATAAAAACAAAGAATCCTAATACAAAAATTTTTATTATTAATGTTGGTTATATGTTTAAAGGAACAGAGACAAAAAAAATGAATAATACTTTAATAAGAGAATTAAATGAAAAACTAAAAAACAGTTCTGCTACATGGGGTGCAATTTATATAGATATGGCTCATACAATGATAGAAAGTAATGGTTATTTAAAAGAAGAATTTTATTCTGAAGAGTCTTTACTTATTAATAATCTTGGTTATAATGTATGGGTAAATGTTCTTAGAAGAATTGCTTCTACTCAGATTGAAGCTGAAATTTTAAGCACTGCTTCATCTTTATTAAAAGCTTGTGAAACTAGTCCTTCGTATGATGCATATAACAAGGCAGTAAAGGCTGTTGATAGAGTTCCTGAAGGAATTGCTAAAGTAGACTTTAAAAACCGTTTAATCAAGGTCTTAGCGGTTATTGAAGCTAATTATAGTAATAAACTTACTGAAATTAAAATAAACAATGTAGCAATCGCTCTTACTAGTGGTAACTATAATTATTCTTACAATGTTCCAAATGATGCTTCAACTGTTAATATATCAGTTAAAAAAATAAGTAATAACGCAATTGTTGAAGGTGAGGGGAATGTTAATTTAAATTTAGGAGAAAATATTTTAAAAATCATCGTAAAAAATAATGGTGAGATTATTACATATACTTTGAAAATATATAGAGCCTATGATGATAGTATTTTAAAAGTTACTATTGATAATAAGGATATAGGTTTAGATACTTTATCTTTAACTGTTCCAGCACAAGTTTCTAGTGTAATTTTAAAAGTAACTCCAACTTATTCTGGGGCAACAGTAACAGGGGAAGGTACTTTGAGTTTGGTAACCGGTACTAATACCTTCAAATTCAAAGTTTATGAAAAGATTTATACTTTAACAATTATTAGAGAGGTTAGTTCTTAAAAAAAGATATAAATTAAATTTATATCTTTTTTTTATCTATGTCATGTACTATATTATAAATGCAAGAATAACTATGTTTTCCATAAAACTTATAAAACTTTCTTATTGATGCTGATGATCTGGTATATAACTGTCTAATCTTTTTAATTTCTTCTTCACTTAAAGCGTTGTGAGGTGATTTATTTTTATTTCCATGGTCTAACGAAATTGTTCCATTCAAAATTTCATTTTTAAGTTTAAAAAGATATTTAGGATGATATCCAGTTATAACAGAAATTTCTTCATAAGATAAATATGTATCATTAGCAATTTTTTTATTTATAAGTTTAATAGCTTCTTTTTTATCTTTTTTCATTGTAGTATCACCTATTATAATTGTAACACTAGCTATGTATAATTGCAACAGAAAAGTAATAAAATCGAATAAAGATAAATTTAAGGTAATAAATAAAATAGTTTTCCACAATATATGTGGAAAACTATTAATTCGTTTGTAGTATAAAGACTTTTCCACAGTATTAAAGCATAAATTTTAGTGAAAACAACACTAATATAAGAATAATTAATAGTATAATAATTTTTACTGTGGAAAACTTTCTTGTTTCTTGTTTATTTGTATTTTCAGATAATTTATTTTCTATTGTTTTTCCTTTGTTTATATTTTCTTTTTCTCCATTATAACCAATAACAAAATATTCTTCATTGTTATTTATGGATTTATAAATTAAATTCATTATATTTTCAGAAAGAATTTTAATAAATTCTACTTTATATTCATTTTCATCATTGATTTTATCGCTTGGCTTTAAAATAATTTCTTTATCTTTTAAACTATATACGTTAATTATGTTTTCTAAAATATTTTTTCTAATTTCATTTTCACATTGGTAAAGATAAAGAGCATTTTTTATGTTATATTTCTTTGCTTTTTTGAAACTTTTCGTTATATATTCTAAAGTCTTAAATGGTAATATTTTATCTATTTCATATAAAACATATTTTGAATTGAATTCTGAAATGTTTTTGTAAGGATTTAGTTCTTTTGAATAAATAATTTTACTTATTACTTTATCGATTAGATGTTCTAAAGTATCAAATTCATAAATTCCTTTAAAATCAGTTAAAGCATTTTCAAAATAATAAAATTTATCATTTTTAAGATAAACTAAAAAGAAATGTGGATCAGTAATTACTGTTTTATTATCACTATTAATTTCAGTGCATATCACAAATCTTTTTACCTTTATATTATTTGCTTCTAAAAAGCAAGCTTCAAATTCAATTTGTTCATTACTACTTGCTACTTCTGAATTAAAAATATCAAGTGGATAGTTTTGAGAATATATTTTATTTAGTATAAAGTTTGTTGTTGATATGCTTTTTAAAAGTTGTGTGACTTCAATTTGAGTAGGATTTATTTCATTTTTATGTTTAGAATAATATTTATTTAAAAAAGCTATGATTTCTGGATTATCGTATGTTATTTTTTTATTATTTCTTCCCTCAATTGATTCTAAAGCACCAAAAGGTATTTTATATGTTTCCGAGTCTATTTCAACAGTTGTTCCATATTCAATATTATTTGACATATATTTTAATAATGATTCTTCATCTACAATTGAGTAACTTCTAAATATTTCTAAAATCTTTTTATTATTATATTTTTTGATAAGGTTAAAATTGTTTTCTATTTTAGTTTTATATATTTTTGCTTCTTTTTGTTCTAACTCTAAATCAAAAATTTCTTCGATTTTTTTTAATTTCTTATCATCAAAATTTCTATTTATAAATTTTCCTATTTCTTCGTAATAATTTTTAAATAGACAATCAAGTAATGAATATTTGTCACAGATACAATTATTTAAATAGATATCATTTTCATTTAAGCCTTTAATTTTTTCTGTGTTTAAAAAATTTGTAATAGGAAATAATTTAAAATTATTTCCATCACTTATTCCATAGGTATTTAAGCCTATATTATTGTTATCAATTAAAATATTAAATAATATCATTTTTATATATTCACTTTTAATTATTTTTGAATTTTCAATTGAGAGGGGAATTTCTATTACTTCAATAATATCTTTTGTATTTTTTTCTTTATCCATTTGAATAATTTTGTCTATTGTTTTACATTCTTTTTCATTTGATGTTAATAGTATATAATTTTTATTTTCATATTTTATTCTTTTTATATCTACAACATTTAATTCTAATAGTTTACCAATCTTCATTAAAGCAATCTCTAAATCATTTAAAGTTAGTGATTTATGTGTTTTTAAATATCCCACATTATTATCTACTTCTACTTTTATATTTTTTTTGCTTTTTTCTATAATTTTTATTTCTATATTTTTATTTTGATTATATTCATTTTTTTTGTTTTCAATATAAATATGGTTTTTAATGCTTTCTTCGATTAAATCTTCAATTTCATTTTTTGTATATTCTTTCGATTTAATTTCATTTCTTATTTTATTTTTTTCATCTATTTTTAGTATTGATTTTTCTTTTAATTTTGTTTCTAAAAATTCTTGATTATTCATGTTCTACATCACACCTATCTTTTTCATTATAACATTTTAATTTGCAAAAAAAAACAGTATTTAAGATAAATTAAAAAACTTATTAAGTTTATTTTAATAAGTTTTTAATCTTTTCCCAAGGAAGATCTAAGTCATCTCTTCCAAAATGTCCATAAGCCGCTAGTTCATAATATTTAATATTTAATAAATTCAATTCGTCAATCATGTTTGAAACAGTAAAATCAAAATTTTTAGAAACAAAGTTTTCAATTACATTTTTTGTTACTTTTTCAGTATTAAATGTTTCTATCATTATTGATATTGGCTTTTCTTTACCTATTGCATAAGATACTTGAATCTCACATTTTTCTGCTAAATCATGGGCTATAATATTTTTTGCGACATATCTACAATAATAAGCTGCGGAACGATCAACTTTTGATGGGTCTTTACTGCTTAAACATCCTCCTCCAACTCTTGAATAACCACCGTAAGTATCTACTATAATTTTTCTTCCTGTTGTTCCTGAATCACCGAATGAACCTCCGATAACAAATGATCCACTTGTATTTATAAGGAATTTTGTTTTTTTATCAATTAATTCTTTTGGTATAACTGGCTCAATTATATTTTTAATTATATATTCCTTTAAATATTCTTGTGTAACTTCTTTGTCATGTTGACTTGATATAATAACTGTATCGATTCTTGTTGGTATTCCATTATTATATTCAATAGTTACTTGAGTTTTTCCATCAGGTTTTAAAGGTGATTTATTGTCACTTTTTCTAACAATTGTCATTTGTTTTGCAAGCTTATTAGCTAGACATATAGGTAATGGCATCAATTCTTTTGTTTCATTACATGCGTAACCAAACATAATTCCTTGGTCTCCAGCATGTATTTTATTTTTTTCTACTGCTTTGTTGATTTCTTCTGATTGAATTCCAACTTTTACAAGTACTTCATATTTTTCGTTATATCCAATTTCTTTTATAACGTTTTTAGCAATTTCTTCATAATTTAAATTAGCTTTTGTTTTTGCTTCTCCATATATTAATATAAAATTATCTTTTATGGTAGCTTCTACAGCCATTTTGCTGGTTTTGTCAATCATAAGAGCAGTATCTAAAATTTTGTCTGCGATTTTATCACAAATTTTATCTGGATGTCCTTCCGTTACAGATTCACTAGTAAAATAATATTTTTCCATATTTCCTCCTCTATAACTCTATCAAAAAAAACTCTTAAGAAAGAGTTTTACGTACCTTTATAAATACTTCTTTCTTATCGTTATTAGCTGTACCACCTTGCTTATTGCAGGTTGGTGTGAGATCTTAGAGCTAATTCTCTCCCTCACTCTTGATAAAAGTTATATCTAAATTATATCATTTTAATTTTTTTTGTCAAGATATTATAAATCTTTTCCAGCACTATATCCTGTTGATAATGCTAGTGTTAAATTATACCCACCAATAGGTCCATGTATATCTAAAGCTTCTCCTATAAAGTAAAAAGTTGGATTTATAGTTGATTCAAATGTTTTGCTATTTATGAATTTCATGTCTATTCCTCCACCTGTAACGTATGCATTTTTTAATGATTCTACAGATTTAATAGAGTATTTCATATGCTTTAAAATATTTATAATATAAATAGTATTTTTTTTGCCTAATTGTTTTATTTTGGTTTCTCTTTTAATATTTGCTTTTTCTAAAATAAAATCACTATATTTTTTTGAAAAAATAGTTGATAAAAAAGTATGGATTTCTTTTTCTTGATCAAAGTTTTTAATTTTAAATGCTAGTATTTCTTCACTTTGATATGGAATATTATCTATTTCAATTTCTTTATATTTTTCTTTAAAGATATGTTCACTCATTAGCATTACACTTGTCCCACTTAATCCTTTATGAGTATAAATTAAATTTCCTTCTTTAATTATTTTTCCACATTTAACCAAAACATTATCAATTGATGTTCCAGGAATATTAGGAGGATCTATCAGATTTATTGATACTTCAGCAGGATAGACATTTGTAATTGGTTGCTTTATCATTTTTGCAAATTTTAGATTATCTCCTGTTGAACCAGTTTGAGGAAAGCTTAGTCCTCCTGTTGCTATAATGATTTTTTTTGTTTCATATATATTTTTATTAGTTATTACTTTTCCTTTTTCTAAGCCTATTACTTCTTCATTAAAGTGAATATCACCTTTATAACTATTTAAAAGTGCTTCTAGTATAACAAAAGATTTATTTGCAACAGGAAATATTTTTCCATCTTCTTCTTGTTTAAGTTTTACATTCTTTTGCTCAAAAAAGAGCATTATTTCTTTTGGTCCAAAAGTATTAATAGTGCTATACAAATATTTTTTATTGTGATTTACATTTTCCAAGAAAGTATTTAAGTCTTTTTTATTAGTTAAGTTACATCTTCCTCCACCTGTTAAAAGTAATTTCTTTCCAGCGTTACTATTTTTTTCGATAATCAGTACTTTTTTATGACATTGAATGCCAGCCATTAAGCCTGATGGACCTGCGCCTATAATTATTGCATCATACATATTTTCACCCAAACTTATTATATCATGAAATTCTTTTTTGTTGCTAAATAGTACATATTTTAAATAAAAAGTCCTTGACTTATAATCTATATTAGATTATGATATAGTAGTTAAGAAACAATATAGAAGTGTTTATATATTATTTATTATAAATATTAAACATTCTACGAAAAAAATTTACTAAGCATAAGATTAAATAAGAAAATAATTCAAGGAGGAAGAGTAATGAATTGTATAAGAAAGATAACAGATGAAGATTTAGGGTTAGAATCGGTTAAATTTAATAATCCTCGCATAAGATTAGGTGCTAGAGGTATTGTTATTAGGGATAATGGAGATATTGCTGTATTTAATAAAACGGTAAAAAATGAATACAAATTGCCAGGTGGTGGAATTGATGAAGATGAAGAACCTCGTGAGGCATTTAAAAGAGAAGTTTTAGAAGAAACAGGTTGTACTATTGAAATTATTAATGAATTAGGTTTTATTGAAGAACTTAAATCATTAGATAATTTTATGCAAAAATCATTTGTATTTGTAGGTCGTGTTATTGAAGATACTCATAACTTTGAACTAACAGAAAAAGAAAAAGCAGAGGGTGCTAGACTATTATGGTGTAAGCCAGATGAAGCATTAAAATTAATTGAAAATTGTTCTAAAGATTTGAAGGCTTCTGCTTATGAAAATTTATATCATAGTAAATTTATTTGTCTAAGAGATCAAGAAATCATGAAAACTTATTTATCTATATAATATGAAAATAGCTATTCAGTAATGAATAGTTATTTTTTGAATTAGTAATTTATTATATATATTAGACTATAAAAAAAAGGATTTTTAATTCTTTTTTTATGATATTATATCACATATTAAATTTGTAATTTCTGTTGGATTTTCAAGTTCTAGTCCTTCAATCATTCTTGCTTGTGCATATAATACTTTTGTATATTTTTCTAGTTTTTCTTTGTCATTTTCATATAATGTTTTTATTTTTTCTGCTATTTTATGATTTTGATTTATTTCTAAAACCATATTAGCTTTAATTTTTTCATCTGTTGGCATTGCATTTAAAACTTTTTCCATTTCAATAGATACATCACCTACGGTTGATAAACAAACTGGATGACTTTTAAGATTGTTAGTAAATTTAACATCAATATTATTTAATGAGTTTTTCATAATTTCTAATATATTTTTGTTTTCCTCATTAATTTTTGATATTTCTTCTTTTTCTTTGTCAGAGTCAATATCTAATTTCTTTGTCGAAACATTTACAAAGTTCTTTTCTTTATGACTAACAAGAATTTGGAATACAAATTCATCAATTGCGTCATCAAGATATAAAACATCATATTTTTCTTTTACTTTTTCAACTTGTGGAAGATTGTCAATTGCTTCAATTGTTTGTCCACAGGCATAAAATATTTCTTTTTGATCTTCTTTCATATTTTCTACATATTCATCAAGTGTTACATAGTCTTTTTTTGTTGATGAATAAAAAATAAGTAAATCTTTTAATTTTTCTTTATCCATTCCATAATTATTATAAGCACCAAATTTAATAGCTGATCCAAAGTTTTTAAAGAATTTTTTGTATTCTTCTTTGTCTTCCATCATATTCTTTAATTCTTTGATTAATTTTTTTTCTAAACTTTTAGCAATTTGTTTTACTTTTGTATCTTGTTGTAACATTTCTCTTGATATATTTAGTGATAGATCTTCGGTATCTACAATTCCTTTAATAAAACTAAAGTAGTCAGGTAATAATTCTTCACATTTATCCATAATTAGCACACCGTTTGTATATAGTTGTAATCCTTTTTTATACTCTTTTGTGTAATAATCTTGGCTTGTGTGACTTGGAATAAAAACAAGACTATTATAACTACATAAACCTTCTACACTAAAGTGAATAGTTTTTTGAGGTTCTTTGTAATCATAGAATTTTTCACTATAGAAATTTATATATTCATCGTTTGTAATATCTTTTTTTTCTTTTTTCCAAAGTGGAATCATTGAATTTAATGTTTGTAATTCCTTAACATCCTCGTATTCATCAGTGTTTTCTTTTTTTACACTATTTGTTATTTCCATTTTAATTGGAAATTTTATGTAATCTGAATATTTCGATATCAACTCTCTTAGTTGATATTCAGTTAGATATTCACTATAATTTTCTTCGTCAGTGTCATCTTTTAAATATAACTTAATTGATGTTCCATTTTTATTATTGTCTATTTCTTTTATTTCATATCCGTCAATTCCGTTTGAAGTCCAAAGATATGATTTTTCTTCATTATATTTTTTGCTTATTACTTCTACTCTTTTTGCAATCATAAATGAAGAATAAAATCCTACTCCAAATTGTCCAATTATATTTAGGTCGTTTTGATTTTTGTTTTCTTCTTTAAATGAAAGTGATCCACTTTTTGCAATTGTTCCTAAATTATCTTCAAGTTCTTCTTTTGCCATACCTATTCCATTATCAATAATGGTTAATGTTCTTTTTTTATCGTCTACTTCTATTAATATTTGAAGTTCTTCTTTATTAACCTTTATTTTATTATCTGTTAATGATGTGTAGTACAATTTATCAATAGCATCACTTGAATTAGATATTAATTCTCTTAAAAATATATCTTTATTTGTATATATAGAATTAATCATCAATTCTAATAATCTTTTTGATTCTGATTTAAATTGTTTCATATTTATACCTCTTTTCTGGAGTGTTTTACCACCTCTATAAGTTATACCACTCTTTTTAGCAGTTGTCAATATAGAGTGCTAAAATTTATTTTTATGATTTTTTTTGAAATATTTTGCTATAAAATATGTTAAAGTTAGTGCTATAGAAATGATAATATAAAATAACATTATATTATTTATAGCATCAATATTTAACTTTATCGGTAATTTTAATTTGTCAGAAATTTTAAAATTTATCTTATTTATAAAATTTGGTAATAAGAAAATAAATGAAATTCCTACTGTAAAAAAAGATATAGAAAAATTTAGTAACCAATAATCTGCTAAAACTATTATAAGTAAAGATAAAACAGTGATAATTGCAATAATACAATATAATAAAATCTTAGATGATAAAAAATTATAAATTTTTATTATATTTTTTTGTTTGTCAGTAAGGTTGTTTTTGAATGTTTGAGTCAATTTTTTGTATATTTTATCTTCATTTTGTTGATTTATTATTTCAATAACTTTTTCTTTTTGTTTATCAGATAATGTTGTATTATTGACTATATTAATAAATTCTTTTTTTGTATTTGGAGTCTTTTGATTTTCATTTGATAATACGTTATCAATAAATGTCTGCAAATATATTTTAGTTATATTTTCTAATTCATTACTTATTAATATTTGATTTTCAATTTCATTAATGTCTTTTGAATTCAAAGTTGCTAAATTATTTTTTATAGACGATATTATGACAGTTTTTACTTCTGTTTTAACAAACGATTCGTTTATACTTTTAATACTTATTTCTTTAAGTGTTAAAATTAGAGCAAACAATGATAGAGTAATCATAAAAATAAAAGTTAATAGAATGGTAAAGATTTTTTTCAATAATTTCATAAGTATTCCTCCTTAAAATATTATACTACAATTATATAATAAAGTAGAAGTATTAATTAATCAATCAAAAAACATAAGCATAAATATATATAAAGGAATGATAAAATGTTTGAATTTATAGCAAAATATTGGTTAGAGGTAATTTTTGGATTATTTTTAAGTTTTATTGCTTTTGTTTTTAAAAGATTACTCACTTATAAAGATAATATTGAAAACATAAATGATGGTATGAAAAGTATACTTAGAATAAAAATAAGTGAAAATTATGAAAAAATTATTGAAAAAAATTGCATAACTCTTTATGATAAAGAAGGAGTAATGGATATGTATGAATGTTATAAAAAATTAGGTGGAAATGGTTTTATAGATGAACTTATTGAAAATATTAATAAAATACCAATTAAAGAAAATTGCAAATAAAAACTAGAAATTTAGTTTTCTAGTGCTTTTTTTTTGATATTTCTCATATAATCTTTTTTTGCTTCTGTTGTTGGATAAAATCCTTCTTTTTCAGCTGCGTTGAATGTAATTTTCTGAGCATTTAAATATTCATCTAAAACTTCCTTAAATTGGTCTGTTAATTCTTTTGACTCTATTACTCCGTGAAACGAAGTTCCACATAAACCTTTTAATAAGGTTAATATATTTCCCATAATTATTTTATCTTCCATTTTTATCCTCCTATAATAAATTAGTTAAAGATTGTATTTGTTTATCATTTATGCAACTTACTTCATCGATTGCGCTTTTCAATTCTTCGCTTTTTAATTGAAAGACTAGATTTTTTATTACTTCTTCAAGTTGTTTTCCTTGACCAATAATATCTTCAATATAAGCTAGTTCTTTTGTAGTCATTTTATACCTCCTGTAATTATTATGATGAAACATAAGTTTTATATTCAGTATTTATAAAAAAAATCTCAATTAAAATTAAGATTCTATTTATTTTCGTAATAATTTTTTAAATCGCTATCATTAATAAGACAAAAACACAATTCTTTTAAAATTCTTGCTTGTTTTATCATTTTTTCACCCATTTTATTATGTATTTTTATTCAGTCTTTTATACATAATTTCTTTATTTATTTTAAAATTTAATCCAAATGGATCAATTACAAATCCTTCTATTTTTTCATCTATCAACATTATACACATTTCTTTAATTGATTTAAATATAAAATTTAGTTGATTTTTTTTGCCCCATTTTTCAAATTCTTCTATAGATGTAAAACAGGGTACAAATTTTAAATTTCCATCTGTTATAAGTGGTAAATCTTTTATTTCCTTTTCTATTGAGTTTATAGGTAGTAAAAAGTTTGATTTTTCTAATTCAATTAACAATCCTTTATAATTATTTGTTTTTTGCATTTCTTTTATCTTTTTGTTTGGAAAGTTATCTTCAAATAAAGTGAGTCCATCAAACATTATTTAAATTTTTTATTGCATTATCTATTGCAATTTTTCCATACTCATAAGTTAATCCGCCTTGAAGATATGCAATATAAGGTGCTCTTATAGGTCCATCACAAGATAATTCAATTGATGATCCTTGTGTAAACGAACCTGAAGCCATAATTATTTCATCATCATAACCTGGCATATTTGAAGGAATTGGTAGTGCAAATGAATCTATAGCGGAAGATTTTTGTATGGATTGAATAAATTTTATAAGTTCTTCTTTATTTCCAAATATGATATTTTGTACTATATCAACTCTTTTATCATTATATTTAGGTTCTACCTTGTATCCCGTTTTTTCAAGCATATAAGCAGCGTACACGGCAGTTTTGAGACTACTTGATACAACTGATGGTGCTAAGTATAAACCTTGTAAAATCATCTTATTTATACCAAGAGATGGTCCTACTTCTTTTCCTTCCCCTGGTAGTGTTAATCTTTCTGCACATAATTGTACTAAATCTTTCCTGCCAGATATATATGCACCATTTGGGGCTAATCCTCCACCTAAATTTTTAATAAGAGATCCTACAATTAAATCGGCTCCAACATGAAGAGGAGAGTTGTATGTAACCAATTCACAGTAACAATTATCTACCATTATTATTATATCTGGAGAAATATTTTTTATAAATTTTATGATTTTTTCTATTTTTTCTAAACTTAAACTTTTTCTTGTTGAATAACCTTTTGATCTTTGAATTTCAATTAATTTAATTTTTTTTGAGGTAATAGTTTCTTTTATTTTCTCATAATCAAAATCATTATCAATTAAATCAATCTGTTCATATTTGATATTATAAGATTTTAAGGAACTAGGGTTATCTGTTATTCCGATTACTTGATGTAATGTGTCGTAAGGAAGTCCAGAAATTGATAGCATAATATCATTAGGTCTTAATAAACCAAACAAAGCTACTGTTAAAGCATGACTACCTGAAATCAGTTGACTTCTTACCAAACTATCTTCTGCTCCTAGAACATCACTAAATATTTTTTCTATAACGTCTCTTCCTAAGTCATTATAGCCATATCCAGTTGTACCATTAAAATGTACTTCAGATAGATTATTTTTATGAAATGAATCTAAAATTCTTTTACTATTTTTTAAACATAAATCATCAATTTTTTTAAATTCTTCTTCCATTAGTTTTTCCCTCCATCTACTCTTATTGTTGTTCCATTAATGTATGTTGAATCAGCAAGGAATAAAATTACTTTAGCAATTTCTTCTGGTTCTGCAAATCTCCCTAATAAAATTTTTTTATTTTCTTGTTCTATAAATTCTTCATCTAGTTCTTTATTCATTTCTGTATTAACCCATCCTGGAGCAATATCATTTACTCTTACATATGGTGCAAATTGACATGCTAAATTTTTTGTTAAAGATATCAATCCGGCTTTTGAAGCGTCATAATCTATACTCATTGGATAAAATGTATCTATTCCATTAGTTGAAGTTATATTTATAATAGATCCATCTTTTTGATTAAACATATACTGTCCAAAAAGTTTAGATAATAAAAAAGGTCCAACTAGATTAGTTTCAAGAGTTTTAATAAAATTATTTTTTGTTTTATTTTCAAAAAGTGTATCAATTGCAATAGCAGCGTTATTTACTAATACATCTATTCTTTTGTATTTTTCAATAACAAAATTATATAATTCATTTATATTTTTTTCATCAGTTAAGTCTAATTTAAAAAGGGTTATATTTTCTTTTTTTAATTTTATTGCATTTTCTTTATTATTACAATAACATAATACTATTTCATAGTTTTCAGCTAATTTTGATAATGAAGCTCCTATTCCAGAACTCCCTCCTGTTATTACCATAACTTTTTTCATAAATCTATCCTCTTTCTTTTATATATTATAACATATAATTTTTTTTTTTAATATTTTATTATAATAATTTATTTTGTATGATATAATTAAAATATGGTGATGAATAATGAGTATATTTGAAATATTTAAAGAAAAGAAAACAATAAACAAGAAAAAATATGATTCCATATTAAGCAGAGATTTAACTGAAGAAAATGATTTTATTAGAGATGATTTCATGATGTCTATTGAAGAGGTTATTTTAGAAAATGGAAAAGATATTTGTTTAAATGGAAAAATTGATGCTGGAAATGTAAAAATAGGGGATGTATTAAAATATAATGGATTTAAAACTTTTATTGTAAAAAAAATTATTTACAAAAAAAATGAGGTTGAATTCGCTGAAAAGGGAAATTACATAAAATTATATTTTGAAAAGTGTAATATGAATGAAATTGAAAAAGGTGGGGTATTAAAAAAATAGTAAATCTAATTACTATTTTTTTTTACAATCATTACATATTCCATGTATTTCAATATTATGTGATGTTATTTCATATCCTTTTACAATTTTAATTGGACATACTTTTAACATTTCTTTTTTATGACATATATCACATTCTACAAAGTGAAAATGGTCATTTTTTATCAAGGAATAATATATTTCATTATCTCTTACTTCTTTAGTAATAATTTCTTTTTGTAAGAATAATTCAATAACTCTATATATTGTTGATTGATCAATATCTTTACAATATTCTAAAAGACTTTTTACGGTAGTAGGTTTTTTTAAGGTTTGATAGATTTTAATCCTTTGCGTCGTTTGCTTTATATTTTTTTCTTTTAATTCTTTAATCATATAAATAATATTATATCTATCAATAATCCTGAAAATAATCCTATTAAATATAAAATAGATAAAATTTTAAAATTTTCTTTTATATCACTATTAGATTTAAACAATACTAATAATGCTACACCAGATCCTGTTAGAAGACCAGAAATCATAGATCCAAAAGTGATTGCATTTGCTAGATATAGTTCGGTTATTAAAACACTAGCAGCACAATTTGGTATTAATCCAAACAAACTTGTTACAATAGGGCCAAAGAATGTTCCTTTCAAAAGTAATTTTGCTAAATTGTTTTCTCCAATATAATATATTATTGTATTCAAGCATAGTGAAACAAAAATTAAAAATATTATAATATTAATTGAATGTTTTAAACTTGATTTTAGAATTCCGTGTTCACAGTCACAGTGTTCTTCTTCACATATTTCATGAATTTTTTTATTAGTATTCTTATTTTTACTTATAAAAAAGTCTATAACTATTCCACATATTAGTGCAATAAAAAATTTAACTAATAAGATAGAACTTATGATAGTGAATGGCACTTGTTTTGACAACATGATTGGTAACATTTCATCAGAAGTTGCAAGGTAAATAGAAATTAAAGTTCCCATTGATATGATTCTAACTGCATAAAGATTTGATGCTGCAGCACTAAAACCACATTGTGGGAATAAACCTAAAATAGATCCAATTAAGGGACCAAACTTTCCTGATTTTTGTAATATTTTTTTGTTTTTACTTGTTAATTTATGCTCTATGAATTCCATTAATAGAAATGTTAAAAATAAAAATGGAAATAGTTTTATAGAGTCAGTTAATGTCTCGATTATTATTTCTTTCATAATTCCTCCTAAATGCAAAAAACTTGCAACTATATAATAACATTTACAAAAGGTTTTGTAAAGAAAATGTTTATTATAAAATCAGCTTTATTAATTGTAGTTATCTTTTTCAACGTTTTTTACAATTGATAAATCTCTTGTTGTAATTAAAAACTCTTTTTCTTTTTTGGTTAATTTTTTTATATGATACTCTAATTTAGAGGCGAGGCTTTTTCCGTTTGTTTCCCAAAATGTTTCTAGTTTAACAACGCTATGTGTCAATGTATATTTAGCACATTTCTTTGTTTTTTTTATATGTTCATTTAATCTTTTTTCCAAATTATTTGTTATCCCTGTATAAAGAGAATTATCTTCACATCTTAATATATAAATATAATACTTCATTTTGTTTCTCCTATTTAATTTCTTTTACTAATTATACCATTAATAAATGCTAAAATTAGTATTTCAAATATACTTATTGTGTTATATTTGTATTAAAGGTATAATTAAACTAGGTAGAGAGGATTGATTTTGTGAAACAAGAAATAAAAAAATTATTTAACATTGCATTTTTGTATTGTATTTTGGCGATGATAGGAGGAGTTTTTTTTAGAGAATTTACGAGAATGAATAACTTTAACGGTGTAACAAGTTTAAGTTTAATACATACTCATTTTTTTGTACTAGGAACCTTTTTGTTTTTAGTCTTAATTTTTATAGAAAAAGAATTTAAAATTTCAAAGATTAAAAATTACAATGCGTCTATTTTAATTTATAACTTAGGTTTAATTATTACATCAATAATGTTTTTTATAAGAGGAATTTGTGATGTTTCTTTTAAACTATCATCTATGTATGATAAGATTATTTCAGGATTTTCAGGAATAGGTCATATAACTTTAGGAATAGGATTAGTAATGATTCTTTTAATAATTAAAAAAAGTATATATGATTTTGTTAATAAATAAAAAAGAAACTCATAAAGTTTCTTTTATTTTTTAATGGGGCGACTAAAGGGAATCGAACCCTTGAGTAACGGAACCACAATCCGCCGTGTTAACCACTTCACCATAATCGCCAAATTCATATTTAGTTTATCAAAAAAAATTAAAAAAAGCAATACTTTTCTTAAAAATAAACAAACTATTGGTACCGGTAGTCGGACTTGAACCGACACGGGCAAAACCCACTTGATTTTGAGTCAAGCATGACTACCATTCCATCATACCGGCATACAAATATATTATAGCATATATTTATATAAATGAAACTTTTTTTTCAATTCTCTTTGTATTTGGTTTCATATAAATCGCTTTCGTTCGTATATTTTTCAATATTATCGGCTATTTTTGGCAAGTCTTCAATTGTTTTCATACCTAAATAATCAAGAAATTGATCTGTAACAGAATATAAAATTGGCTTCCCTGGCAAATTAGATCTACCGTCTTCTTTTATTAAATTCCTATATAGCAATTTTTTTATTTGATAAACACTATCTACTCCTCTTATTTCATCTACAAAAGTTCTTGTAATAGGGGAATTATAAGCAATAATTGCTAATGTTTCTAGAGCTGATTGTGACAATTCGCCTTTTTTTTCTTTATTTATAAGTTTTTCAAAGAATTTACAATGTTCTTTTTTTGTAACTAGTTTATATTTATTTCCTAAAAATGCTAATCTAAAACCTCTTACTTCATTTTCATAAGTTTTCTCTAAAATTATTAGAACTTCTTCTAATTTTTTATCATCTATTTCCAGAATATCTTTTAAATCGTCAAATGTTATTCCTTCATCTCCTACTACATAGAGTATTCCTTCAATTATTCCTATATACTCCATTTAATCACCTAAACTTTCTAAATAAATTTTACTAAAATTTATGTCTTGAATTATTGATATTTCATTTAGTTTTGCTAAATTTAAAATTGATAAAAATGTAACTATAATATATTCTTTTGAATAAACATCAAAAAGACTTGTAAATTCAACCTTTTTCTTTTCCTTAAGAATAAATTTAATTTGATTACATCTTTCTTTTATAGAGTATTCTTTATTAGTTATTTTGGTTTCTAATGGTTTGTCAAGTTCTTTTCTTTCTATCATTTTATTAAAAGCTGACATTAAATCATTAATGTTAAAGTTTTCAGTCAGATCTTTTGTTTTGTTATCATATATATTTAAATCTGTTGCTTTTTTTGTAAATATTTGATTTCTTTCTTTTTCAAGATTTTTTAATTTTTGTGTTACTTCTTTATATTTTTCATATTCTAAAAGTTTTTTTATCAAATTTTCTCTAGGATCTTCTTCAAATTCATCTTCTTCTAAAATTTTCTTTTTAGGCAATAAAATATATGATTTTATTTCTATCAGTTCAGCAGCCATTACTAAATATTCTGAAGCAATATTTAAATTTAATTGCTCCATAAGCTTTAAATAATTCATGTATTGTTTTGTTACATCATTAATTGATACATCAAATATATCAACTTTAGATTCTTTGATTAGATGTAATAATAAATCTAAGGGTCCTTCAAAATCTTTTATTTCAATAACATAATTCATAATTCACATCCATGTCTATTAAACAATTATATCATAATTTTATTATATATGATATAATATGCATGGTGATTTAAATGAAAAATTTTACTATGAAAGACGAAAAATTTGTTTGCGAAAATTGTAATAGGGAAGTAACAAAATTGAATTATACAGCTAGAGATCATTGTCCATTCTGTTTATTTTCTAAACATCTTGATATATTACCGGGTGATAGATTAAATAAATGTCAAGGTTTGTTAGAACCCATTGGAATAGAAAAATTTAAAAATACTTTTAAAATAATATATAAATGTCAAAAATGTGGAGAAACCCATAAAAATATTGTTGCAAATGATGATAATGAAAATTTAATTATACAATTATCTATTGTAAAATAAAAAAGAGTAAAAACTCTTTTTTTAAAACCCTAAAATTCTTATAATTATTGGAAAAAAGGCAATTGCTAATAAAATTACAGCAATAAATACAACAATATATATAATGTTTTTTTTGAATTTTGCATCGTCTGCTTTTAATTCTCTTTTTATTACTCGTTCATCAAGAACTTCTTCTACTTTAGCAATTTCTTCAACTTTTAGGTCTTCTGCGTTAGCTGTTCCAGTTACTTTAAATTTTTCTTCTTCATTAAAAACTTTTGCTTTAATTTCAGAATTAGAATCTACAGTTACAGTTTTTATCTCCATATCTTCCATTCTTGTAGGTGCATTGGCTGAAACTTTAATTTCAACTTTGTTTTCTACGTTAGGATTTAATACTCTTTGAGTATTAAATTCTGGATTTGGTTTTGTATTTATTGGAGGTATAGAATTTTCAATATTTGTTTGTTCACTATTTTGAACATTATTTAATGTATTATTATTTTCTAAATTATTTTGGTTTTTTATTTCATTATTTGATTCATTCATATTATTACCATTCACACTCAAAACCTAAACTTGCATATTCCTCTGTTACTTGAACAGTATCTTGATTATAAACTCCAACAAGTTCTAAGGTTTCATCACTTTCTATTTTTATATTTTTAATTGATGCCTTACTTAAATCAATTACTGAACTAATTTTTAATGCTGTTGAACTACTTTGTGAAGTTACTATACTGTACCCCTTCAATTTTAGGTTAGTTGTTTTCCTTTTCTTATATCTATTATTTTCTGAATAAATATAATTCATGTATTCATCAGAGGTTCCTGAAAAGTTTAGTTCTTCAACAATACTTTTTAGTTTATTATTAGAATGATAAAGTTTAACAGTTATAAGTTTATCTCCTCCTGATTCAGATACAGTTTTGCTACATACTCCATAATCTTGTCCTATTGGTTTAACTACTTCATATTCTTCTTTTGGCTTGTCTACAGGTTTTTCTACTTCTTCAGTGTTTGGTTTTTGAAATAATTGTCCTGTTTTAATTTTGGATACAAATTGATAAACATCCTTCATATTTATTATGAAAAAAAATAACAATCCGATTAAAACAGCATAAAGTATTCCTTCACTTTTCATTTTTACATTAAAACCCATTTTATTCATTTGACATCTCTCCTATCATACTAATTATATCAAATTATAATTAAAATATAAAGATATAACTATATTTCTTTAAATATAATTTTACGTCAATACATTTTTTTGCAATAATCTTACTTTTACATTAAATAATCGAACGTTTTAATTTAACTACTGTCTCTACATGATAAGTATTTGGGAACATATCAAAAGGAGTAATTTCTAAAACTTCATATTTTTCCTTTAAAATATTTAAATCTCTTGCTAAAGTAATTGGATCACAAGAGACATATACAATTTTTTCTGGTTTTATTTGATAAATATCTTTTATGATGCTTGTCGTTAATCCACTTCTCGGTGGATCTACAATAATAGCATGAAATTTTTGATTAATTTCTTTAATTACTTTTTCTGTATCACCACAGATGAAATCTATATTTGAAATATTATTTATTTTTTTGTTTGTCTTCGCATCTTCGATTGCTGATTTTGATATTTCAATTCCCAATACTTTTTTTGCTTTTTTACTTGCAAATATTCCTATTGTTCCTGTACCACAATATAAATCTAAAATGTTTTGTGTTCCATCTAAATCTAAATATTCTAAAACTTTATTATATAAATTTAATGTTTGCTCAGTATTAACTTGAAAAAAGGCTAGGGGACTAACGATAAATTCAAAAGTGTCTAATTTAGCCAAAATCTTACTTTCATCTTTTATATTGTAATGATTTTTTTCTATAAATGTGTTAAGTATTATATCGTTTTTATCAGAGTATTTTTGTATATCATCTATATTAGACGATTCATGTAAATATAAAGTTAAGGCAGTTTTAGAGGAATTAATATTTCTAATTGATATTTCATTAATATTTTTAAAATTATTAATTTGATTTAAATCCTTTATAATTTTATTAATTTTATTGTTTGCTAATAAACATTCATTAATTAAAACTAATGAATTAGTTCTCCTTTTATAAAAGCCTAGACCATTTTGTACTTTAAGAGTTATTTTATTTCTATAATTAAATTGATTTGGGCTTTCCACTATAGGTTCTACATTATCTATGTTAGCATATTTTTTCATTATATCTTTTATTTTTTCGTTTTTATAATTTAATTGATTATTGTAATTAATATGTTGTAAGTCGCATCCTCCACATTCTTTATAATGAGGGCATTTACTTTCAATTCTATCTTTACTTATTTTAATCATTTTAACTAATGAAGCTTCATTATATTTCTTTTTTTGATTTATTATTTTTATATCTGCAATTTCTCCTGGTAGAGTATTTTCTACAAAAGTAATTTTACCATCTATAAAGCAAATACCTCTTGCTTGATGATCTAATTTTTCTATTTTAACTTCCAAAGTAAACACCACTTTCTTTATATAATTATATCATGTATGTTTCTTTTTTTAAATAGGTCATAATATTATAATTTTTATTTTAAAAAAAACATAGTTTCCTATGTTTGCTAATTATCAATTAAGTTTAAATTTTCAAGCATTATTCCTGTACCTTCTGCTACACAAGTTAAGGGGTTACTTGCAACATAAACAGGAACTTTTAGTTCTTGCTCTAATAATCTATCTAGACCATCTATTAAAGCTCCTCCTCCAGTTAATACAATTCCTTTATCAATTATATCTGCTGATAATTCTGGTGGAGTTATTTCTAATATATTTTTTACATTTCTTATAATTTCATCAACAGATTCAAACAGTGCTTCTTCGACCTCTTCTGATGAAATGACTATTGTTTTTGGTAAACCTGTAACAATGTCTCTTCCTCTTACATCCATTTTTTCATTTTTTTTATTTGAAAATACTGTACCAATTGTTAGTTTTATTTTTTCAGATGTCGTTTCACCTATAAGAAGTTTGTATTTGTTTTTTATATATTTTGTTATTTCTAAATCAAATGTATTTCCAGCTATTTTTATACTTGCACTGTTTACAATGCCTCCTAGAGACAATACAGCTATATCTGTAGTTCCTCCACCTATATCAATAATCATGTTTCCACTTGGCTTAGATATATCTAATCCTGCTCCTATTGCTGCAACTTTAGGTTCTTCTTCAATAAAAACTTTTCTTGCTCCTGTTTTCTCAGTTGCTTCTCTAATTGCATTTTTTTCAACTTGAGTAATATTAGAAGGACAGCAAATAAGTATTCTTGGCTTTGAGAATGGATTTTTTCCATTTATTTTTTTTATGAAACTATTTAGCATTATTTCTGTTAATTCAAAATCTGCAATTACCCCATCTTTCATAGGTTTAATGGCTTCAAATTTTCCTGGAGTTTTCCCTAGCATTTCTTTTGCTTCTGTTCCAACTGCTAATGATTTTTTTGTTTCCAATTCAATAGCAACGACACTGGGCTCATTTAAAACAATTCCTTGACCTTTTATATAAATTAATACATTAGCCGTTCCTAAATCTATTCCTATGTCATGAAAAAACATTTTATCACCTTGCTTTATATTTTAATTTGGTTGCTTCTCCACCTTTAATATGTCTTATTTTAAGATGATAATCCATTATGCATTTTACTTTAGCATATTTCTTTTTATCTATTTTTTTTAATCTTTCTACTAAATCTTTGTGAACTGTACTTTTAGACACATTAAACTTTAAAGCGATTTCTCTTACTGTTTCGTTTGTTTTTATAATATAATTATATTCTTCTAAAATTCTTTTTAATATTAAAGAATCCATATAACACCTCTACTAAAGTATATAGATTCTTTTTCTTATTATTCCTTTATATTATTTATGTTTTTATCAAAATAGAATTCAGGATCAACTATTTTGTCATCAACAATTAATTCAAATAACAAATGTGATTTTAAATCTTTATTAAGATTAGATTCTCCACTTGAAGCAATTTTTTGACCTTGTTTAACAACATCGTTTTGTTTTACTAAAACGTCTTTTACGCTTTGATAAATACTAATTATTTTATTTTGATGTTCTATTTCGATTACTGTTCCAACTAAATCATCTTCTTTTACACTTATAACTTTACCATCTAAAATAGACACTATATCAAAATTATCTACTCCTCCATATGCGATTGAACAGTTTTGCATATATGTTGATTCATAAAAAATAATTGAATTTTCTTGATTCAGCTCTTCATCTTTATAGTCATAAAAATCTTTTAAAACTTTAACATCTTTACTTAGAAATGGTTTATTAATTTTTATTTCATTATTAGAAACCATTACTTCATCATCAAAAACTGTTTTATTTACATAATTTAAATCTTTTGGTTTTGATTTTTCTGTTTCGGACAAATTATTATTTGTATAAAAAATCAATGAAACAAAGGCTGTAAAAATTAGTAAAACTGTTGCTATTTTTGCTGATTTTCTTACTCTATATTTTTTCATCTTTTCACCTCTACTTATATTTTGTAAAGTTTTTATTTTTTTATACAAGATATTTTGGTGTTTTGATAATAATATTTTAAGATCTCATCATATTTATAATTTTTAAGTGCCATAGCTTGGGCACCGTACTGACTCATACCAACACCGTGACCATATCCTTTTGATACTATTTTTATAATATCATTTTCTGAATTTATCTTAAAATAAGTCGAACGTAAATTTAAAATTTCCATTACTTTAGATGCTTGAAATTCTACATTATTAATAATAATTTTTTTGTTTCTTCCTGTAGAGGTAGTTTCAATATAATTGACATTTAGAATAGAAGAAGAGGGGAGAGAAAGTTTTTTAAAAAATTCAGATTTGCTAAAAAAAATGTTTTCAGTAAAAACTGGTGATATATCATCCCATTTTGAATCAACACTTTTTAGATATGGTTTTTCTGTTCCAAATATTTCTTCAGAATTTTCAGTTTTTCCAGTACTCGTAGAAAAAAAGAAAGTATATGCTATTTCTCCTTTATATTCTAAATATTGTCCTTCTGTTTTTTGTACAGCTTCCTTAATCTTATTAATATTGTTGATATAGTCATTTTTCCAAGTTTTTTTTAAATATTCATAATCTAAATATACTTGATTCATTACTGTATCAACTAAATCATAATCTTTTCCTTTGTTTTCATTTATTTTAATTAAAGCGTAACTTCTTGCAGCAACTGCTTGAGCTTTAAGGGCTTCAATATCAAAAGATACGGGCATTTCACCAGCTAGAACACCTACTATGTAATCTTCAAAATAAACTTTATCAATTTTATCAGCTCTTTTTATTCTTACTTTAAAAGAATCAATATGACTAAATGATATTTCTTCTTTTTTAAAAAAAATATTTACAACTATAAATGGTATAAGAATTATTAGCATTGAAAAAAGCAGTACTTTTTTCATATAAACCTCCTTTATATTACTTGTACTACTTTATAAAACTTGAATTTAAAAAGAAATCGAACAAAAAGTTTGTTGAAAGGTAGGATAGAGACATTGTTAATAATAAAAACAATATCTTAGCCTGGTTTATTTTGTATGGTTGTATAATTTTTTTATAATCTAAAGCATTTAATGCGTATAATGACAAAGGTACCGTCAATATATAAAGTATTGCTTTAATTGTCAAAAGAATCAACCATTTCGTTACGTCTTATGTGTCTCTCTTCGTTAGAAAATTTTGTTTTTACAAACATATCTAAGATATCTCTTGATCTGTAAACACCCATTTCTGTTGAAAAAGCGGCCATATTTGCGTTATTATGGAATCTTGTGTAATATGCGTCTCTTAAGGTATCTAATTTTGCACATCTTATTCCTTTTACTTTATTAGCGGCTATAGACATTCCTACACCTGTTCCACATAATAATATTCCGAAATCTACTTCTTTATTACAAACCTTTTCTGCACATTTAAAAGCTAATTCTGGATAGTCAACAGGTTCTTGAGAATCAACTCCTAAATCTATAACATCATATCCTTTATGCTCTAAATAGTTTTTAAAATCATACTTCATTTTAACCCCATGATGGTCATTTGCTATTGCAATAGTCATGTTATCATCCTTTCTAAGATAATTAAATTATATCATAACTTTTCATAGATGTAAATTAATATTGTATGTTGAAAGTGTAAAGTTTCATTTTTTTAGAAATATAAAAGGAAAAGAGCACAATAGTGCTCTTCATTTTATTCTTTTAATATATTTTTTAAAACGATAGTTTTTGTTCGAGATAATTCTTTAAGAGTCGATGATATTCCTTCATTTCCGATACCACTATATTTCCATCCACCGAAAGGCATTTCTGCCGATCTAAAGAAACTTGCACCATTAATTACTGCTCCTCCAACTTCAAGAGCATTAGCTACTTTAAAAGATTTTTTCATATTTTCACTTATTACGCTACCACATAAACCAAATGAAGATTGATTTGCAATCTCTATAGCTTCATTAATTGTATCAAATCCTATGACTGAAATTACGGGTCCAAAAATTTCCATATCTTTTGCAACATCCATATCTTTTGTTACATTATCAATGATTGTTGGTTCATAAAATGCACCTTTTCTATGACCACCAATTACGATATTGGCACCAGCATCTATTGTTTGTTTAACTTGTTCTTCAACTTTTTTAGCTGCTGATTCGTTAATCAAACAACCTATTTGTGTTGAAGGGTCTGAAGGTAAGCCTTGTTTTAAAGTTTTGATTTTTTTTACCATTTTTTCTATATATTTATCTTTTATAGAATTATGAATTAAAAATCTTTTACTAGAACAACAAACTTGACCTGTATTATAAAGCCTTCCCCATACAGTTTCTTCAACTGCTAAATCTAAATTTCCATCTTCTAAAACTATAAAGGCATCATTTCCACCTAACTCAAGCATTACGTGAGTCAAATTTTTACTACAAGTAGCCATAGTTTCCATACCAGCTCTAGTTGAACCGGTTAAACTTACACAATGAACTAGAGGATGAGCAGCAAGCTCATGGCCAACAATTTCACCTTTTCCATGAATAATATTAACAACTCCAGCAGGTACTCCTGCTTTTAAGAGTAGTTCGACATATCTTGATAAAGTTAAAGGATTACAAGAAGATGGTTTTATTATGACTGAATTTCCCATTATTAATGCCGATGGTACCTTTTGCCCAAAAAGGTCACAAGGGAAATTAAATGGAATTATACAAGCGACTACACCGAGTGGTTCTTGTACTGTAAATTGAATTGTAGATTCTTGTCCTGGTTCTGAACCAACTGGAATGTTCAAACCATACATGTGTTTAGCACGTTCTACATAACCATTAACAAATATTTTAGTATTTCCGATTTCCGCAATTGCTTCAGATATAGGTTTCCCTGTTTCATCTGATAGCAATTTTGATAAAGATTCTTTTTCATTTTCAACGAGACAAGCAAATTTTTTTAAAATTTCTCCACGCTCATGCATGGGAGTCTTCGACCATTTTTTATAAGCTATATTAGCGATTTTAACTACCTTATCTACGTCTTCTTTAGTAGATGAAGGAATAGTATCAATTAATTCATTAGTGGCTGGATTTATTATTTCAATAATTTGATTATTACTTGAATCAAGTAACTCATTCCCAATTATATTTTTCATTCTTCTTTATCGAATCCTGTAAATGATAACATTAATCCACCACACGTATTTCTTGAGTGTTCGTTATAACCATACTCACCAAATGTGAAAATTGTTATAAAAGGAACATCTTTAGTAACACTTTTAATACTATTATATACTTCTTCTAGTCTATCACCAATACCTACTTTTCGACCACCACAATGTACTAAAAAGTAAGCACCTGGATTTTTTAATTTCTTATTAACTTCATTTAATGTTTTACCAGTTGAAGATATTAACTCATCAACTGTAGATTCCATTTGAATAATTGCAGTATTTTCTACTACTTTATTACCTAGACTAATACTATAATCATCATTACCTGCCATAGGATGTCTAATTGCTATTAAATCTCCCAATGATTCTTTAACTCCTAATGGCTTAGTAACCGATGCAACTAATAAGTTGCTACCCATAAGATCATTAACACTTGCTCCAGTCCATTCAGCATATTTTTTCAATGCTGGGACACCATCGATTTCAATTAAATTACGATCATTTTTTACTTTAGTGATTATACCTACATTTTTAGATTCTTTATAAGCACCTGTATAAACTGTTTCAATAGGTTTTTCAGTATAGAAGAATGCCACAGCTACACCATCAGAAAATGATTGATCATTGCATATTATTTTCCAATCACCTGAAATTGTATTGTCAGCTGCTGACCCTCCAAAAAATGGAACATCACCGATTACATCTTGTATACCTTTAACATAAGACTCTTCTTCCTTAGGAGATGCAACCATATAATAATATGATGGGGCAAAATCTGCTCCTGCATTTTCTAAGGCTTCATAAGCGACCATACGACCTGTTTCACGAGCGTCTTTTTTAAGTGGACTACCGGCAACACCAACAATCATTGATTCTTCTTCTATTGTAAGCATTCCAGCAAATCCATGATCAGAAGTAATTATTCCATCAGGAACAATTATTCCTCCTGAAGAAGTACATCCTATAAATGGAATGTCTTTCATTACTGATTGTACTCCTTTTATAACTTCTTCTTGATTGTAATCAACAGAAGTATATAACATACCTATTTTTGTCTTTTTTAAATTGTTTTGTGCCTTTAAAGCAGTTTCTTTTCCTGCTTCAAAAGCATTCTCTAATGTACTATATCCAACATTAGATTTCATAATTATACCTCCCAAATATTCTTTCATTATGACTATTCTAGAGGTTTAACTAAATACTATCACGACACTTAATTAAACACTTTAGATTAATCATGTCATTAGCAAAGGTTTTTACAAAATATTATTATCTACATTTCCCTTTTCTCATATTAATTCATTATTTGGAATTCTAATAATATTATTGTAATTTTGATGTAATAAATACTCAAAATACTTTTGTTTGTAATATATTTCCAAATTACAAACTATCAATAACCAAATTTTTGTAAGTATAATTTATATGCTATTTTAATTCTTTTCCATATTTTAATGGCTATTATGCAAAATAAATTAATACTTTTAGAAGATTTAGAAAAAATAAACTTAAACTACTTCAGGCCCACTGTAATAATTTAAATAAGTTTTATATATCTTTTTTGCTTATGATTTTTTTAGTAGAAGTCGATACTAATTAAATTAATAATGTAATTCCTTTTAACATTAGTAATTATCTATTTTAGTTGCCCATAACTAATTTATAGATGCCTTTTTACAGGTCTTGTTTAAAATCATAATACTAAGATATTTTTAACTTTGCCAATCTATCTACCTCTTCTAGTTTCATTATAACACCACTTTTAATAAGAGCAATACCTAAATTCATTTTTTTGTCAAACTGTACATTTGTATTTACAAAAAACAAAAATAATAAAAAAAGAAAGTATATCTTTCTATTTTATTACTATCTGATATGGGTTTTCAATAGTGCCATATCCTTTAAAAAGAACATCTTTATTTAATGTAAAGACGGGTCTTACGTAAAACTGTTCATTTTCAATTGCACTTTCAATTTCTCCGTTATTTCTTATAATTAAATTTGAATTACTTCTAGAATCTATTGTAAAATAATCATATTTTGCCTTTAACCAATTTAAAGGGGCACACAATTTGCTTTCACTGATTGTTTCTTTACACTTTTTATTTTTTGTTGTATTTAAATATTCATTTACATTTAATAGAGAAATTGTAGAGTAAAAAAGTTGTTCTTCTATTCTTTCATCTTTTTTATAAATATATTTTTTGTATTCATTTTCTACAAAATTACGATTATTTCTTAATTTATTTGTATCCTCACTAGCATTTAAATAAAATGATACAGTATTATCTTCAAACGATATAATTTTTAAATTTTGTTTATATTTGCTCCAAGTCATTTTAGTTAAAGGTTCGTTAATTATAATTTTAATATATCCATTGTCATCTATTGAAACAATTCTGTAAACTGTATCATCAATTATTAAATAATTATTTGGATTTTCTCCTTTAAAATAATAATTACCGTTATCCTCTTTATAAATTCCATCAATTTCATGAGCTAAAGAAACATTAATTCCAGCGAATTTTACTGATTGCTTGATTTTACAATTATCTGTTTCTTCTATTAAAATATCATCATTATCATATTTTTTAGTGATACACCATTCTTTATCGTTAGCAATGATTTGTATTTGTCCATTTTTACTTAAATATATTTTCCCTTTTTGTGGAAGTTTAGATTCAATAATTAGTCCTTCTTCAACAATATTCCAATTTTCAATTGTAAACACTTTATATTCTTCTTTAAATTCTCTTGTGGATAGATAATATTTATCCACTTCATTTATTACTTTGTTTACATTTTCATTTAATAATTTTTTATATTTTTGTTTTATTTTAATCTTTGCAAATGGATACATAATTAATATACTCATTAATATTATTATACTTATACTTAATATAAAAATTTGTTTTTTTTCTTTCATTCTACCACCTAATTAATTATATTATAGCAAACTTTTAATAATAAGTAAAAAAAAAATAATTTATTCAATTATTTTTCAGTACTTATACCATATTTACGATTAAATTTTTCTACGCGTCCAGTTTTTGTAGCTGAACCTTGTTTTCCTGTAAAAAATGGATGACATTTATCACAAACTTCAACATGTAAATCTGGTTTATTTGATTTAACGGTAAATGAATTTCCGCAAGCACAAACTACAGATGTTTCCACATAGTTAGGATGTATTCCTTTTTTCATAATATTTCTCCTTCCGCCATGACAATATATAAAGTCATAGTAATTTTTGCGCCTTTATTATAACAATTTTACATATGTAAAGTCAACTGTTAAAATTAAAAATCACAAATATGCTGTTAAAAAACGCTTTTTAATTACTATATGGTACAAAAAGACTCTAACTTAAAATTATACACATAATAATTTAATCGGTCAAAGTTTTATTTTTTATTATATTTATTATTTTATTACTGATTTTCTTATTTGTTTTATAATCTAAAAACAATGAATTTTCGTTTAAATTTTCATTTTTTACTTCTATAAAATTTATATTTATTTTTTTACATTCTTCTTTTATTTCTTTATTTAATTTTTTTATATATAAATTATTTTGTTTTTGATTTTCTAAATTTTTATATGGATTATATAATGCAGTGAAAAATATATCTTCCTTAGAATATTCTCGAACACTATTTAAAAAACATATAATATCATTTCTAATTTCAATTAAATTATTAGAATCATTATTATTTAGATTTAAATTAAATAAGTAATCTGGAAGTCCTAATGATATTGTTATAATATCAGCTTTTATTAGTGCATTTTTAAACGTTATTTTTTTATTGTTATATTTTATTTCTTTATTATCTTCTAAAAAATTAATATAGTCTGTTGTTCTATAAGAAACATTGGAAAACATATCTATATATTTTTCTAATATATTATTATCTTTTAAATATTTTTTTATTATAATATTATAATCATCTATTTTATTTGTTGAATTGCTAATTGATAGATAATATATTTTTTTTTCATAAGTTAATAGATATACAAAAATTAAAGAAAAAAGTATTAAAGAGATTGTTAAAATTTTTTTCATAAAACCTCCATTAAAAAAAGTATATTAATTCTACTTAATTATACTTCTTCAATTTGAATTTTAGCACCAACATTACTTAATTTTTCAATAATGTTTTCATAGCCTCTTAATACATGTTCAATATCTGTCACAATAGTTGTTCCTTCGGCTCTTAATCCTGCCAATATTAGGCATGCTCCTGCACGGAGATCAGTCGCTTTAACTACTTTCCCTTTTAAAGAAGAAGGTCCTGTTATCAATGCTTTTTTATCTTTAACAACTATATTTGCACCCATTTCATTAAGAAAAGGGATATTTTGAAATCTATTTTCATAAATTGTTTCTTCTAAGATAGATTCGCCATTACATTGAGTTAAAAGCGTTACAATTGGTTGTTGTAAATCTGTTGGAAATCCAGGGTATCCTAGTGTTTTGATATTTACTGAATTTAAAGTTTTACAGTGAGAAATATTGATAAAATCTTCACCAATTTCCATTTTTACACCCATTTCTTCTAATTTAAAAAGAAGGTTTTGAATGTGGTCAGGAATTATGTTAGTTATTTTTAGATTATCACCTAATAGTGCACCTGCAATAACATAAGTTCCAGCTTCAATTCTATCTGGAATTACTTCTATATAAGTTTTATGAAGTTTGGTTACTCCTTCAATCACAATCTTACTGGTTCCTGCTCCTTTTATATTTGCTCCCATATTATTTAAATATGTAGTAACATTTACTATTTCAGGTTCCTTAGCTGCGTTTTCTATTATTGTTTTTCCTTTTGCTTTTACTGCAACTAGTATAGTATTAATAGTTGCTCCAACACTAGGCATATCCAAATATACATTAGAACCAATTAGTTCTTTTGCATCAATTATAAACTTATTATCTATTTCTTGGACAGTAGCACCTAATGCTTTAAATCCTTTTAATGTTTGATCTATAGGTCTTGCACCAATGGAACATCCACCTGGAAAATACATTTCAACATGCTTGTATTTCCCAAGAAGAGCTGACATAAAATAATAAGATGCTCTTAATCTTTTTGAAATACTTTCAGGAATTTCCTTATTTTCAATCGATGAAGAGTCTATTTCCATTCTTTTACTATCTCTTTTAACTTTTGCCCCTAAAAATTCAAGAATATCATTTAACGCTTCAATATCAGAAATATTAGGTATATTATCTATTATTGCTGTTTCGTCACATAAAATAGATGCTGGTACAAGGGCTACTGCACTATTTTTTGAACCTCCAATGTTGATTTGTCCTGTTAAAGTTTTATTTCCTTCGATTTTTATTTGTTTCATAATATTTTCTCCTTAAGCTTTATTTATTGAATTTAGCAAAACAACTTTATTTTTAATTGCTTCTTTTATATTTTTTTCACCAGCGCCAATTACTTTTCTTGGGTCATAAACTGTTTTATTTTTTTCTATAAACTCTATAACAGCTTTATGCCATTCTATTTGTAATTCTGTATTTATATTAATTTTACATATACCACATTCAATAGCTTTTTTAATTTTATCATCTGGAATACCTGTACCACCATGAAGAACAAGTGGAAGATTAGTTTTTTCACTAATTATTTTCATTCTTTCAAAATTTAAATTTGGTTCTCCTTTATAAATACCATGAACACTACCTAAAGCAGGTGCTAATGCGCATAAATTAGTTTCTTTAACCATTATGGTGCAGTCTTCAACTTTCGCGTGTAATACTTCATTTGAGATTCCATCTTCATTACCACCAATATGTCCAATTTCTGCTTCTACAGAGCATCCAAATTTATTTGCATAAGCAATTACTTCATTAGTTATATTTATATTTTGTTTCAAATCATACTTTGAAGCATCAATCATTACCGAACCAAATCCTCCATCTATTGCGTTTTTACAACATTCAAATGATGAACCATGATCAAGATGTAAACATACGGGTATTGTTATTTTTAGATCTTCTAATAATCCTTTAATCATATTAGATATCACTTTATATCCACCCATGTATTTTGCAGCACCTTCACTAACTCCTAAAATGACAGGGGTTTCTAATTCTTGACATTCTTCAAGAATATACTTTGCCCACTCTAAATTATTTATATTAAAATGGGGAACTGCATATTTTTCGTTTTTTGCTTTATTAAGCATTTTCTTCATATTTTCTAACATTCTATCACCATCTCAATTATATATTTTTTTTTGTAAAAAGGCAAACATAATAAAAATAAAAATGAATTAATTTCTAAAATCAAATCATTTTATCTTTTATATATCGCTTATTATAATTATTTCCCATAAAACATTGAATTTTTAGCGCTTATTTGTGATAGGATTCATTTTTTATTATTTTATAACTTCTATAAATTTGTTCAAGAAGTAATACTTTAAATAATTGATGAGGGAAAGTCAATTTTGAAAAAGATAATGATAAATTACTTTTTTTCTTTATATCGTCATGTAATCCGTACGACCCACCAATGATAAATGTAATACTAGGATACTTGATGAAAGTTTCATCTATTTTTTTGGCAAATTCTTCACTTGACATTTCATTTCCCAAAATTTCCATTGTTATTATGTAATCTTTTTCATTAATATATTTCATTATATTTTCTTTTTCTTTTTCTAGTACAATTTTTTTATTATTAAATTCATAATCACTAAGTTCAATAAACTCTAATTTAGTATATTTTGAAATTCTTTTAGAATATTCTAATACTGCATCTCTAAGATATTTTTCTTTAATTTTTCCAATTGAGATAACTTTTATCATATACTAAATACCTCTGTTCTTTCATTTTGAGTTGTTATAATTATTTCTTTATCAAAATCTATCAAGTCTGACACAGTTGAATACGCTAATTCACTTGAATTATTATTTTCACTTAAATGTGCTAAAACTATTTTTTCGGTTTTAGTACCTATAAAAGACTTTAAATAATAGGAACAGTCTTTATTTGAAATATGACCGCTATCTCCTAAAATTCTCATTTTTAAAAAGTGTGGTCTATTACTAGACATTAGAAGGTCAACATCATGATTTGCTTCAATTATGTAAACTGTTCTATTAAATAATAAATTGTTATATTTTTGATTTATATATCCAGTATCAGTTATGTAAACTAAATCTTTATCAAGATGTTTGAATAAGTAACCTCTGCATTCTGCAACATCATGAGATAATATAAAACTAGAAACACTAAAATCATTGATTATAATTTCATTTTCATTTAAATAATATTTTTCTAATTTAAAAGGTAATTCATTCATAGTCTTAGATGATATATATATTGTTGGATTAATAACTTTAATAATTCTTTTTAAAGCACTAATATGATCTATATGAGAGTGTGTAATAAATATTCCTTCTATTTCACATGGTTCAACATTAATTTCAGCTAATTTATTTGAAATGTAAAGGAAATTAGTACCGGCATCTATAAGAAATTTATGATTTCCTATTTGAATGAAAGTACAATTTCCTTTTGATCCACTTGCTAATACACAAAATTTCATTATTTAATAAAATGCGTAAGGATTAATAAATGCTGAATAATTAAATCCTGGATGTGATGAACCTGAATACATTTCAAAGTGTAAATGACTTCCCGAAGTTTGACCTGTTAGTCCTACAAAGCCTATTAACTGACCACGTTCTACTGGGAATCCAGCTTTTACACCAGGTGCAATAGCAGAAAGGTGAGCGTATCCACTACCATATCCGTTATTATGATTTATAGCAATGAATGTACCATATGTTCCATATCCATACGTTGCCATTGTAACAGTACCGTTGTTAGCGGCATAAACAGGTGCACCATAATAATTTGTTATATCTAAAGCTTGATGGAATGAACAAGATCCACTAAAACATCTATTTCCGAATCCAGATCCTATAGTAGTACTAGATGTTGGCCATGTCCAATATTTACCACCAACACCTGATATATATTTAGTTCCTATTAGAACTATTTTATTAGTTGATGGTTTAAGTACTGATTGTTCTAATACTTCATTTTTTAAAATAAAGCCATTTTTTGAAACAATATTTTGTTTAATTCTTGATAGTCCATTTTCTCCATTTTGAATAGTTTCTTCATCACCTGCTAAAACAGAATCAGAAGGTCTTTCTTCAACACTATAATACAATTCTTGATCAGTAACTTTAGTAATAGAAGAAACTACATCCACCACAGGATCAGCGTATGAAACTGAAACTACTTGACCTGGATAAAGAATATTGTCAATGGATGTAAATTCAGGATTTGAAACTAAAAATTCTTGAACACTTATCTTATTATCTTTCGATACCGATTCAATAGTATCATTTTGTTGCACGATATATTCTTTGTTTTTTTCTGTAGTTGAAAATAGAATGTATTGTGATAATTCTTCTGAATTATTATAAATAATTTCATTGACAGGAATATTTGTCTTTTTGCTAGTAATTATATTGTCAACATATATACTGTCATATTTTAAGCCTGTTGTTTCTATTTCTTTTTGAGTCTCATCTAAATATGAATTATAATTTTCTTCTCCAATAAAAGCAATTATTGTATTTTTAATTGATTCTTTGAAAATTGAATTATTTGTTACATATATAACATTATTTTCTATTTTTTGATTACCATCTTTTGTTTGAATCTCTTTTTTGATAGTATATTGATATCCTTTTATTGTAAAAGGTTTAAGATTTTGTAATTTTTTATAGACATCTTTAACTTCATCTGTTTTGTTATTGAAAGTAATAATCTTTTTAATATCAAGACCATTAGGGATATCAACTTTTTTAACATTATATTTATCTTTTATATTAGATCCTTCTTTGTCTATATAATCTTCTAATTCTTTTTTATCTTTTATTACTCCTAATATTTGATCATCTAAATACACTTGATAAAAATTATTAGGACTTGTTCTTTGGTTATTATTTATCCCAATAAAGCATACAAACATACTTACAACAATTACAAATATCCATGGAATTACTTTTTTCATAAATCACCTATTTTCCACTTCTTTATTAACAATACTAACAAACTTACTTAAATTTTTATGAAATATAAGATTTATAGTATCAGTAGGGCCACTTCTGTGTTTGGCTATTATAAATTCACTTTGACTATCATTACTTTCATCTTGGTCTTTTTTTAAAGTATAGTAATCATCTCTATATAAAAATGCAACTATATCAGCATCTTGTTCAATAGATCCTGACTCTCTTAAATCTGAAAGCATTGGTCTTTTTTCATCTCTTTGTTCAACACCACGAGATAATTGAGCTAAAGCTACAACTGGAATATCTAACTCCATTGCCATTGTTTTTAAAGATCTTGATATTTCAGAAACTTCTTGTTGTCTATTTCCTTGATATTTTGGTGAACCTTGAATAAGAGTTAAATAGTCAATTATGACAATTCCAAGACCATTTTCTGATGATGCTAAACGTCTACATTTTGCTTTTATTTCTCCAATTGTCATTCCAGAAGTATCATCAATAACTAAATTTGTTTCTCCAAGTCTTGCTACTGCTTCATTAATCTTTTTAAAATCATCTTTTTCTATTTCACCACGTTTTAAATTTCCTAAATCAATTTCACCACACGCTGAAATCATTCTCATCGCTAATTGTTCGGCACCCATTTCCATATTGAAAAGAGCAACAGTCTTAGATGTTGTCATCGCCATATTTGTTGCTAAATTTAAAGCAAACGCTGTTTTCCCCATGGCTGGTCTTGCAGCAATAATTATTAATTCATGTGGATGAAATCCAGTTGTAATTTTATCTAAATCGTCAAATCCTGTTGAAAGACCAGTTATTTCTCCTTTGTTTTTTGCAATTCTCTCTAATTGTTCAACTGTTTTATTCAAAACTTCTTGAATTGTTCTAAATTCAGAACCTTTTCTGGTTTTTACAACGTTTAAAATTTTTGTCTCTGCACTTTCTAATATATCTGAAAGATTATCACTACCTTTGTAAGCATCATCAATAATTAACGATGATTCATTAATCAATCTTCTTAAGACTGCTTTTTCACTTACAATTTTAATATATTCATCTATATTTGCAGCACTAGGTACAGTATTTAGTAAAGAAGCCACATATTCTGAACCACCTATGTTTTTTAAAATATTTCTTTTTTCTAATTCTGCTATAACAATAGCACCATCTATATTGGTGTTATTTTCAATCATAGTTTGCATAACTTCAAATATTTTTTTATGAGACTCTTTATAAAATAATTCAGATGATAAATTTTCAACACATTTTTTTGCAGCTTGATCTGATAAAAACATTGAACCTAGAACACATTGTTCTACTTCAATATTATGAGGCATAATTTTATCATCCATAATTTTCACCTAACTTTCTTTAGATAATTCAACCTGTAATTCTGCAACAACTTTTTTATGCAAATTTATTTTTAAAATATGCATTCCTAAACAATTTAAATTTATATTTTTATCAATTGTTTTTTTATCTATTTCTATTTTTTTGTTTTTTAATTCTTGTACAATTTGCTTTGGACTAATTGTTCCAAAAACTTTATCAAATGAACCTGTTTTAACTTTAAATTTTAATGTAATTTTTTCTATTTGTTCTTTAATTTTTAGAGAATCATTAATTTTTTCATTTTCTTCAAGTTCTTTTTTCTTTGTCAAAGTGTCTTGATGTTTTAAATTACCATCATTGGCAATTACTGCATATCCGTTTTTAATTAGAAAATTCATTCCATATCCATCTTTAACTTCTTTGATCTCACCAATTTTTCCTTGGCCTTTTAAGTTTTTAACAAAAATAACTTTCATATTTTCACCTCACTACCATTATACTATATTTTTTGATAATTGTCTTTATAAAAAAAAATAAAAATTGTTGGGAAATGATTATTATAGTTCATATAATCAATTCTTTTTTTCTTTTATTCTTTCTGCTAAATCTTGTATTTTTTTCATTCTATGATTAACACCTGACTTTGAAATAAGGTTACCAGTTTCATAAGAAATTATTTGGCTTAATTCTAAAAGTGAAGCATCCTCGTATTTCAGTCTATAATTTGCAATAACTTGTTCTTTTTCATCAAGTAAATCTAAGCCACCGATATTTATTATTAAATTTATATCGTCTGCTTGTTTCATTGCAGTTGTTATAATTTTATCAACATTAGCTTGTTCCATATTATTTAAACGATTTGTCATATTTTTGTGATCTCTATAAATTCTAATATCCTCATAATACATTACTGCATTTGAAGCACTAATGATTCTTAAAAAGTCACCGATTTTTTCTGCTTCTTTTATATAAACCATAAATTTATTTTCTCTTTTAATTATTTTGCTGTTTAAATAAAATTCATTTAATATTTTTACAACAAAATTAGAGTATTCTTCATTATTAAATAAGAATTCTAAATGGTATCTAGATTTTTTAGGATCATTTATGCTTCCTGAAGAAATAAATACTCCACGCAAGTATGCTCTCATAGTATCCATATCATCAATAATATATTCTTCAGGAATATCTAGTAATTTTTTATTAAATATGGCTAATTGTTCAAGAATATTATATATATTATTATTTATTTCAATAATATATATTAAGTTTTTATTATAATTGTATCCTTTTCTAATTGTTATTTTAGGTTGTACATCAAATAACTCTTTAAATAAGGAATATATTTTCCTTGCGACACTTGAATTTTCGGTGTCTATTTTAATCTTTTCTTTACTTATCTCACTATTTTTAACAATTGCAGATAATTCCGCAATATTTTCGGTTTTTATTCCTGAAATCTTACTAACTTCAGTTTTAACTACACTAGTAAAAGACATTTAATTATTAATTAATTCAGAAAAAATAAAAAATGCAAGTTTTAAAACATTGTGTCTAATAATTTCATTCTCATATAAAACTAAATCATCTTCAATAACTTTTACACCCATATGTATTAATTTTTCTTTATCAAAAACTACTTGGTCTTTTTGTTCTAGAGTTTCATATTTTTTTACGATTTCCTCATTTAATTTGTCATTATTTAATATTACTGTATTAATTTTTCTTTTTCCTAAATAACTATTTAATAGTCGTATGTGATCACTTACTGTAAAATCATCAGTTTCGCCTGGTTGTGTCATTAAATTACATACATAAGTTATATTAGCAGTACTTTTATCAATTTCCTTAATTATGTCTTTACAAATAAGGTTTGGTATAATACTTGTAAATAAACTACCCATACTTAATATAATAGCATCTGCTTCTTTAATAGCGTTTAGTGCTTCTTCAGTTACAATAGGTTTTTCTTTATAATAAACATTTTTAATTTTATTATGAGACATGGTAATATTATGTTCACCTTCAACTATTGTTCCATCCATCATTTTTGCAACTAAAACCACATTATCTTCCGTTAGTGGTAAAACTTTACCTTTTAAATTTAAAACTTTACTTAATGATTGAATTCCATCTGACATGTTGCCGGTAATGTTAGCCATCGCTGTTAATAATAAATTGCCTACTGCATGTCCATTTAAATCACTATTAGTTTTAAATCTATAGTTTAATAATTCTTCTACTAATGGCTCAGTTTCAGAAAGAGCAGTTATAACTTTCCTAATATCTCCTACAGCTGGTGTATTAAATTCTTCTCTTAATCTACCAGTACTACTTCCATCATCACATACTGAAACAATTGCAGTAATATCTACAGGATACATCTTAAGACCTTTTAAAAGAAATGATAAACCTGTTCCTCCACCTAAAATAACTATCTTTTTTTTATTCATATATACCTCCTAATTGTAATTGTCTTCTAAGACAATACCTGATCCACATTCACCTTGATAAATAATGTAATAGCCTAAGTTTCCAGTACCACAAAATTTGTTGGTTTTAACATTTTCTAAAAAATAATTTTTATTTCTATAATAAATTTTTCCAGAAATTATTTCATCACTATTTTCAAATTGTATAGTACCATCTGTTATGTCTATTCCAAGATTAGTAAAACCTTCATAATCATTTTCTGCATTATACATTTTTGCAGAATCAATAATGGCATTTAGTGTTTGCTTAAAAGCATTTTTCTTTGAATTTTTTAAGGAATTAGAGATAATAGGAACGCTAATCAATCCTATTATACCTAATAAACTAATAACTGCTAATAATTCTACCAATGTAAATCCTAATTTTTTTTTCATATTTATTTTTATAATAGGTATAGAAAAGATAATAATTATTATTTTATTGTCTAGTCTTATTTATTATGCTATTTCAATTTATAATTATGACTTTTAGCAATAATACTTAACCTATTTCTCCTTTCTTCTTTTTTCCTACTAACATTATATCATAAAAAAAAGAGTATACTCTTTTTATTTGCTTTCTCTAAAATTATCGATGTCATGATATTGATTGGATAATTTTGAACCTTTACTAGATTTAATATATAGAAGTAAGCCGACTATAATCATAAAAAGCGAAACTATTTGAGCAATTTTAAATGATCCTAGCATTAAACTATCTGTTCTTAAAGATTCAACAAATAATCTTCCTATTCCATACCAAACAAGATAGAATGAAGTAAGTTGGTTTACTTTTAAATACTTATATTTTCTTATTAATATAATAATAATAAATCCAACAAGGCACCAAAGTGATTCATAATAAAATGTTGGTTGATAATAATATCCATTAATTTTCATTCCTTCAATTACGAAATCTGGAACAAATAAAGATTTTAAAAATTCAATTGTAGTTCCTCCTCCATGAGCTTCACTATTGAAAAAATTACCCCATCTTCCTATTGCTTGTCCAATTAGTAATGCTGGAACTGTAAAATCAATAAAATATTTAAAACTAATTTTATATTTTCTACAATAAAATATTATAAATAGAAGACCTGCTAGCAATCCACCATGTATTGCTAGACCACCTTCCCAAATTTTAAATATGTCAATTAGATTTTTAGAATAATAACTAAAATTAAATAATACATAGTATATTCTTGCCCCAATTAATGAAATGGGTATTAACCAAAAAAACAAATTAAGTGTAAAGTTTTCAGGAATATCAAATTTTTTTGTTTCTTTTAAAACTATATTTCCACCAATAAGTAAGGCTAAAAAAATAAAAAAGGAATACCAATATATTTTTATAAAACCGATATCTAATAAAATTGGATTCATTATTTCACTCTCCTTAAAATTGATTTAATTATTATTTCTTGAAGTAAAAAATTCATAAGAGAAATTAAAATTGCAACTACAAAAGACATAAAATAACCTTTTATTGTAAAATGTCCTCCAAGAATAAAATCTGCAATATTTAATATTAATACATTAATTACTGGATAAAAGAGACCAAATGTCAACCCAGTTAGAGGTAGTGTCATCCAAACTAATAATGGTTTTATAGTTTTATTTAGTATATATATTATTATTGATGTAATTAATCCCCAAAACCCAAAAAAATATGGATCTATATATATAGTTTTTTTAAATATAGTTGACGTTGCTATTAAAATTAATGCATAGCCAACCATATAAATTAACCAATCTATAAATTTGTTTAGTCTTACTTTTTTATTATCTACAACAATTATTTTCAAAATATCATCTCCTACTCTATAAGTATATCATATTTATATTAATTTTTGAATGAACAATGCTTACAAAGTTCTTCAACTCTTTTATTATCCTTAAAATTTTTAATTATTTTTTGTGTTTTTTCACTTTCAATTATTTCTTTTAAATCATTATTTTTGATGTTTCCTAGACTTATTATTCCTTCTGCATCTAAACAACAAGGTACAACTGTTCCATTACTTAAAATGCCAATATGAGTTTTTAAACCATTACAAAAACCAAACTCATTATACGACTCATTTTCAATAGATGGCCACTCAAATTCAAAATCTTTATTTATATATAAATTGTTATCAATTTTAAAATTCATCATGTTTTTAAGGTTTAAAATTGAATTTTCATCTAATTTGTACCACTCAGATATAATATTAGTAAGTTTTTCAAATACTTTATCTTTTGATGAATAAGTCCAATACCTATATACAATAAAAATATTATTATTATTTTTCATTATTAAATCCACAAAATGAAATAATTTTTTAATTTCATCAATATCACTATATGAATGTAAACTTATATTTATTTGCCTAATAGAAGAACTTTTAGAGATTACATCAATGTATTTTTCTATTAAAGATCCATTAGTTGTTATATTTACATTTATATTGCTTTTATCACAAACTTGTATTATTTCTTCAAATTTTGAATGAAGTAATGGTTCACCTTTAATATGGAGATAAATATAATTTGTATAATTTTTTATTTCTTCTAAAGTTTTTTTAAATAGTTCTAGCGACATTTCTTCTTTTGGTCTTTTTGATACTGAACAAAATGTACATGATTTGTTACAAATGTTGGTTATTTCAACATAAACTTTTTTAAATTTCATTTATATATTTCCTTTTAATTCAAACAAAATATCTCTTAATTCTGTTGCTCTTTCAAAATCTAATTCTTTTGCTGCATTCATCATTTCTTTTTCAATTTTAATAATTAAATTTTGTTTTTCCTTTCTGCTTAATTTTTCACCTGTTTCTTCTTTTTCAGAAATATTTGAAATTACATCTCTTATTTCTTTAATAATAGTAGTAGGGGTGATATTATTAATTTTATTATAATCATCTTGTATTTTTCTTCTTCTTTCTGTTTCGCTTATAGCAATTTCCATAGCTTCACTTATTTTATCAGCATACATTATAACTTTACCATTTGAATTTCTAGCAGCTCTTCCTATTGTTTGTATTAAACTTCTTGAACTTCTTAAAAATCCTTGTTTATCAGCATCCATAATTGCAACTAAACTTACTTCTGGAATATCAATTCCTTCTCTAAGAAGATTTATACCTACTAATACGTCGTATTTTCCTTTTCTTAAGTCTCTTATTATTCTCATTCTATCAAGAGTTTTTACTTCACTATGTAGATAAGCAACTTTAATATCTATTTTTTTCAAATAGTTTGTTAATTCTTCAGCCATTCTGATTGTAAGTGTAGTGATTAAAACTTTTTCATTGATAATTATTTTTTTATTTATTTCTGAAACTAAATCATCAATTTGTAATTTTGTTGGTCTAATTTCAACTATAGGATCTAATAATCCTGTAGGTCTAATAATTTGTTCTATAACTATATTAGTTTTTTCTTTCTCATAGTCCCCTGGAGTTGCAGAAACATAAATTATATTATTCATTTTCTTTTCAAACTCTGAAAACTGTAATGGTCTATTATCTAATGCACTAGGTAATCTAAAACCAAAATCAACTAAAGAAGATTTTCTCGCTTGGTCTCCATTATACATTCCTCTTACTTGTGGAACAGTTACATGTGATTCGTCAATAATCATTAGAAAATCATCTCCAAAAAAGTCGATTAGAGTAGTAGGTGTTTCTCCTTTTTGTTTAAGTGACAAATGTCTTGAATAGTTTTCAACTCCACGACAAAAACCTGTCTCAGTTAGCATTTCTATATCAAAATTTGTTCTTTCGTTAATTCTTTGAAATTCGATTAGTTTGTTTTCTTTTTTAAATTTAATTAATTGTTCTTCTAATTCTTTTTTTATATTAACTATTGCAACTTTTAGTTTTTCTTCGCTTGTAACAAAGTGACTAGCCGGAAAAATAGAAATACTTTTTTTACTTTGATAAACAATTCCTGTTAAAGTGTCAAATTCACTTATTTTTTCAATCTCATCTCCAAAAAATTCTACTCTTATACCTTTACCATGTTGATTAACAGGAATCAACTCTAACACATCACCTCTAACACGAAAACTACCTCTTTTTAAATCCATATTATTTCTTTCATATAACATTTCAATTAATTTTTCTATAACTTCATTTCTTTCAATTATCATTCCTTCAGTTAGAGTAAGCATTTTATTTTTATATTCTTCTTTATCTCCAATACCATAGATACATGAAACAGATGAAACTACAATTACATCGTTATAATTAAGTAGGGAACTAGTAGCACTGTGTCTTAACTCATCAATTTCGTCATTTATAGACGAATCTTTTTCAATATAAGTGTCTGTTTTAGCAACGTATGCTTCTGGTTGATAATAATCATAGTATGATACAAAATATTCGACATGATTATTGGGAAATAGTTCTTTTAACTCACCATAAAGTTGACCTGCAAGTGTCTTGTTATGAGCAAGAACTAGTGTTGGCTTCTGAACTTGTTCTATTACATTGGCTACAGTAAATGTTTTACCACTTCCAGTAACACCTAATAATATTTGTTCTTTTTTTCCATTTTTAATACCTTCAACTAATTTATGTATTGCTTGTGGTTGATCACCGCTAGGTTTATATTTTGATTCTAATTTAAACATAATTTCCTCCTTTTTATAGATTAATCTTTTTAAATTTATCTTATTTTAACATTATTAATACCAAAAAACAACAAATTGTTGATTTAGTTTAATTGCCATTTATAAGTTTTAAAAAAAGTAAGATGAACTTACTTTTCAATTCTAAACATTATTTGGTACATATTCTCAAAATCAAAATCTTCAGTATTTATATTATATCCTAGTCTTTTTATTTTTGAAACACATTCTTTAATAGCATCCATAGCAAGATTCATATTATTATTTGATTGCAATTGATTTGATACTATATTTTGTGTCATATAACTAGACATATTGTTTTCAGGAGTTTTATTTTGTTGTACTTGTTGATTATTAACCTGATTAACGTTTTGATTTGTAAATTGATTTTGTATTATAGGTTCTGAGTAATTATTTTGTGTATAAGGCATTTGTTGTGTTTTAACTTCAAATTGTTCTTGTGTTGGTAGTCCAAATTGATTAACAGGATTGTTATTTTTATCAATATTTTCCATCATTACTGGTTGAAAAAATTGATTGAATTTATTTTCTTCTTTTGGTTCTTCTTTAAATTGACTAACTTCATCTAAAGATTTTAAAACAGGTTGGTTTTCTTGATTTATATTCATGGCATTTATTAAATTATCTGACATATTAAATTCAAATGGATTACTGTCAAGTTTAAATTCTTCATTTTTATTTGTTTCTTCTTGTATAGGTAAACTAAAGAATTTTCCTGGTTGAAGTTCCTCATTTTCTTCTTCGTAAGATTTTAATGTAGTATTACTAGGTTTAAGAAGAGGACCATTATTTGAAAAAATATCAATTGCTTCATTTGTTTGTTCAGATAAATATTCTGGTTGATTAAATTCTTTGCTTTCATTTATATCAACAGCTTCATTTTGTATTTTATCTATATCCATAAATCCAGGATTTATAAAATTATTATTATTTGATTGAATATTAACATTTGGTTCTTCTATTCCTAAATTATTTGTATTAGGTAAAGTGTTGTTAGTATTAGTAAAATCATTTTGATTGTTTTCTACAATTGGAGTTACTGGAATACTAAAATCGTTTGATATTGTATTATTTGCCATATCAAATGGATTAAATTCTTTAGGAGCACTTGTTTGTTGATTATTTTGAAAATAATCAGGAGTCATGAAATTATTATTTTGAAAATTATTTATTGGTTCATTGTTCATTGTTGGTTCCTCTTCTATAATAATAACTGGTTCTTCATTTTTGTTATTATAACTTTCTTCTTTTACAACTTCTTCAATTGTATTATTATATGGATTAAAAATATCAATATTTTTTTCTACATTTAATTTATTTTCAGTTTTTTCTTCTAATAAATTAGGAAATATTGTTTCTTCATTACCTTCAAAAATAGGTACTGCGTTTTCTTCCTCATTATTTTCATTAAAACTATTGAAGTCAAAATTATTATTATAATTTTTAATAACATTTTTTGGATAATTATAGTTATTATCGAAAAAAGATTTTTTTTCATCTTCATTTACATTACTGCTTGGAACATTAAATTCTGATATTGCATTATTTTGATTATCATTAGTAGTGTAAGTAGTATTTTCAAAAACATTTTTTTCCTCAGAATTGATATTATTTTCTGGTTTAATAATTTTATCTACATTATTGTTTCCAAAAATATCTTCCCCTTTTAAAATTTTAGCAATTTCATCATCAGCTTTTCTAACTGTTAATCTTTCATTTATGATTTTTGTCAACATTTTCCTTTGAATTATTGGATTTGTTAATCTAAGTAAAGATCTTGCATGTCTTTCTGAAATTTTTTCTTCAAGAAGAGATTCTTGAATTTCATCATCAAGATTAAGAAGTCGTAATTTATTTGCAACTGTAGATTGTGTTTTGCCTAATTTTGTTGCAAGTTCTTCTTGAGTAAGAAATCCCATATCAAGTATTTTTTTATAAGATATAGCTTCTTCTATTGGTGTTAAATCTTTTCTTTGAACATTTTCTATTAAAGCTACTTCAGCACTATCTTTATCATTTAGTTCGGTTACAACTGCTGGAATATAATTTTTTCCTGCTAATAAAGATGCTTTAAATCTTCTTTCACCTGCAATTATTTCAAATTTATCGCCCATTTTCCTAACAACAATAGGTTGAATAACCCCATGTTCTCTTATTGAATCAGATAATTCATTTATTGAATCTTCATTAAATTTGATACGCGGTTGAAATCTATTAGGTAAAATATCATTTATATCTAAATTAACAATTTTTTTCTCTAAATCCATAACATCCCTCTATTCTATATACTATAATACTATATATTTTCTAAAAACTCAATATTATTTGGGAAATATTTCCCAAAAAAAAACCTATAATGGTTTTTTCTTTATTTCTGCATATTTTCTTGGATAAATTTTATTGGTTTCTTTTATTTTTTTATATTTTAGTAAACACCTATTACTATTTTCAAAAGGTAATTTAAATTCTATTTTTTCTTCTATATTAATAGAAAGTTTATCACATGCATTACTAGTTTTTATTTCTTCATCACTAATATTTGCTTTCATAGGTATAAAATACTTATTTACTTTAACTAGAGGAACACAAATCTCCATTAAAATAGGAAGCGAAGCAACTGCTCTTGCTGTAACAACATCAAATTGTTCTTTATTTTTTACTCCAAATTCTTCACTTCTTGTATGAATTGCAATAATTTCAGTTAATTCTAATTCTTTTATTACTTCATTTAAGAAATTAATCCTTTTATTTAATGAATCTATAAGTACTACTTTTATGTGTGGAAACAGTATTTTAATAACAAGCCCTGGAAATCCAGCACCACTTCCAACATCACATAAACTTTCTACAGTATTTAAGTCAATAATTTGATTCATAGTGGCTGAATCATAAAAATGTTTTAAATATACTTCTTTTATTTCAGTGATTCCTGTTAAATTCATACTTTTATTCCATTCAACTAGAATTTCGTAATATTTTTTTAGTTGATTTAACTGATTAATAGAAACATGAATATTAATATCTTCTAAAGCTTTTATAAAATCATTTTCTTTCATTATTGAACTCCTTTTTTAAATATATCATTAAAATAGAAATATCTGCAGGATTTACTCCACTAATTCTTAAAGCTTGTCCTATAGAAGAAGGGTTAACCTCTTTAAGTTTTTGTTTAGCTTCACTAGCTAGATTATGTATTTTGTTATAATCTATATTCATAGGTATTTTTTTGTTATCTAAATCCAACATTTTTGCTGCTTCTTTATTTGCTTTAATAATATAACCTTCATACTTATTATTTATATAAACTTGTTCTTTTACTTCTTCACTAAAGTCTAGTTTTAAAAAATGCTCAATATTGTTCATTTTTATTTCAGGTCTTTTTAACAAATCATATAGACTTATTCCATCATGTATTATTGTTGAATTAATTTCTAAAAGATATTTATTAACTTCTTCTTTTGGTGTTATTTTATTTGTTTTAAGTATTTTTGTTAAGTCCTCAATATTTTTAATTTTTAATTGAAATTCATTAAATTGATTATTATTTATTAAGCCAACTTCATATCCTTTATTTCTAAGTCTAATATCAGCATTATCATGCCTTAAAAGCAATCTATATTCAGCTCTTGAAGTAAGTAACCTATATGGATCTCTTACTCCTTTTGTTATTAAATCATCAATTAAAACTCCTATATATGCTTCGTTTCTTTTTAAAATAAGAGGATCTTTTCCTTCAATTTTTAAAGAAGCATTGATTCCTGCCATAAGTCCTTGACATGCAGCTTCTTCATAACCACTTGTACCATTAATTTGTCCTGCGGTAAAAAGGTTTTCTATAATTTTAGTTTCTAAAGATTGTTTTAATTGTGTTGGATAAATTGCATCATACTCGATAGCGTATGCATATTTGACTATTTTAGCATTTTTTAATCCAGGAAGACTATGTATCATTTTTTCCTGAACATCATGAGGCATACTTGTTGAAAATCCTTGAACATAAATATCATCATAATATTTACTTTCTGGTTCTAAAAAGAGTTGATGTCTTTCTTTATCACTAAATCTTACAACTTTATCTTCAATAGATGGACAATATCTTGGTCCTACACCTGTAACATCATTTAATCCTCCATACATGCTTGATTTATTTAAATTTTCTTTAATTATTTCGTGTGTTTCTTTAGTAGTGTAAATTAAATGACATGGTACTTGTTCTTCTATTTTATAAGAAGGATTGTTATCAAAACTAAATGTTCTTAAAACTTGATCACCAAGTTCTTCTTTTGTTAACGAAAAATCAATAGTTTTTTTATCAATTCTTTGAGGAGTTCCAGTTTTTAATCTTATAATTTTTAATCCATATTCTTTCATTTTATCACTAAGATGATTACTTGGTTTTTCTCCGTGTGGACCTTCTCTTCTTCTAATATCTCCAACCATAATGTCAGCTTTTAAATAAGTACCCGTAGTTAGAATAACAATTTCAGATAATATTTTAGTTCCATCTTCTAGAACAACACCTTTATTTACATTATTTTCAATAATTAAATCTTCAACAAGAGATTCTTTTATTTCAAGATTTTCTTGATTTAATAGTGTTTTCAACATTTCTTTTGGGTAAGTAATTTTGTCAGCCTGAGCACGAAGTGCTTGAACTGCTGGTCCTTTGGCAAAATTTAACATTTTTATTTGAATTTGTGATTTATCTGCATTTTTTCCCATTTCTCCACCGAGGGCATCAATTTCTCTTACTACTATTCCTTTAGCACTTCCTCCGATTGATGGATTGCAAGGCATATCTGCTATATTTTTAATATTCCCTGTAATTAGCAAAGTTTTATGTCCTTTTCTTGCAGAAGCAAGACTTGCTTCGCATCCTGCGTGTCCACCACCAACGACTATAATTTCATATTCCATTTTTACACCTTATTTCTACTTTCCTAAACAAAATTGACTAAATAACTGATTTATTAATTCATCTTGATAAGTTTCTCCAATAATTTCACCCAGTATATTCCACATGTTTTTTATATCTATTTCAATCATATCTATAGGCATTTGCATATCCAATCCTTTATAAACTTCATTTAAACAAACATAAGCTTTCTCAAGTAATGATATACTCCTAGCATTTGTTAAATAAGTGAGGTCATCAGTAATTACTTTTTCAAGATTAAAAATTTCTTTTATTTTATTTTTTAAAAGATCTATTCCTTTATCTTCTAAGGCACTAATTTCAATTATATTTGATAAATTATTTGGTAAACACAATTTTTTTTCTAAATCACTTTTATTTACAACTATAATATAATTTTTTTCTTTTACTTTTTCTAAAAGTTCTATTTCTTTAGTTGTCAAAATTTCATTATTATTTAAAACAAATAAAATTAAATCCGATTTTTCAATAAGTTCAAGACTTTTTTTAACACCTATACTCTCAACTAAATTAGATGTATCTCTTATACCAGCTGTATCTATCATATTTAATAAAATACCATCAATTTGTACTGTACCTTCTATTATATCTCTTGTTGTTCCTTCAATATCTGTAACAATTGCCTTATCTTCATTTAAAAATCTGTTTAAAATACTACTTTTCCCAACATTTGGTTTACCAATAATAGATGTTTTTATTCCTTCTTTAATCAATTTCCCATTTTCACTTTGATCTAAAATATTTTTAATTTTAATTTTTAAATTATCTAGTTTGGGTTTAACTTTTTCATTAGTTAGTTCTTCAATGTCTTCATATTCAGGATAATCAATATTCACTTCTATATTTGCTAAAATTTCAACTATTTCTTGTCTTAGTTCTCTAATTAAGTTAGACACTTTACCATCCAATTGATTAATAGCGATATTTCTTGATTTTTCTGTTTTTGAATTAATTAAATCAATTATACCTTCTGCTTGTGTTAAATCTATTCTTCCATTTAAAAAAGCTCTTTTTGTAAATTCTCCAGGTTCTGCTAATCGACAACCGTTATTTAATAGAAGTTTTAAAATCTTATTTGTAGTAGTTATTCCACCATGTGCGTTTATTTCTACTACATCTTCTGTTGTAAATGTTTTAGGTGCTCGCATAACACTTATTAATACTTCATCAATAATATCTTTATTATCAATAATATGGTCATAATTTATAGTATGTGATTTTACATCTAATAATCTTTTTCTTTTTGTTATTTTATTGGCAATTTCAATTGCATCATTGCCACTTACTCTTATTATAGAAATGGCTCCAACACCAAGTGCAGTTGATACTGCAGTTATTGTATCATTCATATTCATATTTATTTTATCCTCCCTTTAAAAATCAATGCTAATCCTATATATTTGTACCATTGCTTTGGATAAAGTAAAACTTCTAGTGAGACAGCTTTATCTACTAGACTAACAATCCAAGACTCTAAATAGATAGGTGGTTTTATTGTTAATGGAAACATATGCTTTTCAATAATATCCTTAATTTTTTCATCACTAAACTCTGGAAAATTAATTTCTGTATTTTTATATGCTTCTTTTGCATGTATAAAACCGTGAAGATTTTTTATTCCCTTTTTAGGATTCGTTTGCCAATCATCACAATAGAAATCATGAAGAAGTCCTCCAATTGCAGTTTTTCTACAATCAAGATGCATAATTTTAGCGATTTTATAAGAATAAAAGGATACAAACAAAGAATGAGTATAAACAGATCTATTTTCATGGTGGTGAAATGTCAATCTTTTTTTAAATTCATCATTATTAAGAATAATATTAACAGCTTCTTGATACTCTTTATCAAACTTACTTTTTAAATTTTCAATTATTTTTTCTTCCTTCACTCGTATTCCTCCCTCTAATTGATTAATTATACACTATTTTAATAAAAAAAAGAAGATAAAATTAATCTTCTTTAAATCTTATAACAACATAACGTTCAGGGTTTTCACCAAAACTTTCTGTTTCTAAATTTTTATATTCACTTATAATTGTATGAACTAATCTTCTCTCATAAGAATTCATTGGATCAAGTTTAGCTTCAATTTTTGATTCTGAAACTTCTTTTGCTATTTTTTTAATTTCTGATTCTAATCTTTTTTGCTTTTTTTCTTTGTAGTTAGCAACATCAACATTTATTCTAATATTAAAATTAGTAAGATTAGAAATTATTTGATGAATAAGTAATTGAATAGAATTTAGTGTTCTTCCATCTTTTCCTATTATCAATGAATTATCTTCTGAATCAAGTACTACATTATAACATTCATTTTTATATATCATTTCTGATTTAATATCAATTTTTAAAGATTTACCAAGGTTTAGAATAAACTCTTTTATAAATTCTTTTATATCATCTTGTTTAATATATTTTAATTCATATTTTTTACTTTTAAATAATTTACCAGGTATTTCATTTACAATATAATGAATTTCATTGCAATCAACTTCGTTTAATAAAACTTTTTCATCTTTTCCTTCAATTTTAAATACTTCTATCATTTTTCAATTCCTCTTTTAACATATAAATTTTGTACAATTGTAAATGTTGAATTTGTAATCCAATATAATGATATTGCTGATGAAACAGTAAATGAAGCTGTTCCTATCATTACTAGAGTTATATTTCTCATCATTTTCATTTGTGATTCTTGTTCAGCAGACATAGCTGCTCCTGAATTCAATTTAAATGAGTAAAATGTAACTAAGAAAACTAATAATGCTAGTATTAAATAATAATAATTACCGTTACCTATTGAAACAAGAGGACTTGTACCTAATTCAAAAGGTCCGAATTTTCCTTCAAAAACAGCTGGTAATCTATAAAGTGCTTCGTAGAAAGCCATAAATAAAGGCAATTGAATGAATGAAAATAAACATCCAGACATTGGATTAATATTATATTTTTTATAAAGCATAAGCATTTCTTGACTTTTTTGCATCATACTATCTTGATCAGTTTTATTTACATATTTTTTTTCTAATCTATCTAACTCAGGCTTTACTTTTTTTAAATTTTCTGACTGTAGTGCTGCTTGTTTAGTAAAAGGAACCATTAAAGATCTTATTAATATAGTTACAATTATTATTGCAACACCACTATTTTTAACTATTTTACTAACTTGAAGTATAAACCAAGCAAGAGGTTTAACAAAAATAGATGTCCAAATTCCTTCATATCCACCACTTGTTATCTTAAATGATGTACATTTAGGAAGATTAGATATATCTTTTTTTTGTCCTTTATAAACATCTAAAGTCGATTTAGCCTCAGGTTGACATAAAATATTATCAACTAAGTTTTGACCAGTTATTTCGTCTTTTACAATTTTATTATTTTTATCCTTAACATAGTTTGTACATCCTGTTAAAATAAAACAACTAATTATTAAAGTCAAAAATAAAACAGATTTTTTCTTCATTAAACTACTCCTCTACAATTTTTAAATCTCTTAGAGATTTAACTAAAGCATTTTCCATTTCATTATAATCTATATTTAAAATGCTTCCTTTTAATATTATAATACAATTAAAACCTTTTTGGTAGTTATTTTTATCAATAATTGATCTAACTCTTCTTTTATACTTGTTTCTAGTAACTGCATTACCAATTTTTTTACCAACAGAAATACCAAAATGATAAATTTCATCATTGCTTTTTTCTATGTATATAACAAAATATTTGCTTTTAAAAGGTTTAAAACTTGAAATAATACGATTAAAATCTCTATTATTTTTTAAAACATTACATTTTTTCATATATAATCATTCTCCTTAATTAAAAAACCACTTTTCAGTGGAATTATTAATGAGTTAAAACTTTACGTCCTTTTCTTCTTCTTCTTTTAACGATTGAAGATTTAACACGAGCTAAGAAACCTATTTTTTTACTTCTTCTTCTAGTATTTGGTTGAAATGTTCTTTTCATTTTTTACACCTCCTGAACTTAAATTTCGGTTGCTTTATACATTATATATTCAAAAGCTTGTTTTGTCAATAAATTTATATGGATTGTGGAAAAAAAATATGATTAGTATGTGATAATGTCTTAAGTGGTGGTACTGGCTAATTATATGGATTGTGGAAAAAACCTATGAAATTTACTTTTGCACAGTAAAAAAAATATTAATGTGGAAAATTGTTGTTGTATTAATTAATTATAATGATGCAATCCACATTTTCTGTGGAAAACTTAATTATGCACTTGTGTATAACCATTTATCAACATTTTTGTGGATTACTTTATAGTATCCATTGTTTTTAAAGTCTTTTTTTTCCACAATTTTATTTTTTCGTAATAATATAATATTTCCCAATGTTTTCTTTATAATATAAGTGCTTTTTTTTACAAATGATATTGTAATTTTAAAGAAAATAATCTAAAATGGGATTAGACGAAGTGAGGTGATGAAATGGGACTTGATTATAATTCGATATGGAATAAGTTTTTAGAAAAAATAAAAACAGAAATTGAACCCATTAATTACGAAACTTGGTTTGAGGATACTAAACTAATTGAGATTAAAGAAGGTATAGCTAAAATACAAGTAAATATGCCTCTTGCTAAAAAGCACATAAAAGAAATATATAATAATAAAGTTACTTATATATTTAATAACATAACAGAGTCTAATTTTACAATAGAATACTTCACAGAAGATGAAATAGAAACGAATATAATTATAGATGTGGACAAAATAGGAATTCCAAAAGATAATAATTTTGAATCTAATCTTGACCCAAACTATACATTTGATACATTTTTACTTGGTAAATCAAATAAATTTGCTAAAATGAATGCAGTTGCAATAGCGGAAAGACCTGGGCAGATATATAATCCTTTATTTATATATGGACCAAGCGGGGTAGGAAAAACTCATCTGATGCACTCAATAGGCAATTATATTGTTAAAAATTCAAATAAAAAAGTACTCTATGTAACAAGCGAAAAATTTGTTGATGACTTTGTTAAGATTTTTATAGCAAAGAAAGAAAAAGAAAACTACAAATCAACAGATGAATTTAAAGAAAAATACAGAAACATTGATGTTCTGATTATAGATGATATCCAATATCTTCAAGAAGCCACTAAATCACAACAAGAATTTTTTAATACATTTAATGATTTATACAGTAATAAGAAGCAAATTATTCTTTCATCTGATAGATCCCCAAATGATTTAAAAAAATTAGAAGAAAGACTAAGAACAAGATTTAACTGTGGTCTTACTGTTGATATTCTACCACCTGATTTTGATTTGCGACTCAACATAATCAATACTATAATAAAATCTGAAAATCTTACTAATTTTCCAGAAGATGTTATTGAATTAATTGCTAGTATATGCACAACTGATGTTAGAAATCTTCAAGGTTGCTTTAGAAGAATTTTAGCTTATGCAGCAATAATGAATGGTGCTAATATTACTTATGCTTTAGCACAAGAAGCACTTAATGGTTATATAGTTAAAACTATTATAACAAAAAATAAAATTGACCAAGTTCAGCAACTTATTTCCCAGAAATATAACATTTCAGTAGAAGATTTAAAAAGTAAAAAAAGAAAAGCCTCAATAAGTTATCCTAGACAAATAGCAATGTATATTTGTAGAGAATATCTAGAAGAACCTTTAACAAGAATTGGAAATGAATTTGGAGGAAAAGATCATACAACAGTTATGCACTCGGTTGATAAAATTAAAAAAGAAATAAAATTAAACAAAAACCTTAACGATGAACTACAAAAAATTGTTAATCAAATGAGATAGGTGGAAAGAATGTGAATAACACTAAAGTTATACACATTAAAAATGTCTAACAAATATAACAAAAAAAGAGTAAATTCACTAGTTATCCACCTTTTCCACAGCATTAATAATTAATACTTAATATATATATAATAAAAGGAGAAATAGAATGAAAATAATAATTAAACAAAACATATTAAACGATCACTTAAATAACGTAATAAAAGGAATTTCTAATAAAAATATTATTCCTATCTTAAATTGCATTAAACTTAGTCTTACACCTGAAGGATTATATCTTTTAAGTACAGATAATGAAATTGCTATAAAAAGCTTTATACCAACTAAAAACATTGAAGAAATAATTGAATTAGGAGATATAGTTGTTTCAGGAAGACTTTTCCACGAAATTGTTAAAAAATTAAATGGACAAATTATAAATATTGAAGAATTAATTGATTCTAAACTAAGTGTATATACAAATACTTCTTCATTTACATTAAATTGCAATGATTATAATGATTTTCCAGAATTAGACTTAAATGAATGTAAGAATCCTATTATAATGAGTAAAAAGAATTTTAAAACTGCTATATATCAAACAATATTTGCAACTTCTACACAAGAATCAAGACCTGTTCTAACAGGAATTGACTTTAACTTTTCAAATAACAAGTTAGAATGTACAGCAACAGATTCATATAGATTAGCAAAAAAAGAAATATTATTAAATAGTACTTTAGATCAAGATTATAACATAGTAATTCCTACTAAAAATCTAAGTGAATTAATTAGAATGTTTAATGAAGACGATGATAATTTTGAATTACATATTTTTGAAAACAAAATAATATTTAAGTTTGATTCTACTATTATGTTGTCTAGGATTATAAATGGTACATATCCTGATACATCTAAATTAATACCAAATGATTTTTCATTAATTATGAAAGTTAAATTAAGAGAATTTTACAATGCAATTGATAGAGCTTCATTATTAACAAATGAAAATGACAAAAATACTATAAGATTTGAAACAAAAAATGGTCAAGCTGTAATATCTTCCAATATTCCTGAAATAGGATATGTTGAAGAAAATATTAATATTGAAAAAAACAATTTAGAAGAATTAAAAATTGCATTCAGTTCAAAATATATGCTTGATGCACTAAAATCAATGGACTGTGATGAAATATATTTGAAATTCAATGGAGATATTAAACCAATAATAATAAAAAATACAAAAAATGAAGATTTATTACAACTTATTTTACCAATTAGAACATATTAATTTTGAAAAAAGCAATAAAACTTTACATAATTTTACACAAAAACAAAATTTTATTGTTTTTTTTTATACTTTTTCAACTTTTTTTAGTTTTTCGACATATTTCGACAAAATAATTTGGAAGTCCTATGTATAATACATCCTCATTGAGCCCACACCCCAGTGTGCTTAATTAGAAAGGAGATAAATATGAAATATAAAGATGTGGATTATGAAATTAATATGTCTACTTTGTTATTAGAAGGAATAGATAGTAAAAGTTGCATTATTTATGAGGATGACAAGCAGAGATTAATTGAAAGCAACATAGGAACTGTAATAAATAATTGTTGTAGAAATTTTGGTTCTACTATGGATGGAAGAATAAAAGGTTGTTCTAGTTTGACGGGTATAAGATATAAATGCCCAATAGTTGTATCAGAAAGACAAAAAATTGTTATGTTTCCTACACTCTCTTATGCAGATAAGACTACATCATGGATAGCATTAGAAAATGTATTACGTATTGAACCTTGTGAAAATAAAAGTAAAATTATATTTAAAAACGGTAAAAAAATTATTTTAGACATCTCTCCATTTACTATTAATAATCAATATACTAAAGCTTTAAAGGTTTATCATGCTATGTTTTCAAAAAGTGATTTAGAAAAAGGTATATTTTAATATCTTTTTTCTTTTTTTTCATCAAATTTTATGATATACTTTATATGTGTATAGGTGTATATGAAACACACAATTTTTAAATATAGGGGCTTTTTAATGGAAATGAGGCGATATTGGTGGTTTTGAACAACCTCAAAGTTTCTAATTTTAGGAACTATGATAATCTTAGTATAAATTTTATAGATAAAATAAATATTATAGTGGGAAACAATGCAATAGGTAAGACCAACATCATAGAAGCTATCTACACATTAGCTTTAACAAAAAGTTTTAGACCAGTATCAGACAGCATTCTAATTAAAACTAATTGTTTGGGTTTTTCTATTTCAGGAAAGACTGATAAAAAGAATTTTAGTGATGAATTAAAAATAGAATACAATGGTAAAATCAAAAAAAATTATGTTAATGGTAAAAACACTAAAATGATTGATTATATTTATAATTTAAATGCTATTGTATTTACACCAGATGATATTGAACTCATAAAAGGTGCCCCAAATATAAGAAGAAGATATTTAAATACTGAAATTTCACAAATAGTCCCTAATTATATTAAAGTTTTATCAGATTATAATACACTTTTAAAAATAAGAAATGATTATATTAAAAAAATTAAAAATCATGAAATTATTGATAATAATTATTTAATAATTTTAGAAAAATATTTGATAGATAAAGCCGTATATATATATAAAGTAAGGGATAAAATATTAAAAAAAATAACACTTTTATCATCTACTATTTATGAAAAAACAATGGAAAAAGATGGTTTTTCAATAAACTATAAGACTAGTCCACACATTTCTGAATTTAAAGATGATGTTATTAAAAAAGAATTAGAGAATGCTTTTAAAAATTTTAAAAAAGAAGAGTTATCTTATGGAACTACCTTATTCGGACCTCATAAAGATGATTTTGAATTTTTATTAAAAGATCAAAATCTAAAATTAACTGGTTCTCAAAGCCAGCAAAAACTAGCAGTATTAGTTTTTAAATTGGCAGAAATAGAACTTTTCTTTAAACAAAAAAAAGAGTATCCTTTACTACTTTTAGATGATATTTTTAGTGAACTTGATGAAAAAAGAAAAAATAATATTCTTTTATATTTAAAAAAAGACATTCAAACATTTATTACAACTACTGATATCAACGATATAAATGATGAAATAAAACAAAATGCAAATATTATTAATTTAGGCGTTGATGGAATAATAGAAAATTAGAGGTGAAACATGGAAAAAAATTTAGAACATTATGATGCTTCCGATATACAAGTTCTTGAAGGATTAGAAGCTGTAAGAAAGAGACCAGGTATGTATATTGGTACAACTAGCGGAAAAGGTCTTCATCATCTAGTCTGGGAAATAGTTGATAACGCTATAGATGAAGCACTTGCTGGATATTGTACAGACATAGAAATCATAATAAATAAAGACAACTCTGTTACAGTAAAAGATAATGGTCGAGGAATTCCAACAGGAGTACATTCAAAAACAGGTTTATCAACAGTTGAAACAGTTTATACTGTACTACATGCAGGAGGAAAATTCGGCGGTGGCGGATACAAAGTATCTGGAGGACTACATGGAGTAGGAGCTTCTGTTGTAAATGCCTTGAGTGCATGGGTAGAAGTAAAAGTATATCAATTAGGAAAGATTCATTCAATAAGATTTGAAAATGGAGGACATACAGCTATTCCTTTAAGAGTAATTGATGAATGTCCTTTAGAAAGAACAGGGACAACTGTAACATTTAAACCAGATCCATCGATATTTACAGAAACAATAGAATTTGAATTTGATGTCTTAAAAGTTAGAGTTAGAGAGTTAGCCTTTTTAAATAAAGGACTAAAACTAATTTTAATAGATGACAGAGAAATTGAATCTAAGAAAGAATCCTTTATGTATCAAGGTGGAATTAGTGCATATGTTGAAATGTTAAATAAAAATAAAACTCCAATTCATGAAAAAATTATTCATTTAGAAGGAGAAGTTAATGATATTGCTATGGAAATAGCTTTACAATATAACTCAGGATATACTTCAAATGTATATTCATTCACTAACAATATAAACACATACGAAGGTGGGACACATGAAGATGGTGTTAAGAGAGCTCTTACTAGAATTATAAATAATTACGGTAGAAATAATAAAACCTTAAAAGATAATGATGAATCTCTAACTGGAGACGATGTAAGAGAAGGTTTAACAATGATTATTTCTTGTAAACATCCCAATCCACAGTTTGAAGGACAAACTAAAACAAAACTTGGAAATAGTGAAGTAAGAAAAATTTCTGATGATGTTTTTACTGAAGGTTTTGAAAGATTTCTTTTAGAAAACCCAGATGAAGCTAAACTCATAATGGAAAAAGCTTTAACGGCAGCTAGAGCAAGAGTTGCGGCTAAAAGGGCACGTGAACTAACAAGAAGAAAAGGTGGTCTTGAAATAACTAGTCAATGGGGAAAACTTACAGATTGTTCAAGTAAAGATGCAACTGTTTCAGAAATCTTTATAGTAGAAGGGGATTCAGCAGGAGGCCAAGCTAAACAAGGAAGAGATGCTAAAACACAAGCTGTTTTACCTTTAAGAGGTAAAATACTAAATGTTGAAAAAGCTCGTTTAGATAGAATATTAGGAAATGATGAAATAAGAAGTATGATTACTGCATTTGGCACAGGAGTGGGTGATGAGTTTAATTTATCAAAACTACGTTATCATAAAATAATAATTATGACGGATGCAGATGTTGATGGATCACATATAAGAACTTTATTGTTAACATTATTTTATAGATTTTTTAAACCTATTATTGAAAATGGATATGTTTATGTGGCACAACCTCCATTATATAAAATTACTCATGGAAAAACATTTAAATTTGTTTTAACGGATGAAGAAAAAGATGAATACTTAGCATCGTTACCTCCAACTACAAAAGCAGTTATAAATCGAAACAAGGGTTTAGGAGAAATGGACGAAGCAGAACTATGTGATACAACTATGAATATAGAACATAGAACATTGAGAAAAATAACAATAGATGAAGCAATTTTAGCGGACAAAGTTTTTGAAACTCTTATGGGTGAAGAAGTAGAACCAAGAAGAGAATTCATTGAAACTAACGCAGTTTATGTAGAAAATTTAGATATATAGGGGGAAAACATGGATAGATTAGAAAATGTAAATATAGTTAATGAAATGGAAAAATCATTTCTTGAATATTCAATGAGTGTTATTGTTTCAAGAGCAATACCAGATTTAAGAGATGGTCTAAAGCCAGTACATAGAAGAATACTATACACAATGTTAGAATCAGGATTTACACCAGATAAAGGGTTTGTAAAATGTGCAAAAACTGTTGGTGCCGTAATTGGTAATTATCATCCACATGGAGATACAGCAGTTTATGATGCAATGGTAAGAATGGCACAAAACTTTAGTTATATACACCCATTGATTGAAGGTCATGGAAATTTTGGTTCTATAGATGGTAGTCAAGCAGCAGCATATCGTTACACAGAATCTAAAATTTCTAAAATTGCAATGGAACTATTAAGAGATATTAATAAAAATACTGTTGATTATACAGATAACTTCGATGCCTCAAGAAGAGAACCAACTATTTTACCAAGTAGATTTCCAAATATATTAGTTAATGGAACAATGGGTATAGCTGTAGGAATGGCTACTAATATACCTCCACATAACTTAGCGGAAGTTATTGATGGATGCGTTGCTTATATTGATAATAAAGATATTTCTTTATTAGAATTAATGGATTATATAAAAGGTCCTGACTTTCCAACAGCTGGTTCAATATTGGGAAATAGTGGAATTAAAAGGGCATATGAAACTGGAAGAGGATCTATAACAATTAGAGGAAAAGTAGAAACTTTTGAAAAAAATGGTAAATATGAACTAATAGTCTCTGAAGTTCCATATCAAGTGAATACAACTTCTTTAATCACAAGAATCGGAGAATTAGTTAGAGATAAAATAGTTGAAGGTATAGCAGATTTAAGAGAAGAAACTTCACTTAAAAACGGTATGAAAATAGTTATAGAATTAAAAAAAGATGCAAATCCTAGTGTTGTTTTAAATAATCTATATAAACATAGTCAACTACAAACTTCTTATGGAATAAATTTATTAATGTTACATCAAGGAAAACCACAAACTTTTGGCTTAAAAGATATAATTTCTAATTATATTGATTTCCAAAAAGAAGTAATTTATAGAAGAACAACCTTTGAATTAGAAAAAGCTGAGAAAAGAGCACATATATTAGAAGGATTGAAAATAGCTTTAGATAATATTGATGCTGTAATCAAAATAATTAGAGAATCCCAAAGTGATGAAATTGCAAAAAATGAATTGATTAAACAATTTGCTCTTTCAGAAGCTCAAACCGAAGCAATTATGGAAATGAAATTAAGAAGATTATCAGGATTAGAAAGAAAGAAAATAGAAGACGAATTAGAAGAATTATTGAAAGCAATTGATAATTTCAAAATTATACTAGGAAGCGATGAAAAAATTCTGGAAATAATAAAAGAAGAATTATTAGAAATTAAAAACAAATACGGACAACAAAGAAAAACTATTATAGATAATACTTCAATTGAATATATCGAGGATGAATCATTAATACCAGTAGAAGATATTGTTATTACGCTTACAAATAAAGGATATATAAAACGTATAACAAGTGAAACATATAAAACTCAAAATAGAGGTGGTGTTGGAGTCAAAGGAATGACAACAAATGAAGAAGATTTTGTGGAAAATATCGTTTCTATGACAACTCACGATTATTTGATGTTCTTTACTAATAAAGGAAAAGTTTATAGAATAAAAGGATATGAAATACCATTGTTTAACAGGCAATCAAAAGGTATTCCTGTAGTTAACTTATTGCCTATAGAAAAGACAGAAATAGTTAAAGTAATGTTATGTGTAGAAGACAATGAACAAGAGGGAAATATTGTATTTTGTACACAAAATGGCTTAGTTAAAAGAACTAATTTATCAGAATTTGAAAGTATTAGATCAAATGGTAAAATTGCAATAACACTTAAAGATAATGATGAATTGATTGCGGTGAAAAAAACACACGGAGATAACGAAATATTAATAGCATCAACTAATGGAAGAATGATAAGATTCCAAGAAGATGAAATTAGAGTTATGGGCAGAACTGCATCTGGGGTAAAAGGTATAGATGTTGGTGATGGCATTTGTGTTGGGATGGAAATTGCTGAACCAGGGCAAGAAATCCTAGTTGTAACCGAAAAAGGATATGGTAAAAAAACAAATATTGATGAGTATAGAATGACTCATAGAGGAAGCAAAGGAGTCAAAGCTTTAAATATAACATCTAAAAATGGATGTATAGTTTCCTTTAAAAACGTTCATGGTGATGAAGACTTAATGATTGTCACAAATAGTGGAATAATTATTAGAATGGCAGTAGAACAAATTTCTTCTACAGGCCGCGTTGCCCAAGGAGTTAAATTAATTAATCTTAAAGAAGAGCAAAAAGTAAGTACAATAGCTGTTCTTCCGAAAGAGGATATTACTGAACAAGAATTGGTAGAAAATGATGTTGAAGAATCACCAGAATTACCAAGTTCAAAAGAATAAAATATTAAATATGTTGAAAAACATATTTTTTTTTATAATTAATGTTTCACGTGAAACATAAAGAACAATCATTAAAATCATTAATTTAAATCAATGTTCCACGTGAAACATAAAGAACAATCATTAAAATTATTAATATCAAATCAATGTTCCACGTGAAACATAAAGAATAATAATTAAAACTATTAGTGTTAAAACAATGTTCCACGTGAAACATAAAGAACAATAATTAAAACTATTAGTGCTAAAACAATGTTCCACGTGAAACATAAAGAACAATCATTAAAATTATTAATATCAAATCA
>JAVWTD010000002.1:0-2517 GCA_036667875.1 Bacilli bacterium
AAAAAGAAAAAGAAAAAATAATATTTCTTTTTTTATTTTAAATAAGTGGTATAATTATAATAGAAGGGAGTAGAGAATATGGGAATATACATAATAGCAGGCATAATTGCTTTAATTCTTATTTATGCTTTAATAGTTTATAATGGACTAATAGGTATGAGAAACAAAGTAAAAGAAGCCTTCTCAACAATGGATGTTTATTTGAAAAAAAGATGGGATTTAATTCCAAACCTTGTTGAATCAGTAAAAGGATACGCAAAACATGAAAAAGAAACATTAGAAGAAGTAGTTTCATTAAGAAATAGTGCCTACGATAACATGTCACAAACCGAAAAAATTGATGCTAACCAACAAATGTCAAATGGCTTATCAAAATTAATGATGTTAGCAGAAAGTTATCCTGATTTAAAAGCAAATCAAAATTTTATGGATTTAAGCAAAGAACTTTCAAAAGTTGAAGAAGATATTGCTAATTCAAGAAAATATTATAATGCAACAGTAAGAAACATGAATGATAAAGTTCAAATGTTTCCAAGTAATCTTTTTGCTAAAATATTTGGATTTAAAGAAATGACAATGTTTGAAGTTAAAGAAGAAAACAGAGAAAATGTAAAGGTGGAATTCTAATGAAAAAAATAGTTAGCACTCTTGCTTTTCTCTTTTTATTTTTGTTACCTTTAAAAATAAATGCATTAGAAGATACAAATCTCATTGGTAATGGAGAATATGCAATAACAAATTATAATATTGATATAAAAGTAAATATGAATAATTCTTTTTCTATTACAGAAAATATTAGTACTCATTTTAGTATAGAAAAGCACGGAATAATAAGAACAATTCCACTTATAAATAATGTTACTAGATTAGATGGATCAAAATATACTAATTTTGCTAAAATAACAAATATAAAGGTAAATGAACAATTTACTTCATCAAAATCATCAAAAAAATTAAAACTAAAAATAGGAGATCCAAATCAATTTATAACTGAAGATAAAACATATAATATAAGTTATTTATATAGTTTAGGACAAGATAAAACAAAAGATTTTGATGAATTATATTTTAACATTATTGGAACAGAGTGGGATACAACAATTAGTAATGTTAATTTCACAATCACTATGCCAAAAGATTTCGACGAATCAAAAATAGGCTTTTCAAGTGGTGAGTTTGGTTCAATTGATAAAAGTAAAGTATTTTATACTGTTCAAGATAATACTATAAAAGGAGAATATAGAGGAGTAGTAAACCCAAAAGAAGCAGTTACCATAAGATTACAATTAGAAGAAGGTTACTTTAACAAACCAGGTTTTAATTATAGTATTATTTTAATATTCTTAATACCATTTATAGGACTTTTTATAGCAATAATACTTTATCTATTACATGGTATTGATAAAAAAGTAATTGAAACAGTTGAATTTTATCCACCAGAAGGTCATAACAGCCTAGATTTAGCCTTTTTATATAAAGGATATGTTGAAAATAAAGACATAATTTCATTACTAATTTATTTGGCAAATAAAGGATATTTAACTATCGAAGAAACAATACCTAAAGACAATTTTTTATTTACTAAATTAAAAGATTACGATGGAAATAACGAGGAAGAAAAAATCTTCTTTGATGGATTATTTGACTTTTATAAACGAAAGGAAGTTACTTTATTAGACTTAAAAAATGAATTTTATAAATCATTAATTAAAATTAAAAATGTAACAGAAAGTAAAGAAAATAAAAATAAAATTTATGAAAAAAAATCTATTTTTTTATATATAATTCCGACTATTTTGTTAATCATTTCAGTTCTTACTCTTATGACAGTTCCTACTCTTGAATATGCAGGAATAGGAGGTTTAGTGGAAATATTAGTTATGAATAGTTTTATACTAGGTTTCTTCTTTTCATTTATTTTATTTACAAAACAAACAAGTTTTCTTTTTCTAGAAATTTTAATAATGACACCATTTCTATTTTCTATTTATAGCGAGAGTTATATACCAATTGCAATCGCAGAAAATCCAGTATATTTAATAGGAGAGATATTTGGTCTTGTTTGTATAGTTGGAATGATTATATGTATAAGGCATTTATCTAAAAGAAATGAATATGGCAGCGCGATTTTAGGGAAAATTAAAGGATTTAAAAATTTCCTTGAAACAGCTGAAAAACCAAAACTAGAAACACTTGTTGCAAGTAATCCAACATATTTTTATGATATATTACCATTTACTTATATTCTTGGAGTATCAAATAAATGGATATCAAAATTTGAATCAATTTCAATGAGTGAACCAAATTGGTATCATGGAAATGGTTCATTTAATATAGTTGTATTTGGAAATATGATGGATAGAACTATGAGTAATTCTACAAGTTATATGAGTTCAAACCCAAATTCAAGTTCATCTACCGGTGGAGGATCTTCTGGAGGAGGTTCAGGCGGTGGAGGTGGAAGTTCTTGGTAACTTTTACATATTTTAATATAATTTAAGGAGAAAATATTTTTCT
>JAVWTD010000002.1:2617-3912 GCA_036667875.1 Bacilli bacterium
GAATAATAATTTGAAGGAGAAAAGAATAAATGAAAAAATTAATACTAACTATTTCTATTTTAACAATTATATTTTTGGGTGTAATAACTATTATATTTAATAATAAAAGTAAATACATTAAAAAAAATGTTGATTACGATTATGTATATTTAATTTCTAATTTACCATCTTATATCTCTAAAAAATCTACGATGGTTTTTGTTGAAAACAGGAAAATTGTAAATGAATTCGAATTTGGAAAATGGACATATAACAACCTTTTTATTGATTCAAATAATTATATTAATACCATTGGTGATTATGAAGAATTTGGATATACTTATGATTCTAAAATAAATCAACTGAATACATTTAATTTAAGTAATACTAACGATAATAAAAAATGTACTGGTTCTTTTGTAAATATGCTAAATACTAACAATGGTAATGGATATATTTTAAATTATGGATATATTAATAATGACACATATATGTTTTATGTTAAAATTAATAATGATTGCTATAATATACCTTTAATAATGGAAACATATAGTTATGATTCAAAAAAAAATATTATTAATATAGAAGGATATCAAAAATCTGTATCTAATGGCGTAAATGTAAAACAGTCGAAATATCTTTATTATCAAATAGATTTAAATAATAAGAAAGTAAGCAAAATAAATTTGAAAAATCAAGATGAATATACTCCATCAATTTCCGGACAATACATTGAAAGTTACATTTCTCACGGAAATATTTATTCTGTTTTTGAATATTATGATAATCAATATAAAGATGATTCTGTTTCACCAAATAGAACAATTTATTTAGTAAAAAGAGATCCTAATACTTTAAAAATATTAAATAAAGTTGAACTTGACAAAAAAACTTCAGATGTATTTTCAAGTAAAAGTAGAAACGATAATATTATTGGTTATTTTGAAAATGATAAATTATACTTTGTTAAGTATGATAACGGGAGAAACTTTATAAATATTTATAATCTTGAAGGAAATTTAGAAAATAGTATTGATATAACTCGTGATGATTTAAAAGAATTTAAATTAAGCGGTAAATATACAATATTTAAAAATGGTAAACTACATTATATTAATACATCATATAAAAAAGGCATTGCTCATTATGTATATAATATTGATAAATTAAAATATGAAAATGATAATATAATAAATTATGAATTTAAAGAAAATCAACAAATATTTTCATTCGATATAAGATGACAAATTATTTTTTGAATATAGATGTCTATAGTAGAATAGATAACATACTTTTCTTCATAGTTAAATAGTGTT
>JAVWTD010000002.1:4012-74919 GCA_036667875.1 Bacilli bacterium
GAAATTCCAAGTTGGATAATAGACTACATAAATGTGTATGACAAGACCAAGATTTCTGTGAGAAAATTTAGTTAGTATGTTATAATAGAATTGTAGTAATTTGAAAAGACACTAAAAAGAATAATTCGCGAAAAAACAAATACTATTATGAAAGAAGTATAGAAGGAAAAGTAGTATGAGTAAAAATGAAGAAAAAAAAGATAGTGTTTGGAAAAAGATGGATAAGGCATTTAATGTGATACCTAAAATTGGAAGAACAATAATCTTGGTAGCATTAGCTGCATTGGTAGTTAATGCAGGACTAACAATAACAGATAATCTTAGAACAAAATCAAAAGCAACAAGTTTTGGATTAAAGGATATGGGAGAATTAATTACCCAAACAGCATATGTAACAGTAATTCAAGATAGTAGAGATGATAGAGATTTTTTCAATTTATTTAAAATACCATTTACAGAAAGTAGAATGATATTTAGTTATGATTTTACAGTAGATGCAAGTGTTAATTTCGAAAAAATAACATACGAGGTTGATGATGAAAAAAAAGAATTTATAGTAAAATTACCTCACGCAACACATTACAAAACAACTCCAGATTTTTCATCACAAGAAGTTTATCTAGATGAAGATAATTTATTTTCAAGAATAGATTTAAAAGAACAAAATGAAGCTATGATAACAATGCAAACAAAAGCTACAACAACAGCAATTGAAAATAACCTTTTAGCAGCAGCAGATGAAAATGCTCAAAAAATTATTACTGCAATGTTTAAGAGTGATTCGAAACGTAAAGATTATAAGGTTACTTATAAATACATTGATTAAGGTGATGTAGTATGAAAAAAGCAAAAGATATTTTGATTAAAGTTGCTATTGGAGTAGTAGTAGCAATTGCATTATTTTACTTTGTATTAATGCTACTAAGATAAAAGGAAAAATAAAGAAAATGTTAAAATTACAGAAGAACAAGCAAAAAAAGAATACACAAAGATACCATTGGAATCAATTGTTGGAATCGTTTCTGCATTGATTTATATACTATCGTCAATTGATTTGCTTCCAGATGTAGCTGGTCCATTAGGATATCTAGATAATGTAGATTTTGAATTTAGACAATGTGGAACTTACACTATAAAAGCAGGGAAACAATATAAAATTCAAACAAAAGATTTGTGTAAACAAGCAAGATTAGCGAATATTGATTATAAAAAACAGTAATACAAATTACAATTTAACAATTAGATTAAAAATAGAAGCATTGATGGAATAGAACATCAGTGCTTTTTTTCCATATAAATACATTTTAAATAGAAATAAATTTGAAACAACAAATAATTAACAAACTTCTAACAAAAGGGCTAAAAAAAATCTACAAAATTTCAATAATTAAGTAGATAAAATGAAAAATCTATGATATCTTGTTGTTACACGAGAGGTTATAAAAAAACTAACACCCTTCCATTTTAGGAATGATGTTAGACTATTGACATATTGGAGCGGGTGATGGGAATCGGACCCACGTAGTCAGCTTGGAAGGCTGGAATTCTACCATTGAACTACACCCGCACTTGGTAGGCACTTTTAATTATACTCCTTTTAGTGTGTATGTCAACTATTTTTGTTATTATTTATGAATTTTTTTGAAAAAAAGTTATTTGAATTAGTAAATGCAACCCTAAAATATATTTCAAACACTTAATTGATTATAAAGATACCGCATAAAAATATTTTGGATGAAAAAAGTAGAGACTTTTCAACTCTTTTCTCGTATTTTTAAAATAATCCGTAAATAGTAACCTAATTAATAAAACATTTTATTTGAAATGTGATATAATTTAATTATAATGGAGGTTAAAACATGGCATACATAGAATTTAAAAATGTAAATAAAATATACAATATGGGTGAAGTAAAAATAAACGCCTTAATGAATACTAATCTAACAATAGAAAAAGGAGAATTAGTAGTAATAGTAGGCCCAAGTGGAGCAGGTAAGACAACAGCACTTAACCTACTTGGAGGAATGGATACAGTAACAAACGGAGAAATACTAATAGATAGCAAAGATATAACAAAATTAAAAGGAAAAAAATTAATAAAATACCGAAGAGATGATATAGGATTTGTATTCCAATTTTATAATTTAATCCAAAACTTAACAGTTATTGAAAATGTAGAATTAGCAACACAAATTTGTAAAAAATCATTAGATCCAAAAACCATTCTAACAAAGGTAGGACTTCAAGATAGATTACATAACTTTCCAAGTCAATTGTCTGGTGGAGAACAACAACGTGTTGCCATAGCCCGTGCAATTGCAAAGAATCCTAAAATACTTCTTTGTGATGAACCAACAGGAGCTTTAGATTATCAAACTGGTAAACAAATATTAAAATTACTCCAAGATGTTGCCAAAGATGATAAAATGACAGTAATTATAATTACTCATAATGCTGCAATAGCACCAATGGCTGATAAAATAATTCACTTCAAAAATGGTACCGCTAGTGATATCATAATAAACAAAGAAACAATTCCTGTTGAAAAGATAGAGTGGTAAAATGAAAAGTTCATTAAATAAAGATACCTTTCGAGAAATAACAAAGAAATTTAAAATATTTCTTTCAATTCTTATAATGTCTCTTTTAGGAGTTGGCTTTTATGCAGGAATAAAAGCAACTTCTCCAGACATGAAAAAAACATTATCAACATATTTTGAAAATAAAAATGTTATGGATTTAGAAATAAAAACATTAACTGGATTTACTTCAAAACAAGATATTAAGAATATAAAAGATATAGAATATGTTTTTGATAGTGATGCAGTAGGAACATTAAAAGATAATAATTACATTTTAAAAATTTTAGAATTTCCTAAAAAAATAAATAAGTTAAAATTAATAAAAGGTAGATATCCAAAAAAAGACAATGAAATAGTTATCGAACAATATAGGAATATTAAAATAGGTGACACAATAAAAATAGATTCTATATATTATAAAAATAAAGAACTTAAAGTAGTAGGTTTTGTAGAGTCGCCCCTTTATATTTCAGAAGAAAAAGGATCAACCAAATTAGGAAACGGTTCAATTGACTTTTATTGTTATACTTTAAAAGACAATATCAATGTAAATTTAAGTTCATCAATTTATTTAACACTTGACACAAAATTAAATACATTCGATAAAAAATATAAAAAATTAGTAGATAAAAAAATAAGCGAACTTAAGAAAATAAACAAAGACTATATAATAACATCTAGAACAGACAACCAAGGTTATTCAAGTTTCTTAGATGACTCAAAAAGAATAGACAACATAGCAAAGATATTTCCAATAATATTTTTCCTTGTAGCAACTCTTATAAGTCTTACTTCAATGACAAGAATGGTTGAAGAACATAGAGTTCAAATAGGAACATTAAAAGGACTTGGTTATACAGGATTACAAATATCTAGAAAATATATTATATATGCAACCCTTGCAACTGTTATAGGAGGAATAATAGGAATTGTTTTAGGAGTCAACTGGTTACCTAACTTAATATTTTCTCTTTATGAACAAATGTATAAAATTCCAGATCTAATTCTAGGATACAATATTGATGATTCACTAACAGGTTTAATTATAGCATTTGTTTGTATTGTAGGTGCAACAACTTTATCATGTTATAGAGAACTTAAAGATAAACCAGCAGAACTTATGAGACCAAAATCCCCACCCGCTGGAAAAAGAGTATTGTTAGAGTATGTTCCGTTTTTGTGGAACAGATTTAATTTTACTACTAAAGTAACTTTAAGAAATATGTTTAGATACAAAAAAAGATTCTTTATGACTTTAATAGGAATTGGAGGCTGTACAGGTTTAATTTTTGCAGGATTTGGTTTAAAAGATTCCGTAAGTGGATTATTACCAGCACAATATGATAATATATTTTTATTTGATTTACAAGCAATGACTGCAGAAAATTTTCTTGAAGAAGACCTAAAATTTGCCCAACAAGATAAAAACATCAAAGAAGCTGTTTTGACAAATATGCAAAATGGAACAATCAAAACAGACAAAGAAAAATTCACCGATTTTACTATCACAGTAGTAGATAAAAACATAGATAAATTTATTAAGATTAAAAGCAAAAACAAAAAAGAAACAATACCATTAAAAGATGGCATAATAATTACTTCAAAAATGGCTAAATTAAATAATATAAAAGTAGGAGATTATATTACACTCACTAATGCTAATAATAAATCTGCAAAAGTGAAAGTAGACGATATAGCCGAAAATTACTTAAGACATTTCATTTACATTAAATCTTCCATTTATGAAAAAATATTTAAAGAAGAAGTTAAATTTAATACTATAACTGCTAATGTAAAAAAAGAAAGCAAAATAGATAAAACAAGCGAAAGACTTTTAGATAATCCTAAATTTACTAGAGTAACTCAAACTAGAACAATTGAAAACATGATGAATGATACAATGAAAAGTTTAAATTATGTAGTATGGATATTAATAATTTCAGCAGGTATTCTTGCTTTCTCCGTTCTTTATAATTTAGCAAATGTAAATATTAATGAGAGAAATAGAGAACTTGCAACAATAAAAGTATTAGGATTTTATGACTCTGAAGTCTATGAATATATAGAAAGAGAATCCAAAATATTAACATTTTTTGGAATACTGCTTGGATTTCTAATAGGAAACTCATTAAGTATTGCTATTATTAAAACATGTGAATTAGATATATTTGTATTTCCAACTTTGGTAGGATTTTACTGCTATTTATTCTCTGCTTTAATAACTATAGTATTTACATTAGTTATTAATGTGCTAATTTACTTTAGTCTTAAAAAAATAGATATGATAGAATCATTAAAGAGTGTTGAATAACATTCTTTTTCCTTGTAATATTTTAGATAAATGTGTTACAATTATATAGTAGGATTAAGGAGGTAAACAAATGAATTATTCAAAAGAAGTAGAGAATATGTGCATTGTTAATAAAGGCGCAAACCATGGACCAGCACCAATTCCTGAAGAAGGAAAATGGATAAAGTCAAAAGAAATAAAAGATATTTCAGGACTAACTCATGGAATAGGATGGTGTGCACCACAACAAGGAGCATGTAAACTAACCTTAAACATCAAAGAAGGAATTATAGAAGAAGCACTAATAGAAACACTAGGATGTTCAGGGATGACTCATTCTGCCGCTATGGCAAGTGAAATACTAGTAGGTAAAACTATTTTAGAAGCCCTAAATACTGACTTAGTATGTGATGCTATAAATACTGCTATGAGAGAATTATTCCTTCAAATAGCTTATGGACGTAGTCAATCAGCATTCTCTGAAGGCGGACTTTTAATAGGGGCTGGACTTGAAGACCTTGGAAAAGGAAATCGTAGTCAAGTAGGAACTTGTTATTCAACAAAATTAAAAGGACCCCGTTACCTTGAACTTTCAGAAGGTTATATTACAGAAATAGGACTAGACCTTAATAATGAAATTATAGGATATAAATTTGTAAATTTAGGTAAAATGATGGAAAACATAAAATCAGGAATTGATGCTATGGAATCAATAGAAAAAGCAAGTGGAAAGTATGGACGTTTTGACGAAGCAGTTAAAAAAATAGATCCAAGACATAATTAGGAGGATAAAAGTATGTTTGAAGGTTATGAAAGAAGAATTAAACAAATCAATGAAACTTTATCTAAATATGGTATAGGGTCAATTGAAGAAGCTAAACAAATTTGCATTAATAAAGGATTAGATGTAGCAAGTATTGTAAAAGGTATACAACCAATATGTTTTGAAAACGCTTGTTATGCCTATATAGTAGGAGCTGCAATAGCAATTAAAGAAAATGTAAGCTCAGCAGCACAAGCAGCGACACTTATTGGAGTTGGTTTACAATCATTTTGTATACCTGGTTCTGTTGCTGATTCAAGAAAAGTTGGTCTAGGACATGGAAATCTTGCCAATATGCTGTTATCAGAAGAAACAGAATGTTTTGCATTTCTAGCAGGACACGAATCATTTGCAGCAGCTGAAGGAGCAATTGGTATTGCCAAATCTGCTAATAAAGTAAGAAAAAAACCATTAAGAGTAATTTTAAATGGACTTGGAAAAGATGCCGCATTAATCATTTCAAGAATTAATGGATTTACTTATGTAGAAACTGAATTTGATTATTTTACCAGCGAACTAAAAATTGTTAAAGAAGTTCCTTATTCAAAAGGAGATAGAGCAAATGTAAGATGCTTTGGGGCTGATGAAGTAAGAGAAGGTGTAGCTATTATGCATCATGAAGGAGTTGATGTTTCCATAACAGGAAATTCAACAAACCCAACTCGTTTTCAACACCCAGTAGCAGGCACTTATAAAAAAGAAAGAATAGAAGCAGGAAAAGCATATTTTTCAGTAGCATCTGGTGGTGGAACAGGACGTACACTACACCCTGATAATATGGGAGCAGGACCTGCATCCTATGGAATGACCGATACAATGGGAAGAATGCACTCTGATGCTCAATTCGCAGGTTCTTCAAGTGTTCCAGCACATGTTGAAATGATGGGATTAATTGGAATGGGAAACAATCCAATGGTAGGAGCAACAGTATCTGTATCAGTAGCAATAATAGAAGCTTTAGAAGGATAAATTTATTTATTCTTTTTTATTTATATCAAGTATGATAAAATAGTTATGGTGATAAAATGAATAAAAAAATAACAATAATAACTTTAATACTTTCAATTGTTTTGATAATCATGTATTATTTGAATTCTTTTAGTGTAATAGATAATTTTATTTTCTCTTTACTAAAACCAATTAGAAATGATTTTTTAACTTACATATTTCTATTTATAACAGAGTTTGGTTATATTTATGGAATTTCATTAATAATGATTTTTATTTTTATTAAAAATAAGCAACTAGCAATACTTGAACTATATAATATTGCCTTAGTAGTACCACTTAATTATATTCTAAAATCAATATTTGTAAGAGCAAGACCAATAGAAAATCTAGTTTCAGTAAGTGGGTACAGTTTCCCAAGTGGCCACACAATGACAAGCGTAGCTTTTTACGGTTTTCTAGCGTATTATATTTATAAATCAAATAATAAAAACAAAAAACTTTATATAGGACTTCTTATTTTAACAGTATTTCTTATCGGAATAAGTCGTATCTATTTAAGAGCTCATTTTGCAACCGATGTAATTACAGGAATAGTAATGGCTTTATGCTATTTACTTATATTTATAAGAATAATTTACAACAGAAAAGAGGAATATAAATGAGAAAAACACTTATTATATCTAGCATTCTAATTATATTACTAGGTATTTATATAACAAAAAGAAAAAACGAAAATAGTTTAAACTTTACTCCAATGGAAGGATTTGAATATAAATTAGATAATTCATTTGATATGAATGAAGAAACAAAAAAAGGATTTCCAATCCTGTTAATACTCGGAACTAAAACTTGTCCTCCATGCCGTGAAATGCAACCAACCCTAAAACTATTAAATAAGGATTTCCAAGGAAAAGTTAAAATAATATATTTAGATGTAATTAAATATAAGGAAGCTGCTAAACAATTTAATTATAAACTTTTACCAACACTATTATTTGTAACAAAAGAAGGAAAATTATATACCGCTAAAGAAAATGTTATGAGTAGACATGAAATTTTAAAAATATTTAAAGAAATGGGGTATAACTTTGATAAATAATATCTTAGATATAATGGGTGAAATTATAAATAATAATTATCTTTTAGCCCCAATAATTGCTTTCTTTGCAGGTGTCTTAACTTCCTTTACACCATGCAGTTTATCAACAGTTCCTTTAATGATTGCATACGTTAGTGGAAATGATAATAAGAAAAGAACCCTAAAAATGTCACTTATGTTTTGTTTAGGTACAACCTTAACCTTCATAACACTAGGGGTTTTAGCATCAACTTTCAATACAGCATTTTATTTTGTAGGAGACTTTTTTTATGTAATATTATCAATCATTTGCATATTGATGGTTTTACAACTTTGGGAAGTAATAAATATAGTACCAAATAATAATTTAGTTAGTAAATTTAAAAAGAAAGGCTATGTTGGTGCACTTGTAACAGGCATACTTGCAGGACTATTTTCAAGCCCATGCTCAACACCTGTATTAATTGTATTATTAGCCATAGTGGGTACTAAAGGAAGTATTCTCTATGGAATAATACTTTTGTTATACTATTCTCTTGGACATAGCGTTTTAGCAATAATATCAGGAATAAGCATGAATTATGTTAAATCAATTAAGAAAAATAAAAATTATAAAAAAATCAGTGACTTATTAAATTGTATATTCGGAATAATAATTTTATTAATGGCTTTTTATTTCTTTTATTTAGGAATTTAAATTTAAAAAATCAATTAGAAAGTAGAGAAAATTATATAATATGGAAAAAACAGTTTTAATGTCAATAATGACAAAATATTCAAATGAAATATTTGATGGAACAAAAAAATGGGAATTTAGAAAAAAACTTCCAAAATTAAATGATAACGACTCAATTAAAACTATCGTTTATTCTTCAAAAGAAGAAAAATCTATCGTAGGTGAGTTTAAATCAGGTGAATTTTAAAAAAATCATTTGAAGAACTTATGAAAGCAACTGGAAATAATAACGATGAAGAAGCATTATCCTGGTTTAGAGAATATTACAAAGATAAAGAAATTTGTTGTGCAATTGAGGTTATTAATCCTGTTAGATACAAAAATCCAATTAGTCTATATAAAATAATTGAAAATAAACATGATTTTAAAGGACCACAAAATTTTATATATGTAAATAAAGATGATACAATTGATAAATTAATTAAAGCCACAAACTTAAAATTGTATAAATGATTATATAAAAAAAGACTAAAATAAATTTGATAAATATGTGATAGAAAGTATAAATAATAATTTTGCTAATATACTTATTCAAAGTGACCATTTAAAGTAGTTTGTAAAATTTAATGTGCTTTTTTTAAAAAAATTATGATATAATAAAATAACTGTAGATTTAATATTTCAGATATCTTTTTTTAAAGTATCGGGCCTAAAAAGGCAGCAGATTAATTATCTGTGGGACACCAATAATGTTCTACAGATAATTTTTTTAGATATATGGAGGAAAAATATGAATATTGAAAAAATTAAAGGTTTAACAACCGAAGAAGTAAATGAACTAACAGAAATTTATGGAAAGAATGAATTAACTCAAACAAAAAAAGAATCATTCTTCATAAAAATAGTTCACGTAATATGTGAACCAATGTTCTTACTTCTAATTATTGCCGCTACCATATACTTTCTTCTTGGAGAGCCAAGAGATGGAGTAATAATGCTAGTTTTTGTAGTAGCAATAATAAGTATTGAAGTTATTCAAGAATGGAAAACTGATAAAACTCTAAAAGCCTTAAAAGATTTATCGGAACCTAAAATTACTGTTTTAAGAGATAACCAAAAAATCGAAATAAATAGTAAAGACCTAGTCCCTGGCGATATAATGTATATATACGAAGGAGTAAAAGTTCCCGCTGATGGATATGTTATGAAATATAGTGGTCTATCAATTGATGAATCAACTTTAACAGGAGAAGCAGTTCCTGTATGGAAAACAACTAAAGATGATACAACAAATTACTTTAAAAATAATTACTGTTATCAAGGAACTTTAGTTATTCAAGGAACAGGTACAATTAAAGTAGATAAGATAGGAAGTCTTACAGAATATGGGAAAATCGGAAGTAACCTATCTAAAACAGAAGAAATTAAAAGTCCACTTCAAGAACAAACAGATCAACTAGTAAAACTATGTGCCTACATAGCAGGAGTTTTATTTTTATTAGTAGGACTATTTACATTTTTAAACATTCCCGATCATACTTTAAAAGATCGTCTAATTGAAAGTATATTATCAGGAATTACCCTAGCAATGGCAATGATTCCAGAAGAATTTCCTGTAGTTTTAACCATTTTCCTATCAATGGGAGCATGGCGTCTAGCCAAAAAAAATTCTTTAGTAAAAAAACTTTCATCAGTAGAAACATTAGGTTCTATTTCAGTTTTATGTGTTGATAAAACAGGAACTATAACCAAAAATCAAATGAAAGTTTCTGAAGTAATAACAAATGATAAAAATGAATTAGCTAAAATGATGTGTCTATCATCTTTAGAAGATACATTTGACCCTATGGAAAAAGCAATGTTTGACTATTCAAAAACTTTAGGTTTAAATAAAAAAGATTTATTTGAAGGTAAAAAGATTGCAGAATATCCCTTTGATAATAACACAAAAATGGTAGGATTTCTTTGGGAACAAGAAAAAGAACGCTTTATAGCAGCCAAAGGTTCCCCTGAAGGAATTTTAAATATTTGTGATATTTCAAAAAAAGAACGAAATGATATTGAAAAACAAATAGAAGAATTATCAAAAAAAGGTTTAAGAGTTATAGCAGTAGCTAAAAAACCTACTAATGAAACTCCCAAAAACTTAAAAGATGAAACTTTAAACTTTCTAGGTCTAGTAGGATTAATTGATCCTCCTAAAGACAATATAGAAAAAGATATTGAAACTTGTAAAAAAGCAGGAGTAAAAGTAGTAATGATAACTGGAGACAATGGTATAACTGCGTCATCTATTGCAAGAACAATTGGAATGGATAATGTAGATAACATTGTAACTGGTGACATGTTAGATAAAATGAGTGATGAAGAATTAAAAAAATGTATTGAAAAAGTAAGCATTTTCTCTAGAGTTATTCCTGAACACAAATTTAGAATAGTTAAAGCTTATCAAAAAAATGGAGAAATTGTTGCCATGACTGGAGATGGTGTAAATGATGCACCAGCTTTAAAACAAGCTAATATAGGAATTGCCATGGGAAAACGTGGCTCAGAAGTCTCACGTGAAGCAGCTGATTTAATTCTTATGGATGACAATTTCAGTACAATAGTAGATACTATTAAAGATGGAAGAAGAATATATGATAACATTAAAAAAGCAGTAGGTTATATATTTGTTATACACATTCCAATCATGCTTGCGTCCTTACTTGGACCAATGTTAGGAATAACACCAAACAATTTAATGCTTTTGCCACTTCATGTAGTTCTTCTTGAACTAATAATAGATCCAACATGCTCAATAATTCTTGAAAGACAACCAGCAGAATCAGACATAATGGATAGACCACCAAGAAATCCAAACTCAAAACTAGTAACATTAGGTTCACTTACAAAAAGTATAATACAAGGATTAGTCTTATTTGCAGTAGCCTTTATTAGTTATTTATATTTTGGAAATCTAATTAATTTTACATTAGGTAGAACAATGGGTCTTCTTACAATTATGTTTGGGAACTTCTTCTTAGTCTTAGTAAATGCAACAGAAAAAGATTCAATCTTTATAACTTTAAAAAAAGTTATTAAAGATAGAACATTAATAATAATAAATACAATATTGATAATTGGAATATTCTTAGTAATATATAGTCCTATAAGTGGTTTCTTAAAACTTACAAGTTTAACCCTTAATCAAATGATAGTAGTTATAGCTTCTTCATTTACAGCCATTTTTTGGTATGAATTAGTGAAGTGCTTTAAAAAATTAAAAAGAAGACTTTAAATAATAAAGTCTTTTTGTGTCTAATTTGACAAAACTATTTTTTTCTTGTAATATAGAGCCTACAGAAAAGGGGAAATATAAAATGATAGATATAAAAAAAGAAGAATTAAAAGCAAAAGTTTATAATTATTTAAAAATTTATGGAGATTTATACCCAGAAGGAATTAAAGAATTAATAGAAAAAGAATATATGAATAAACCAGAAGCAGATGTTTTCATGGAATTATATGCTACACTTGATTTATACAAACCTGAAGAAAATCCTTATAAAGGGATTGCTAATATAATTGAAAACAAATTTGGAGTAGATAACAATATTCTTGAAATAGCAGGAGGATGTTATCCAACACTTGGAGAAGAAATTGACAAAAGACAAGCAAAAATTAACAAAGGAACAATAACTGTTTACGATCCATGTCTTTTGATGACAAATTTAGGAAATATAAAACTTCATAAAGAAAACTTTTATTTTCTTGAAAAACCTGAACAATATGATACTTTAGTAGGAGTGGCACCTTGTTCTGCTACAATTTCTTTAATAGAAAATGCAATGAGTAAAGGTAAGAACCTTTTAGTATCACCATGTTCTTGTCCTCATTTTCCAAGTTGGTATGAACCAGGTTTATATGATGATGAAAAAGAATGGTTCAGATATGTTTATAATGTAATAAGAATGTATGATAACAATCAAGGTAAATTAGAAACAGAATATTTAGAAACAAGTTATGATTATAGATATCCTGTATATACATATAAAATGAAATAAATCTTAAAGTACTATAATTTAGTACTTTTTTTTATAATATTATATAAAAATAAAAATTTTAATACATAGAATATTTATCTAATTCATATATTTAAATGTAAGAAAGAGAGGAAATAACTATGGAAACACTTAAAGTATCTTCAAAATCAAACCCTAATTCTGTTGCAGGAGCATTAGCTAATGTATTTAGAGAAAAAGGAACTGTTGAAATTCAAGCAATAGGAGCAGGAGCTCTAAATCAAGCTGTAAAAGCAATTGCTATAGCAAGGGGATTTGTTGCCCCAAGTGGTAAAAACTTAATCTGTATACCAGCATTTACGGATATTATCATAGATGGTGAAGAAAGAACAGCTATAAAGTTAATAGTAGAAGCCGGATAGGCTTTTTTTTAAAGTTAGACATATTAATATAAAACCTGATAAAAATGTCAATGTTAAAAGTTGATAGTTTCTATCAGGTTTTTATATAGTTTGGTATTCTTATATTGCTTTGTAATTGAGATATAATCTCAGAATAATACTTAAGACATTATCACATACTAATCATAGTAATTTTAAGATACTTGCTTTTTACAAATAATTATTCTATAATATAAAGCATAAAGAGGCGATATAATGGATCAAAATTTAAAGAGAAGTATTATACTAGAAAATTATCAAAACCCTAAAAATAAGGGTCTAATTGAAGATGATAGCTATATTTCACTTAATATGAATAATGAATCATGCATTGATGAAATAAACCTAATGGTTAAAATTGAGAATGACATTATTAAAGATATAAAATTTGATGGGGAAGCATGCGCAATATGCACTAGTTCGACTTCTATAATGATAGAAACACTAATTGGTAAAACTGTTTTTGAAGCAAACATAATATTTGAAAACTTCGCAAACATGATAGAAGAAAAAGACTATAATAAAGAAATTATTGAGTTAGCTGTAGTTTATGACGATATTGCAAAACAACCTAATAGGAAAAAATGTGCTTTACTTCCTTGGTGGGGAATAGAAAAAATCTTAAAAAAATAATATTTTATGTAGTACATTATAAATAATATAAATTATTAATGCTTTCTTAACACATTAAGAAGAATTAAATAATACTAAAGACCTACAATTTACTAAAAAGAGATACTAATTATATCTTTTTTTTTCTTTTTAAAGTATAATGTAAATGGTGATATTTATGGAAACTGTAGAAAATTTAGGATTAAATGAAGATAAAATTAGAGAAATATCAAAAATTAAGAATGAACCACTTTGGATGCTTGAATTTAGATTAAATTCATATAGAACTTTTTGTGATTTAACAAATCCTCTGTTTGGTCCTGACTTAAATATTGATTTTGATAATATAAATTTTTATAAAAGAGCAAGTGACAAAATTGCCTCTGACTGGAATGAAGTTGCATGTGATATTAAGAAAACTTTTGACAACATTGGATTACCTGATGCTGAGAAAAAGTATCTAGATGGTACTCATGCACAATACGAAAGTGAAACAATTTATCACAATATGATAAAAGAACTTGAAGAAAAAAATGTAATATTTTGTGATACTGATACCGGGTTAAGAGAACATCCCGAAATCTTTAAAGAGTATTTTAATAATTTAGTAAAATACACAGAAAATAAATATACTGCCCTTAATGGAGCAGTTTGGAGTGGTGGAACATTCATCTATATTCCTCCACACACTAAATTAGATAGACCACTTCAAAGTTATTTTAGAATTAACTCGAAAAATATGGGACAATTTGAAAGAACAATCATTGTAGTAGATGAAGATTCAACATTACACTATATGGAAGGATGTACAGCACCTACTTATACAAGTGATGCATTACATGCTGCTGTTGTAGAAATATATGTAAAAAAGAACGCGAAATGTAGATATACAACTATTCAAAATTGGTCAAGTGATATATATAATTTAGTAACAAAAAGAGCCATAGTAGAAGAACATGGTTTGATGGAATGGATAGATGGAAATATAGGATCTAAAACTAATATGAAATATCCATCATGTATATTAAATGGAGAATACGCAAAAGGTAGTACTGTTTCAATAGCAGTAGCAACCAAAGGACAATTTCAAGATACAGGTGCCAAGATGATTCATTTAGCACCTCACACAACGAGCAGTATAATAAGTAAGTCTATAAGTGCCAAAGGTGGAGTTTCAAATTATCGTGGAACTGTTCATATAACAAAAAAAGCCGAACACTCTAGTGGAACAGTAAAGTGCGATACAATAATATTAGATAAAGAATCAAAAAGTGATACAATACCAAAAAATAAAGTAGATAATAATACCTCTACTATTAATCATGAAGCAACCGTTTCTAAAATCAGTAAAGAAAAATTATTTTATTTAATGTCTCGAGGATTAGATTCTGAGAAAGCAAAAGAACTAATAATTATGGGCTTTATTGACAGATTTAGAGAAGAATTACCAATGGAATATGCTGTTGAATTAAATTCTTTATTAAAAAACTATTTTTGATGTGATATAATTATAATAAGGATGTGAAAAAATGAAAAAAGCATTAATACTTATTACCTCTCTATTATTAATAACAGGATGTAATAACGAAAAGAAAAAACAAAGTGAAATGCAAGAAGCCGCTAAAGACTATTACAAAACATATATGGTAGGAGTAGTAGGAGTAAATAAAGCAGAAGTTACACTTGAAATGCTTACAAAAGCAAACAAAGATATGAATAAAGAATATAAACTTGATTCATTAAAGAAATGTAAGAAAAATTCAAAAGTAATTTTTGAAATTAAAGACAACGAAATTTCTAAAACAGAATATGAAATCACATGCAAATAAAGATAACATCGTTATCTTTTTTTGATATTAAAACGACCTTTCTATTATTCCTCTGTATAGTAAAAAAGCACATATTTAAAATAAGTAAATGAAGTACAATTTATAGCATAAAATTGAATTTTTTCTGTTTGTTTATACTTTTGAAATAAGGTATATTCTTTATGGAAAGGAGGAAAGATAAATGTTAAATCAAACAGTAATAGTAGGAAGAATTGTAAGAGAACCAGAACTTAGAGAAACTGAAAATGGAAAAAAAGTAACAAACCTAACTTTAGCAGTCCCAAGAAGTTATAAAAATGTTGATGGTGAATACGAAACTGATTTTATTCCATGTGTTCTCTGGCAGGGAATCGCGGAAAATGTGGTAACATATTGTAAAAAAGGAGATCTTGTGGGAGTGAAAGGAAGAGTTCAAGCCCGTGAATATACAACCGAAGATACACATCACACAGTTATGGAGTTAGTAGCAGAAAAAGTTACATTTCTATCAAGCAGAAAAGATAAAAAAGACGAAGAGTAATTTTGATAAACAAGAATAGTATATTCTTGTTTTTTCTTACCATAATATTAATGAGGTTATAATCATAAAAGTTAATTAAAAAGCAATTAACTAATTGTAAAAGTGATTTAAATTTACACAAAAGTAAAGTATAATAATATTGTCATTAATAAGGAGGAAGAAATATGGTAATTGGCGAAAGAATTAGAAAAGCAAGAGTAGCTCATGGGCTAAATCAACAAAAACTTGGAGACTTATTAGAAGTATCAAAAGTTTCAATTTGTGGATATGAAAAAGGTAACAGAACTCCAACTATGGAGAATTTCTTAAAATTAGTAGAAATTTTAGATTGTGATCCAAACTACTTGTTAGGAAGAGACACTACAGTAGTAACAGACGATGAAGACAATAAACCAGTAAAATTTTCTAAAGAAGAAATTGAAGTTATTAAAGAAGCAAGAAAACATTCTGATTTATATACACGCTTAATTACTGATCCAGTTCGTTCAGTTGAACTAATCAGTAGAAGATTAAAATAGGTTTAACCTATTTTTTTTTTAATTCCTATGATATACTTATAATAGGTGAAGAATTAATGAATATAGTAGAAATAATAAATAAAAAAAGAAACAAAAAAAAGTTAACAAAAGAAGAAATATTTTATGTAATTGAAGAATATGTAAAAGAAAACATCCCCGACTATCAAATGAGTGCACTTTTAATGGCAATTACAATGGCTGGAATGAATAAAAATGAAACATTTTATCTAACTGAAGCAATGCTAAATAGTGGAGAAAAGATAAACTTAGACCGCATTAAAGGAAAAAAAGTAGATAAACATTCAACAGGAGGAGTTGGAGATAAAACCACTTTAATATTACTCCCATTAGTTGCATCATGTGGTGTTAAAGCACCCAAAATGAGTGGGCGAGGCTTGGGATTTACAGGTGGAACAATTGATAAAATAGAATCAATCCCAGGATATAATACAAATATTAATATTAATAAATTTATTGCTCAAGTTAATAATATAGGACTAGCATTAGCATCGCAAACAGGAAATCTAGTACCCGCTGATAAAAAGATTTATGCCTTAAGAGATGTTACAGGAACAGTTTCTTCTATTCCTTTAATAGCATCAAGTATAATGAGTAAAAAACTTGCCAGTGGTGCTGATACTATTATTATTGATTTAAAAGTAGGCAATGGAGCATTAATGAAAGATATTGAAAGTGCTAGAATACTTGCCAAAACAATGGTTCAAATAGGAGAATCATACAATAAAACTGTTGTGTGTGTTTTAACAAGTATGGAAGAAGTTCTTGGTAATGCTGTTGGAAATGCTGTCGAAGTAATGGAAAGTATTGATGTATTACAAAATAAAGGACCTAAAGATATTACAAACCTAGTTATCTTTTTAGCAAGTTTAATGGTTTCTCTTGGACTATCCATATCTTTTGATGAAGCTAATATAAAAGTTATCAAAAATTTAAAAAATGGAAAAGCATATAATAAATTTTTAGAATTAATAGAATCAGGTAATGGAAATTTAGATAAAATGGAAGTTAGTCAAAAAATAGTTAGTATAAAAAGCAAAGAAACAGGATTTGTAAAAAGCATGAATACTGAAGGACTAGGTGAAATAGTAAGAAAACTAGGTGGAGGAAGATATAATAAAAATGATGTAATTGATCATAAAGTAGGTCTAATATTAAGTAAAAAAGTTGGAGATTATGTAATGGAAGATGAAGAAATATTAAAGGTTTATCTAGGAGAAAAAGATATAGAAATTGATGATATTTTAGATTGCTTTGAAATAGATATGATATGTGGAGACATAACACCTTTAATTATAGAGATTATTAAATAATGGTAAGCGTAAAGCCACTTTTAATTCTATATATGATGCCCGCAATATTAATTGTTATAGGCATCATAATCGGTTTCTTTTATAAACTTTATATTGACTATAAAAAAGGAAGAATGTATCAAAACAACATTTTTAGAACCATAGATATAAAATATGCAAGACAAGATACAATCGTTAAAGCTCTTGACTCTGTTACAAACTTTCACAGAATTAAAGTAATATCAAAAGATGTAATCTTATTTATGAATGAATATGATATGAGTTTAATACTATCTAAAGATTATATTGGTCAAATTTTTGGACTTGAAGAAAGCCCGGTTTGGAAAATAAAAGGCGATGAAAAACAAGAAGAACTTAAAAATCCTTTATATATGTTTAGAAAAATAGAAGAACGAATAAAAGAATCCTTAGGAAATTATGAGTACAAAAAATATATTATTATAGGTAGTTTATGTCTAATAAATATTAATCTTAAAACAATTAAAATATTAAGAATGAATAATTTTTATTACTTTATAAATAAAGTTGCAAATAAAAAAAGATACACAAAAGAAGAAATAAACAATTTATTTGACAATTTAGAAAAAAATGTAAACAATTGTAAAAACACTTGTATTTAAAAGTTAACTAGTATATTATCATAATAGGGAGTGTGATATTATGAGAAATCCATCAATCGACAAATTACTCAACAAAGTTGGATCTAAATATTTATTAGTTAATATAGTTTCAAAAAGAGCAAAAGAAATTGATGAAACAGGATTCTATCAAATGAAAGAAAGCGAATACAAATCGTCAAAATCAGTAGGTAGAACTTTAGAAGAAATAGCGAAAGATTTAGTTAAAGTGAGAAAAGAGTAAAATCTTTTTTTTTAGAAAGGAATAAATGAAATTAAAAAAAATAAAAAATAACAAATATCAAATAATATTAAACGATAAAATAATAGAAACTTATGAAGATGTTATAGTAAAATATAATCTATTTAATATTTCTAATATAGATGAAGAAATTATAAATAAAGAAAATCAATTTTATGAAAAATACTATCATGTTTTAAAATTAATAAAAACAAAAAAAAGATCAAAAAAAGAAATACTTAAAATAATTGGAGAAGATAAAGAAATACTTCAAAAACTTGAAAAAGAAGGCCTTGTAGACGACTTTAAATATACAGAAGCATATATACATGATAAATTTCTTTTAAGCCTTGACGGCCCTAATAAAATAAAAAGAAACTTATTATTACAAGGAATAGAAGAAGACATTATAAATGAAAATTTAAACAAGATAACTTTAGAAGAAATTGAAAACAAAATCATAAAATACATTGAAAAACATAACAAAGAACCAAAAAAATTAATAAACATACTTATAAATCAAGGATTTGATTACTATCTAATATTAGAAACAATAAAAAAGAGAAATATTTAAATATTTCTCTTATTTTGTTTGTGCTGGTACTACAGCTTGATAACCTTTAACAACGTTTTCATAATTATTTTTAATATCAGTATCTACAATATTTAAATTGTATTTTTTACGAATATTAACCCAAGCTTTTGCAAGAACATTTGTATCTTCTGCAGTTGCTTTTTTAAGAAGAGCATCTAAAATATCTTCTTTAGAATCTTTTAAACTTGGTTTTTCATTTTGTTTAACTCTTTTAATTATGAAATATCCATAACTAGATTGTACTGGTTCAGTAGTGTATTTTCCATCTTTTAAAGCTGTTGCAGCTTTCCAAAACTCTTCAACTACTTCATTTTTAGTAAATCCACTATAAAGTCCACCTTCACTAGCAGTAGTAGCATCATCAGAATGTTTCTTAGCTAATTCAGCAAAGTCACCATCTTTTTTAAGTTTAGCTAAAACTTCATTAGCTTCTTTTAAGGCTTCTTTTTCTGCAGCACTAGTTTCATCTGGAGTCATACCTTCTTTTGTTTTAGGTTGAATTAAAATATATCTTACTACCATTGATCCTTCAATGCTATCATTATAATATTTTTTAATATCATTATCTTTAAAATTATTTTCTTTTACATAACCTTCAGCAACGATAGAAGTTAAATGTTGTTTTGAAACTTCTTTTTTAAATGCTTCTTCAGAACTAAATCCTGCTTTTGCTAATGCATCAGGAAAACTTTCTTTGTAACTTTCGTATTGTGCTTTTAGATTTTCAATGTATCCATCAGCATAGTCATTAGCTTCTTTTTTATCTTCATCATCTGTTTCTTTTTCAGTAATGAAATTATCGATTTGAGAAACTAGAACTCCTTGTCCATTTTGTTTTTTCAATTCTTGATATAAGTCGTTAGCAGTAAATTTTTTTCCATCTACTTTTGCAACTACTTCATCTCCATTTTTTGTTGTAGGAACTTGTTTTGTAGTATTAATTAATAAACCAACTCCTACACCGATGATTACCATACCACCACATAATAACGCTGTCTTCATATTCGTGTCTTGTGTAATTTTCTTTTTCATAAAAATCTCCTTCCATATTAAGTACAATGGTGACATCATACAGTTATAATCTTATCAAAAATTTTGATAAATTACAATAATTTTAGCAAAGTATTCACATAATAATCATAATTCCATAAAATATGTTGAAAAGGTAAAAAAAGGAGGTAGTCATAATGGTTAACTCAGGTATATCAAGTGCAGCAATCGTTTTAGTATTATTTATATTATTGATTATTATACTTGGGGCTTACATTTAAGTCTTTCTAAGGAGGTGAAATTAATGGCTTGTCAAAATAGTTGTGAAGAAAAACAACCAAAATGCTCAAATTACATAATAATTATTGTTCTATATATTTTACTAGCAATAATTTTAGGAGCTTGGATTTGGTAAAAGAGAGAAAAATTCTCTTTTTCTTTTGGTTATATGTTATACTTATAAAGTATTTTCTATTTATGTTGACACTCGTTTACATTTTATTATTTACAAAAGTATATATATAAGGTAAAATTATAGTAGATAAGTGGGTAAACTTATACTTACTAGTGTTTTTATAGATAAAAAAGAATCTAACTTATTTAAAATAGTAGAATTCTATTGATAATCGTTAGAAAATAGGAGGATTTATGCATAAAAGTGTATTACTTTGGGAATGTATTAGTTATTTAAACCTAAATACTGATAGTAAAATCGTTGATTGCACATTAGGCTATGGTGGTCATAGTAGTGAAATTTTAAAAAAAATAAAAACCGGAAAACTTTATTCCTTCGATCAAGACGATGAAGCCATAAAGGAAGCTACAAAAAGATTAGATAGTATTGGTTCAAATTATGAAATAATAAGAAGTAATTTTGTTAATCTTAAAGAAGAAATCTCTAAAAGAGAAAAAGAAGTTGATGGAATACTTTATGACCTTGGAGTATCTAGTCCACAATTAGATGTCTTAGAAAGAGGATTTAGTTTTCACACTGATGCTTTATTAGATATGAGAATGGATAAAAATATGAAAATATCAGCGTATGAAATCGTTAACAATTATAGTTATGAAGAACTAACAAATATTCTATATAAATATGGAGAAGAAAAATACGCAAGCGGAATTGTAAATAAAATTATAAAAGCAAGAGAAAAAGAACCAATTAAAACAACATTAGAACTAGTAGAAATAATAAAAACAGGAGTACCTGAAAAATATAAAAGAGATAAACATCCCGCAAGAAAAACATTTCAAGCCATAAGAATTGAAGTTAATAAAGAATTAGAAGTGTTTGAAAGCAGCTTAACACAAGCCCTAAGCTTAATAAAAGTTGGAGGAAGAATATGTGTTATCACATTTCATTCGCTTGAAGATAGAATCTGTAAATCGATTTTTAACAGTGTAAGTTCAGTAGACAAAAATTTTAAAAACATGCCAATAATTCCTGAACATTTATTACCAAAGTATAAAGTAATTGCAAATATTACACCAAGTGAAGAAGAACTACTTGAAAATAATAGAGCAAGAAGTGCAAGATTGAGAGTAATTGAAAGGGTAAGATAAAGTGAAAAAAAAGAAAAGAAGATTTCGTTTTACAAGAGGAGAAAAGGTAATAGGACTTTGTTGTGCTTTTTTGTTTACCTTTGCTTTTTTTATAGAAGTTTTTTGCAAATCATTTGAAGGGAATTTAGGCATGAGTGTTGAAAAACTAAAATATCAAATTTCAATTCAAGAAAAAAAGAACGAAAGTTTGACAATGCAAGTAAATGAACTAACTTCTTATGATAAAATAAAGGATATTGTAAAAGAAATGGGACTTTCATACAATAATGAAAATATTATTGTTATTGAAAATTGAGGTGTTTAGATGAAAAATAAAAAAGAAGAGTGGAAAGCTTCAAAAATATTTCAAACAATTGTTTTTTTGTGTCTATTTTTTATTTTTCTTCAATTATCTTATATTTCACTTTCACCCGTTGTCTATGGTACTAACATGGATGAGTTTGCCGCTACTAGAAATACATATAAAACAACTCTTTATGCTAAAAGAGGAACTATTTTTGATAAAGATAATAATGTTTTAGCTCTTAACGTTTCATCATATACAGTAATAGCGTATCTATCTGAAACTAGAACGGGTCAAAACAAAGATCCACTTCATGTAGTGGATAAAGAAAAAACAGCAGAGCAACTTTCACCAATTCTTAATATGTCAAAAGAATATATACTTGAACTACTTAATAAAGATGTTTATCAAGTAGAACTAGGTCCTGGTGGAAGAGCAATCACTGAATTAACAAAAGAAAAAATAGAAAAATTAAAACTTCCAGGAATATCTTTTAGTGAAACTTATAAAAGATATTATCCAAATGGAAACTTTGCATCGTATATTTTAGGCTATGCTAAGCAATATGGAAAAGAAGGAAAAGAAACAAAAATTGTAGGAGAATTAGGAATAGAATCAAAATATGAAAAATTACTAACTGGGACAAACGGTTACTTAGAATATCAAAAAGATAGATACGGATACAAAATACCTGATACGAAAGAAAAAAGAATTGAAGCAGTAGATGGTTCAAATGTTAAACTAACTATTGACTCTAATATTCAAAGATTTATTGAAAGTGCTATTACCAACTTAAAAGAATATACTCCAGAATGGGCAAATATTACTTTAATGGATGCAAAAACGGGTGAAATTTTAGGGTCATCCTCAATACCTTCATTTGATCCAAATATAAGAGATATAACTAACTATCAAAGTCCTCTTGTAACTTATACTTTTGAACCTGGTAGTACAATGAAAACTTTTTCCTATATGTGTGCAATTGACTCTGATAAATATGACGGAAATAGAATAGTAAATACAGGAAGTTTAAAAATCGGAGATGACACAGTAAGAGACTGGAATCGTACAGGATGGGGACCAATCACACTTGATAAAGGATTTGTATATTCATCAAATGTGGCTGCTAGTACCTTAGTAACAGACATAATAAATAAAAGTGAATTAAGGGATTGTTATGAAAAGTATGGATTTGGTTCTACTACAAAAATAGAATTACCAAAAGAAGCAAGTGGCATACTAGGATTTACTTATCCTATTGAAGTTGCAACAGCATCATTTGGTCAAGGTATAACGACAACTGTTCTACAACAACTTCAAGGGCTTACCATCATTGCTAATAATGGGAAAATGGTGAAACCTCACATCGTTAAAAACATCATAAACCCAAATACAAAAAAAACAATTTATGAAAGTTCAATTGAACAGTCCCCACAATTAGTAAAAACAAGTACAGTTAATAAAATGAAAGACCTACTTGATCAAGTAGTAAATGGAGATGATTGGAATAGAACAGGGCAAGGCTATCAACTCCCAGGATACAGTTTAATAGGTAAAACTGGTACAGCTCAAATATCATCTGGAAATGGATACCTTACTGGATATAATGATTATATACATTCTTTCTCAGGAATGTATCCAAAAGATGATCCTAAAATTATTATTTATGCCGCTATAAAAAGACCATCAAATGCATCAGATTCAGGCATAGTAAAAGCAGTAAAAGAAATAATAATTAATACAACAAAATATTTAAATTTATTTAATCATGTTGACAACAATTCAAATGTTATGGAATTTAAATTACCATCATATACTAATAAGAATATCACAACAGTAGAAGAAGACTTGAAAAGTAAAAATATTAATATAATAAAAATAGGAAATGGTAATAAAGTTGTATCGCAATATCCAAAAAGTAAAACAAAAATGTTATCTTATGATAAAGTAATATTAATAACAAATGGAGACTCTATAACGCTTCCATCACTTATTGGATGGTCAAAAAAAGAACTACAAAGTTTAATGAAACTTTTAAAAATAAACTATATTATTGAAGGAACAGGATTTGTTGTAACAGAATCTATTCCTCCTGGAACAATCATAACAAAAGACATGGTTTTAGAATTTAACCTTGCAAATAGATACGAAAGCACAAGTTAGTGCTTTTTTTGTATATAAAATGTAAACCTAAACTTTACGTCAACTTATAATACGTAAATCCTTATTTTATAAGACTTAAAGAAACATATTGACAAAAAATATTTCCCATATAATAATATAACTCATGAAAGTTGGTACAAGATGAAAAGAAAAATATTTGATTCCATTTATTGGATATTATTAATAACAATTACATTAATATGGACTATAGACTACTTTAATGTAGCATTTAAAAAAGAACCCATGTTTTGTGTAACAGAAGAAATTAAAACATATAAGGATGGTTATATTAAAACATGCAATGGTTTAGGATATAAGATTAAAAAATACAATAGAGAAAGTCTAACAAAAGGATATACTTATGGCTTTATAGGAGATAAATAATGAAAAATAAAATGATAGGATTACTTTTCTTTTTAGTACTAGCAGGATCATTTCTAACAGTATTTAATAGAAGTGTAGAAATAAAAAAAATTGAACCAAAAGAAATAATTAAATCAACACTTTTTATAAATATTGAAAATGATATAGAAATAATAGAAAATGAAGAAGCAAATTTACTTGATGGAATAACTTCATCAAAGGACAGCATAATAACAATTAGTATATCATCTACAAAAAATCTAAAAGTAGGTACACACTTTATTATTTATACTGCCAAAAACAAAAAAGGTGAAACCAAAACAGCTAAAAGAAAAATTACAGTTAAAGAAAAAATAATCGAACTAGCCCTAGCAAATGAAAACTATCCACCAAACATAATTCTAAAAAACAATGTCTTTGAAGCAGGTATAAATACTAAAATACCTTATTTTTATGCTGATGCTTATGACTCATTTGATGGATACGTAACAGTTTATGTTCATAACAATATTAATATAAATAAAGCAGGTTTGTATGATGTCGTATTTGAAGCTTTCGATAAAGAAGGCTTAAGTTCAAAAGTTGTAGAAAAATTTAGAGTAGTTGATAACATTGCACCTACTATAACAACATTTACAAATACAAGTAATGGAACTTGGACAAACCAAGAAGTTAATATAGAAATCGATGCTACTGATTATGAAACTGGACTTAATAAAATAGAATATAGTTTTGATAATATAAACTGGACTAAAATTAAATCTAAAAAACTAACATTTAAAGAAGAACAAAATACTAAAGTTTATGTAAGAGCAATTGATAATGCCCTTAATATTTCAAGTGTTTTAGAAACTAATGTACAAATAGACAAAACAGCACCAGAATCATTAGACAAAAGCGATATTTATATAGAGATGACAAAAGAGCAAGAGATAGTAACCCTAGATACTAAAGCAACTGATAACTTAAGTGGAATAGAAAAAACAGTTCCAAAATGCACTATAGATTCCACTACTGAAGGTCTTACAATATGCGAAATAGATATTTATGATTACGCAGGCAACATAACAAAAATTACTAAAAATATTTATGTAAAAGATACAAAAGCACCAACTATAACATCAACAAACATTATTATTTATAAAGAAAAATTCACCAATCTACTAGACACACTTATAATAGATGAAAACTCTAAAGACCCAGTTACCGTTAACATTTTAAATAGCAATTTCATAAATGAAGTAGGGAAATATCAAGTTACATTTGAAATTATTGACGCAAAAGGAAATACAAGTACAACTGTTGTAAATTATGAAGTTAAAGAAGAATTAACCATACCACCAGTAGAAGAAACACTATCAACTTTACAGCCATAAACTAAAAAAATTTTTAATTTCTTATTTTGTATGTTAAAATAGTATATAGAATAGAGGGATTAAGATGGAACAAAAAATAGAATATCAAACCATATTAGATGAGGCAATCAAAGAGATTGATTCTAAAGTAGGAGACTATGAAGAAGCAAGAAATAAACTGATTATTCTCCTAGAACAAATAAATCCTATCATTGACCCAAAAACAACCATATTCTCTTTTGATAATATTATAGATTATACATTATTTAATAATCGTTTTAATAGTGACAAAAAATATATCATAAGTGAATACCCACTCTTTAAATTTTACTACTATATAGCCCTTACTTATCTTCAAGAAAAAGACAATGAAGAAACAAAGAACTATCTTAAAAAAGCAATAAGATCTAATCCATTTGATACTGTTAGTTATATTCAATTAGCAGATACTTATAAAACAGAAAACGAATTAAATTCTATGCTTAAAACAATTATAGAAATGTATAAATATATCTATACAGCAACAGACATGAAAGACTTTTATATCACACTCGGTGACTATTACTTTTTAACAAAAAACTTCGAATTAGCAAATGTTTTATATTCTTATGGAGATGTCTTTTTAAAAACCGATTATGTAGAAAAGATGTTAACAATAATAGGAATGGAATTAAAAAGACCATTAATATTTAACACTAAAAATGATTGCATAAAAGTCTTAGAAGATTCCAAAATAAAAACTACACCACCTTTAGAAAATATAATAGAATTAAAAAAAATGTACGAAATATCTAAAACTATACCAGAAGACTATAAATTCAGATCTAACCTAAAAAAAATCATATATGAATTAACATTTGATGAAGCATATGAAGATACAATGACTATTAAAAATACACAATTAGAATTTACTTTTAGAATCCCTGCATCATGGAATCAGATTAACCGAACCGACTATAATAAATCAACAACAGGAGATTACACACTTTATGTAATCGAAGCAGAAAAAAACAATGTTATTAATATGAATATTTTAAAGAACCATGACCGCAAAGACTTAATTGAAGAATACAAATTATATAAAGATTATACACTAAGTAAAGATTATATTATAGAATATGAACAAGGAATAAGAACTAAAAATTTAGATTATATTCTAATGATAATAAGTAAAAAACTATTAAATGAAATGATTACAATCATACACACTATTTTTATAATAAAAGACAAAGTTATTGATATAACTATACCTACTAAAGGCAACTATAATAACGAAAATATAAAAGAATTACAAAATGATTTAAACCTACAAAGAATTACTAAAATTATTGAAAGTATAGAAATAGTTAATTAAACTGTGCTATACTTAAAGTGGGATTAATAATAATCAGTCCCATTAAAAATTACACACTATGGAAAGAAACAAATATATAAGAGGATAAATATGGAAAAAGTTAAAAAAAATTTAGAAACAATAATTTTATTAATGATTATATTTCTAATGTTTGTAGTATTAGTAATCTTTTATGAAAATAAAATAAAAACTACTGAAACAAAAACATTTTACAATAATAAAAATGAATACCTAACAGTAGAAGTAAAATTTGTAGAACAAATAAAAGAAGATTTAGTATCAGTAAAAGGAAACTATCTTAACTACGTATCACTCGATCCATCAATAATAAAGAAATTAAAAAACAACAAAACTTATCAATTTAAATTTAAAACAAACAATAAAAAAGTAGAAAAAGGGAATTTAACAAAACTATTTCAAACTTATGAAATAATAGAAATAAATATCGGTGTTAAATATGCAGAAGTTAACCAAATTATTGATTAAAAATAAAGAAGAAATAGTAAACTACATTATTGTAGGTGGTCTTACAACTCTAATAAGTCTAATATCTTATTACTTATTTAGTACAATACTACTTAATGATACCGCTATTAATATGGAAATATCTAATGTACTATCGTGGATAATATCAGTATCATTTGCTTATGCTGCAAACCGAAAATATGTTTTTAAAAGCAAGACTTTAGGAAAAAAGAAACACTTTGAAATAATCAATTTTCTATCTTCAAGGATTTTTTCTTTACTAATAGAAATGATTTTAATGTATTTAATGGTAATATTACTATCTATTAATAATATGGTTTCAAAAGTAATAGTTCAGGTAATAGTAATAGTATTAAATTTTATATTAAGTAAATTAATAGTATTTAAAAAGACAATAAAGAATTACTAATTAATAGCAGTTCTTTTTTACTATTCGCATAAATCTCAATTAAATGCTTGCTTTTTTCTTTTTTTTCCGTTTTTTTCTTGTCTAATAACAAAAATCGTAGTATAATATCTTTTAGTTGAGAAGGGAGGGATATTGAATGACTAAAGTAATAGTACGTAATGGAAATGTTGATGGTGCACTAAGAACCGTAAAACAAAGAAATGCTAAAGATGGCCTCCTAAAAGCTGTTCGCGAAAGACAAGAAGGATACATGAAACCGGGAGTTAAAAAGAGAAAAGAAAAGAAAGAAGCTATCAGAAACGCAAAGAAAAATGCGAGAAAATCATTTTAAGAGCGTATGCTCTTTTTATTTTAAAGGAGATAAGAAAATGAGACAAACTATATTAGACGCAATAATAACATCAATGAAAGCTAAAGATAAAGAAACACTATCAGTATTAAGAATGGTTAAAGGTTCAATGCAACTTGAAGAAATAAACCTTAAAAGAGAACTTAATGATATTGAAATGACTTTAATTTTATCAAAACAAATAAAATCAAGAAAAGATTCAATCGTTGAATTTAAAAAAGGAAACCGCAATGACTTAGTTGAACAAGTAGAAAAAGAAATAGTTATTTTAGAAAAATATATGCCAGCACAAATGAGTGAAGAAGAAATAATTAAAAATGTAGAATTACTATTTAAAGAAGTTAATCCAACAGGACCTCAAGATATGGGGAAACTAATGGGTAAAGCATCACCTTTATTTAAAGGAAAAGCAGACATGGGTCTAGTAAATAGAATAATAAAAGAAAGACTTTCAAAATAGTTTTTCTTTTCTTTTTATTTAAAGATTGTACGATTAAATGCAACTACAGTAAAATTTAGGACTCTGTTTACTAATTCCTTCGAGTTTTTTTGTTAAAATTAACCTAAACTATTGTAAAACAACAAAACTATGTTATAATATTATTGGCTTTTTTAATACACACGAATATGGATTTTCAAGCCTAGTGCCAAAATTGGTGGTTTGAACATAGAAATATTCGGAGGATAAAAAACAAAAGGAGGAAGAAAAATGTCAGTTGTTTCAATGAATTACTTATTAGAAGCAGGTGTTCACTTTGGTCATCAAACCAAAAGATGGAACCCAAAAATGAAAGAATATATCTTTACATCAAGAGATGATATTTATATTATCGATTTACAAAAAACTGCTAAAAAAATTGAAGAAGCTTATACAGCTTTAAATAAAATAGCAGCTAATGGAGGTAAAGTACTATTCGTAGGAACTAAAAAACAAGCAATAGAAGCTACAAAAGAAGAAGCTACTAGATCAAACTCTTATTACATTACTGAAAGATGGTTAGGGGGAACTTTAACTAACTTTAGAACAATTAGAAAAAGAGTAAAACGTCTTGAAGAAATCGAAAAAATGGAAAAAGATGGTACATTTGATGTACTACCTAAAAAAGAAGTTATTGGATTAAGAAAAGAATATGAAAAACTTAATATTTTATTAAATGGTATTCGTGGAATGTACAAATTACCAGAAGCAATGATTATCGTTGACCCTACAAAAGAAGACATCGCAATCAAAGAAGCTCGTAAATTAAATATTCCAGTATTCGGAATTGTAGATACTAACTGTGATCCTGATATGGTAGATTATGTAATCCCTGGTAACGATGATGCTATTAGAGCTGTTAAATTAATTTTAGGAGTTTTATCAAACGCAATCGTTGAAGCTAATGGAGGACAATTAATAAACTTCGTTTCAAACGATGATAAACAACCATCAGATATCATGCAAAAAGCATTAGAAACAGTTAAACCAAAACAAGAAAGAAGAAAACCATTCAATAACGACAGAAATGACAGAAGAGATAACAACAATAGACCATTTAGAAGATTTAATAATGACAATAGAAATTTTGATAATAGAGGACCTAGAAGAGAATTCGTAAAAAGAGAAGAAACAGTAGAAACAGTAAAACCTGTAGTAGAAACAGTAAAACCTATAGTAGAAACTGTAAAACCAGTAGTAGAAGTTAAGCCTGAACCAAAAAAAGCCGAAGTTAAATTTGATTTAACAGAAAAAACAGTTGCAGAACTTCGTGATTTAGCAAAAGCTAAAGATATTAAAGGTTATTCAACAATGAAAAAAGCAGAATTATTAGATGCTTTAAAATAAATATAATTAAGATGATTTAAACAATCATCTTTAATTTTAAGAGAGGAAATTAATTATGATAAGTGCTAGTTTAGTTAAAGAACTAAGAGAATCAACTGGAGCTGGTATGCTTGATTGTAAAAAAGCTTTAGAAGCAACAAACGGGGATATCAATACTGCAATTGATTGGTTAAGAGAAAAAGGAATTTCTAAAGCTGCTAAAAAAGCAGACCGTATTGCTGCAGAAGGAATTGCTCAAATTAAAATAGATGGCAACACTGCCGTAATAGTAGAAGTAAACTCAGAAACAGACTTCGTTGCTAAAAATGAAGAATTTACAAACATGGTTTCAGAAATTTTAGATGCTATTGCAAAAACTAATGTAGAGACTGTTGAAGAAGTTTTAAAATTAGATTCTTCAGTAGGTACAATAGAAGATTTAATCATTGCAAAAACTTCTAAAATTGGAGAAAAATTAAGTTTCAGAAGATTTAAAAAAGTTATTAAAAACGATGACGAAAATTTTGGTGCTTATATTCACATGGGTGGAAAAATAGCAGTATTAACTGTTGTTCAAAACGCTACTAGTGAAGTTGCTAAAAATGTTTCAATGCACGCTGCTGCTATGAAACCAGCTTATGTTAAAAAATCAGATGTACCATCAGATGTAGTAGAAAAAGAAAAACTATTACAAAAAGAAATCGCTATTAATGAAGGAAAACCTGCAGAAATAGCCGAAAAAATGGTAATGGGAAGAATTGGAAAATTCTTTAAAGAAATTTGTTTAGAAGAACAAGCATTCGTTATGGATGGAGATATAACTGTTGCAACTTATGTAAAAAATAACGGAGGATTAGTTAAAGATATGATTCGTTATGAAGTTGGAGAAGGTATGGAAAAAAGAGAAGAAAACTTCGCTGAAGAAGTAGCTAAACAAATGCAAGGAAAATAAGAGATTTAATCTCTTTTTTTTATTATGCAATAAAACTAGATAAATATCATATATTATGATAGGTGATTATAATGAAAAATAAAGAAGAATTTAAATCTTTCGTTAGAAAAAATCCAATTTTAATAAAATACGTAAAAAACAATACAATGACATGGCAAAAATTTTATGAGATTTTTGATTTATATGGAACAGACTATGAAGCTTGGAAAGAATATTTAGTAGATTCACCAAAACAAACAGAAATAAAAACAGATTTAGTAGGATTCTTAAAAGGAATAGATATGGATAAAGTTCAGGAAGGCGTTCAAAGTTTACAAAGAGTAGTTGGAGTTATCGGTGAAATGGCTGGTGCTAAAGAAGTAGCAGCTAAACCAACTTATAAACCAAGACCCCTTTATAAACATTTTGATGACTAATGAGTTTAGATACACAATTTAAAATACAAAATAATCCATACTATGTTAGTTATTTAAGAAATAATGCTTATTGGTATAAACTATTAACTAGAAATCCAAACCTTTTTAATGAATTTGAAATAAGTGCCAAAGAATTTTATAAAATAAGAAAAACAGATAAACTAGAAAAAACATTAAAGTATATAGAAATATTTCAAAGTATAATGTCATCATTGAAATAATATGTTATAATTTATCTAGGGTGATTTTATGAGAATAATCAGTGGAAAATATAAAGGGAAAATTTTAAGTGGACATGATATAGATGGTACAAGACCTACAATGGACAGAGTAAGAGAATCATTAATTGCAACTGTCCAAACAAATCTTAAAAATAGTATAGTCCTAGACCTTTTTGCAGGAACCGGCTCAGTTAGTTTTGAAATGATTAGTAATGGGTGTAAAAAAGCCTATCTTGTAGATAAAAATCCTTTAGTCGTTAAAACACTTAAGAAAAATATTTTAGAACTCTCACCAGATGAAGAAATAATAATAATTAATAGTGACTTTAAAGATGCCTTAAAAGAATTTAATCGAAAGAATATTAAATTTGATATAGTATTTTTAGATCCACCATATAAATTAGACTTCATTAACCCCTCAATAGAACTATTAATTAAATACAATCTTTTAAAAGATGGTTCGATAGTGATTTGTGAAAGTGAATTTGAAGAAGTAAAAAACTTTGATTTAGAAATATATAAAGAAAAAAAATATGGAAGCAAAAAAGTAATAATTTTGAAAAAGAAAAATCAATAACTAGACTATTGGTTTTTTTATTGCTATACTTATTATAGAGGTGAATACATGAAAAAATTTAATAGTTATATTCCACTATGGCTTCTTCTAATCCTTCCACCAATTATCATACTTACATTAATGTATGGATTTTTAATGAGTGGAGTAGCAATTTTTCTAGGAGCAGTAGCACTTAAAATAACAAACCCCTTTGACGATTATTTTAAAAATGTTCTAAAATTATTTTTTATTACCATATTTGGAGATTTTTTATGTGCTTTTTTATTTTTAGCACCAGAATTCCTATATAAAATTAAAATTATAAAAACTAATATAATAACTCCACTTGAATACAATCCATATAAAAATATATTTTCATTTATCTATGTATTATTAATAGCCTTAATAATAGGTTATACATTGTATAGATTAATATCTAAAATAATTTTAAAAAAACAATCAAAAATCTTTGTTAATGTTATTATGCTCCTTTTTATTTTTCCATATTTATTTTTTATCCCAAGTACATTTTTACTTGAAAAAAATAAATCAAATTTAGATGATTTCAGAGGAACTTTAGCACAAGATAAATCAAATATTGTTTCAATTTTAAATAACTTAAATTTATCTAAAAATATTAATTCTTACGTCTTAGAAACAAAAAAAGAACCATACACACTTCAAATATTCTTAGATAATCAAGTAGAATCATATCAAAAGAAATTTGAAATAGACGCAGCCACTATTTTTATGCTTGTAAAAAATGTAAACGAAATAGTTTACCACATGGAAGATTCAACCTATACTTATGATATAAATAAAATCAATAGTATATTTGGAGATGTTAAAAACAAGAATTTAAACGATTTGAAGAAAAGATATACTACCACTTATTTTAAAAACAAAATTTATTTAGGAAGAATAAAAAATTATGATGTGTTTGATGTATCAGAAATGTGTGAAGATGAACCACAACTAATTTATGAAGAAAAAGAAATTCATTACTACTTAAATTGTACAAGAGCGGAAGATATAATTTTAATTGACTCCACAAACAATAAGATAAACATTAAAAAAGCATTTTCAAACAATCTTATTAATGTTGACAACCTATTATCAAGTGACTTAAATATCATAGTAACTGGAAAAGAGGAAAAAGATGAAAATATTAGTAAGTGATTTTGATCTAACATTTTATACAAATGACTATAAAAAAAATATTGAAAAAGTAAATGAATTTGTTTCAAAGGGAAATATTTTTATTATTGCAACAGGAAGACCATTTTACTTTTTAATGCCTTCTATTTCTGACGTTCATATAAATTATTCATATTTAATTTGTAGTGATGGTACAATAGTATTTGACAAATCTGAACAAATTGTAATTGAAGAAAGAATTGATAATAGCACTATTAAAAAAATAACAACAATACTTGAATCAAGCGATGCTATTAGTAATTGGTATAATAATGAACCACTTAAGTATTCAAACAATATCCTTAATCCATCTAACGGATTACTCGGAGTACCAAAAGACCGAGATAAAGCTATTATTCTAGTTAATGAAATAAATAAAAATTTTCCAGACATTAAAGCCTACTTAAGTCATAATTGGATTAATATTTTAAATAAAGAATCCAGTAAAGCAACTGCTATAAAAAAACTAGTTGAATTAAACAATTGGGAACTTAAAGATATAATTACAGTAGGAGATAACTATAACGATATAGAAATGAATGAAAATTTTGAAAGTTACGCAGTAAAAACTGCACCAGAAGAATTAAAAAAAGTATCAAAACACCAAGTCTTAGACTTTATTGATGCATTAAAAAAAATAGGGTAACCTATTTTTTTAGTGTCTTCGTTTTTGATTTTTCTTCTTCTTTTTTTGTTCCATTAATGAGTTCGTTTTTTAACTCTTTAAGAGCACTAATTTCATTTTCTCTTGAATATCTTTTTACTTTTTCCATAACAGTTTCTTCTGTTTCTTCATTATTTTTAACTTCTATAATTTTGTTTTCTTTTAATTCATCTTTTTTCTTATCAATATCTTTATATTGATGAGCAGTTAAAAATTGAATACCTGAAGTAGCAAGTAAAATTATGTTCACTGCATTACTACTTATTAGAGAACTAGAAACTCCAATATATGCTAGAAGAAGTGATACACTTAATGCAGCTGTTTTAACTTTACCTAAAACAGTTGTTCTTGGAATGTTTCCCTTTAATTTAGAGTCTGTATTAATCTTAGTAATCATTAATTCAGATAAAATATTTACTATAATAACTGGATTAGTTATTACAAGAGGAATAGCAAGTCCTGCTGTAAAAATTTTATCAACAATAGGGTCTAAGTCTTTTCCAAACTCACTAACAGCATTTAATTTTCTAGCAGCATATCCATCAAATGCATCTGTTAAAGAAAATACTACTGTAAACAAAATGGCAAGTGGAAGATTACCTGAAAAAGCTGCTGGGACAATAAAAAAGGGTGCTAATAATCTTGAAGCAGTAAGTAAATTAGGTATTTGTTTTACTCTTGTCTCTTTCTTTTTAAGGTCTTTAAAACTTTGTTTAATTTCTTCTTTATATTTTTCTAAAAATTCTTTATTCATACTTTTCTCCTTTATGTACTACGTATTATAACAAATATAATTTCAAAGTCAATTCTTCTTTCTTTTTTTCTTTATTTTTGGTATAATTTAAATGATAGTAGGTGTGTAGATATGAAAAAAGTAATATTTCTTATTGTAACTTTATTTTTTGTATTCCCAAGTATAACTTTTGCCCTTAACTGTAATAGTTATGAAGTGGCTGTAAGTTATCCAGATGAAGATATAGGGATATCTTGCCATACTGACTACAATGAAGCTTTTAGAAAGATGAATGAATATCCATCAACTGAACTTAATGTAGCAGTTATAAAAACAAACGGAAAAATTATTAATGCAAAATATGCAAATGCCAAAATAGATGTTGAAAATGAAGCGGAAATTCAGTACAAAACGGATGGTGTAAAAAACTTTTACCGTACAGCTGCAGCAGTAAGAAGTGGTGCACCAACCTCATCTATAGACTTTTTAACTTATATAGCATCAACTTGGGGAAGTGATGCAGTTTTCTTAGATTACGATTTAAGTTATAACGCTGTTAAAATGAAAATAAGTGGAGTAACTGGTTGGATGTCTAAGTCTCAAGTTATAATAATTCCCATTTCAAAATATTATTCTAGTACATTTAATTATCCTATGAATAAACCAAGAATAAAAACATTAAGTTCAGTTATAAGATTAAGAAATAAACCTTCATTAACTGGTGATGTAATCGATAATTCATCCTCTGTAAATGGACAACTTTATAATTATAAACCATCTAAAACAACTATTGCAGAAGGATATACTTGGTATTATGTTGAATACAAAAATGGAGTATATGGATGGTTTGCAAATAAAGTAGAAGAAAACTGGATAGTAGAAGCAAATGAACTTCTTACAGATACTTTCTATTATACCTATGGAGATATATTATATCATCATGTTCATAAAGGTTATATGGAAGCAGACGTTGATATGATTTTAGGAACACCACCTTATCTATATCAGACCGAACAAGTTAAAACATACTATTTAGCAAACTCAAGCGTAAAAGGAAAAGACGCCACTAAAAAATATTTTAGTTTTGATGGCAACTATTTTTATAAATCATATAAAGATATGGTTGATGATTATAGAGAATCAACTAATAATAGAGCAATAAATAGTACATATCCACATTTTTCATATTTCTTATATCTTCCTTCTAGATCTAAAACTGGCTATTCAGCTGCCTCATTTGATCAGATGTTAATCAATAAAGGTTTTACAAGTTTCCCAATCAATCCAAAAAGTTATGTTAACCCAAACACTGGAGGATTTATTAAACAGCCTGGAACTGCTTCAATGATGTTTGGTATAGGACAATATGTTGTTAATGCACAAAATAAATATGGTTCCAATGCACTGGCAATTTATAGTAATGCAATCCGTGAATCTGGTAATGGAACAAGTTCAATATCTTTTTATAAAAATAATCTATTTGGTATGGGAGCTGTTGATGGTAATGCCTTTAATGGGGCTTATACTTATAATTCTGTTGAAGAATCAGTTAATGACTACGCTAAAAAGTTAGGATTTGGTTCAGGTTATTCCAATTTATATGATTATAGATATAATGGGACTCATGAAGGAAATAAACTAAGTGGAAAAGGGGTTCAATATGCATCAGACCCTTATTCTGGAGAATCTACTGTAGGTAATTCTTTTATAAATGATCTTAACAATGGAAAACTTGATAACTACGCTAATACGGTTGGAATCAAAACTAACTTTAATTTAGTAAATATCTTTGCTGAACCAAGTAGTAATAGTAGAATAATATATCAAACAAAAAACTATAAAAACAATAGAATTTCTATAAATATGCCTTTTATTGTAAATGACTATGTGGAAACCATTGAAGCAGGTAAAATACAAGGGTTCTACCGTGTCTTTACAGATGTTACACTTGATTCAAATCGAGTATATAATAACGATACTTACTATAACTTTGAAAATTGTTATGGATATATTAAAAAAGAAGATTTATATGTAGCTAATCATCAACCTGTAATAAATGCAACCGATATATCTATTAAACAATTCAAAGAATTTAAAAGTACTGTAACCGCAAATGATTTCGAGAATGGTGATTTAACACCTGCTCTTGAAGTAAATGGGACAGTTGATACAAAAGTACCTGGAGTATATCCACTTACTTATAAAGTAGTAGATAAAGAGAATTTTGGGGCTACTAAAACAATCAATGTAACAGTAACTCCTACGGATTCTCCAATTATCACAGGAAGCGATATAGAGATTCCTCAATTTGTAGAATTTAATCCACTAAGTGGAATAAAAGGAACATCAACAATTGATGGAGATATAACAAATAAAATAACAATTAAATCTGGAACACTTGATTACAATGTATTAGGAGACTATAAAATAGTTTATGAATTAATTTCATCAAATGGCTTAAAAACAGAATTTACTAGAACTATAAAAGTTATACCTAATCAATTACCAGTTATAATTGCAAATAATTTCACAGTCTATTTAAATGAAACAGTTGATGTTTTAAAAAATGTAACTGCAAACGACAAAGAAGATGGTGATCTTACAAGTCTAATTACTAGTACTGGATCTGTAGATAATAAAAAAGTAGGCTCATATCAAATTACTTACAGTGTAACAGACAAAGCAAAACAAACAACAACAAAGACAATAACAGTAACTGTAGAAGAAAAAAAATTCATTTCAAAAGATAGTATTTTCCACTTAGAAAACTTAACATTTAATGACAAAACATCAAAACTTGATTTTACTGGATTCCTTATTATAAAAGGAATGAGTAATTTAGTAAGTACAGATATTAAATATAATATTATTTTTATCAATCAACTAAATGGAAAAGAAGAAATAAAGCCACTTGATAGACTAACTTCCGGATTTCCTTTTGAAGCACCAGCAGATGGAGGATTTAAAAATACAGGGTCTTGGTTCCAAACAAGTATCCCTATAAGTGATTTGCCAAGTGGTGATTATACAGTTTATGTACGTGCTAGAAGTGGAGACTTTGAAGCAAAAACAGTTCTTAAAAACATATTCTTTAATCCTAAAGTTTCAAGTAAATTTGAAATAGGGAAAAAAGGGTTTATGTTTAAAACAAATTATTTTAATAGAAAAGTACCTTTAGAATTGTTCGTAAGAGAGGAAGGACTGTTAACTAAAGTAAGTAATCCAACCTTAGATAACATGTATAACCAACTTTATGAAATAAATCTAAATAAAGATAAACTTAACATAAGTGGATCTAGTCATAATGTTAATGGAAATTATGGAGTTGAAAAACCTATTGAAAGAGACATTGTCTTAGAAAATATAGATACCCTTGTTAAAACGAAAACATATAATGTAGGTTCTATTACTAATGGACCTTATGCTATTAGTTTGAAAGTACCAGATGGATTTAGTAAGACACGTGCTTGGTTTAACACAACACTAGACTTGTCTTCTGTACCAAACGGGAAATATTCAATCTATATCAGAACAAAAGCAGGATCTATCGATGACTTTGGAGAACTATATGACATATTAAATAAAAACATAAATCAAAAATGGGCAAATAATGGAAAACAATATAAACTATCTAGAAACGATAACATCCGTTATCGAATAGAATTAACTATCGAATAAAGCACATATTTTTATATGTGTTTTTATATACTAAAGTATGAATATATATTATGCGTTTCTGCTTACAACAGTAGCTTCATTTTCAACAATTATAGGTGGATTATTTAAATTTAGTAAAAAAAATGAAAAAAAGATTATTATATTATCCGCTTTTATTATGATTTATCTTTCCATTTTCGAGTTAATTCCAAGCAGTTATAATCTTTTAAAAATAAGTTTTTATTTAAAAGGTAATATCTTAATTATATTAACAAGTTTAAATATCGGATTAATTTTTTCTAAATATATTTCAAAAAAAACAAAAAACAATATAGGATTATTAGCAATGATTGCTTTAATAGTTCACAATATCTTGGAAGGAATTATTACATTTACAACCATTAGTTATGACTTGAAATTAGGCTTTAAATTGTTTTTGGGGATATTTATTCATAATATCCCTGAAGGTATAATTCTTAGTACTACAAATAAGAAAGGATTAGTAATAACAGGATTTTCAGAACTTCTTGGTGCTTTAATTTCATATTTATTTTTAACAGAATTTATGAATAGTATGGTAATTGGAATCCTTTATAGTATTGTTTCTGGAATCATGCTTTATCTTTCAGTAGAAATGATAAAAGCTAGTTTAAAATGACTAGTTTTTTTGATATACCTAGAATAGGTGATTAATATTGAAATTTTGTTTTATCATGATGTTTTCAAGTACTGTGTATCTACAATCCATAAATATTAATATAAATTAATTTACAATTAAATTTTATTATGATATAATTAGTTTGTAGTCTAGTAAGTTACAAATAGTGATAATTTTAAAAAAGGAAGTGTATGTATGAATAAAATCAAAAATATTATAGTTATTTTTATATTAAGTTTTATATTTAATATAAGTGGTGTTTTCGCCTATATATCTAGTGTTGTTAGTTTATCTGATTTTCATTTACCAGTTACTCAGGTTACAGCAGTTATTTCAAATAGGCAAAAAAATGATATGGGTAATCAAGTTCTTAGATTAAGTTTTGTAAGTTTTAACAGAAATGTTGAATTTAGAATGCATGATAATAAACTTGAATACACTAATCGAAATTTTATAGAATTAAAATATAATGGTGGTAATCAAAATTTTGAATTAGGTTCATTTCTTTATCCAAATGATACTTTGGCAATGTCAGTAACTGTTCCTGGTACAAAACGTATTGAATTAAGAACTAGTGGTTATTTTCTTGATACAACATCCATCAGCGGAACTTGGTATTTATCAAAAAGCGATTATTTAGCAGATAAATAACATCAAAAAGAATTCTCCATTTTTTAAGGAGGTAAAATATGAAGAAAAAATTATTTCTTGTCGGTATATTATTAATATTTGGATTAGCATCAGTTACAAATGAGATAAAAATAGAAAACAATATGGCCAAACATTTAGTTCATTTAGCTAAAGAAAATCCTGAAATTTTAGATAAATTCCCAGAATTAGGGAATGAAAATTACAAACTTGAAAAAATGGATACGATAAATTTTGTTTTTAAAAATTTGGGATCCGATGTACTTAAAAGTTTTCCATATATAATAATCTTAATTATTTTATTCTTTTCGTCAGCATCTTTATTTAAATTAATGAAAAGTAAAATTATAAGAGATATGTCCTTGCGTACTAGTTATGATAAAGTTATTAAAAGAGAGATTATTAAAGCATATTCATATTCATTTGTACCAATATTATTTTTAGTAATTCTCTTTATTTTATCATTGTTTTATAATGTTAATTTTGATTTTAAAGATAGTTGTATAAAAAATATTAATTGTTACATGAGTGACACATCATTAAAATTTTTCTTTTTTTTAATTTTTAATCTTATAACTATAACTCTTTATTATATAAATATTTCCTTAATTATGCTCAATTATAATAAAAACATTGTCTTAAATGTAATTAGTAGTTTTCTAATAATAATCGGAATTGAATTGGTTCTTCAATGTTTAGTAGGACCAATATTAGCGGCAATTACAAATATTCAAAGTTTTGGTAATGTTTTTTCATCAGCTAATTTATGGTACTATGATAGTTCTAGTTATTTAATTGCTACCATCTATTGTATTTTATCCTTTTTAATATCCTATATAATATTAAGAAACACATATAAAAAGAAAGAAAGAATTTTTATTCAAAATGATAAATAGAATATCAAATAAAATAATTAATGAGCAAATAAAAGAGAAAAATACAACAATTTATCTAATAATTGCTTCTTTATTATTTCTATTATTAACCAAGCAATATATAGAAATAGGAATTTTAGAATCAATTTCATCTATCTTAAGTCATTATATATATAATCCATTATTTTTTCTTCCAGTATCTTTTTTCATAAGTATGAAAGTTATAAATCTTATTCTTGAAAACAATAATCTTATTACAAGAATAAAAAATACCAAAACTATGCAAAAACTAATTATTGTTTCTACACTTAAAGCAACAGCTATAAATTATCTAGTATTAATTATGCTTTTATTTATTGTTGAAAATATATTTAATATTTCTGGATATGGTTATTCAAACGAAAACTTATATCAGTTAATAATGATAATTACTAAAAATTTATTTATTTTTGAAATACTAAATATAATATTTTCACTACTATATTATAAAATTAGCCGTATCATATCAGTAATTTTTTGTTTTGTAAACGTATCTATTACCGCTTTTTGTGATTTTCATATTTTAGGTTTTATAGGGACAAATCTAATAACAAAATCAGTTGATTTAAATTTTTTTACTAATTTAATTATTAATTTAATTATATTTGTTGTAATAACGCAATTAAAAAGAAAGAAAAATTATGAAAAGTATAATTAAGTATGATATCATTTCTTTTTTCACTAAAAACATGAAAATAATGGTGCTTTATCTTGTGTCCCTAATTTTAACCATAAATAGATGTAAAACAACATCAACAGACTATCTTTTTTATTTGAAATATGATAATTTCATAGACATAATTAATTTGCTTTTTTTATTATTTAATATTTTACTATCGGCTTACATTCCACTTTTTATAATTTATTTTAATAAAAATAGTATGTTTAAAAACCGAATAAAACAAATGAAAATAATGATTTCAAAAATATTAGCAATTGCAATTATTATAGTTGCTTTTAGGATTCTGATACTGATTTGTTCCTATTTATTTATAAAGCAAATTTTTAATCCTTTAAAAAGTATTATAATTGAATTTATTATAGCAATAATAGTAATAGTGTTATTTAGAAAGCAGGAAACAAAATGAAAATTGAACTTAAAAATCTAAAAAAAAGTTTTAAAGATAATATTATTTTAGATAATATAAATGTAACTTTTGAATCTGCAAAAATTACAGGAATTACTGGAAGAAATGGCAGTGGAAAAAGTGTTCTTTTTAAAATCATTTCACAAATATATGATTCTGATTTAGGATATATATTTTATGATGGTGTAAAAATAGATGATTCAAATAATCATACGCTCGACATAAGAGTTTTAATAGACAAACCATGTTTTTTGGATGATTTAAGTGGGTATGATAATTTAAAATTATTAGCAGAAATTCAAAATAAAATTGGAAATGATGAAATAATGTATTATGTTAACGAATTAAACTTGACCAATGATATAAATAAAAAATATTATAAATACTCATTAGGGATGAAACAAAAACTTGGAATAATTCAGGCTTTTATGGAGAATCCAAAAGTAATAATTTTAGATGAACCATTTAACGGCTTAGATAAACAGACTGTTTTAATAGTTAAAAAGATGCTTAAAGATGAAAGAAAAAAAGGTAAATTAATTTTATTAGCAAGTCATATTGAATCAGATATAAAAGATTTATGTGATATTATTTATGAGATAGATAATGGTAAATTGGTTAAAATATTATAATCGTAATATGATGAAAAGGAAAAAAACATTAAAACTTAATAACATTATTGATTACCAATATTATAAATTGAAAATGATGTATTAGTAATTTTGACTTAATGATATAATACATAGTAACATCAAGGATATACCTGGTGGTAATTATGTGTTTTTTTTGACATATTTAAATGATTTTTAATTTATGGTATTAAAAGATTAAATTACCATCTTTTTAAAATAACAGCTTTATGATATAATGTATAAGGGTGTTTACATGAAAAAGAAATTAATACCATTAATTGCATTAATTGGTATAATGTTAGATCAATTAATAAAAATTATAGTAGTAAAAAAACTAGATTTATTTGAGCAAATTGTAATAGTTAAAAACTTTTTTACTATAACATATGTTAGAAATGAAGGAGCTGCTTGGAGTATGTTCAGTGGACATTCAGAAATGCTTATAATAGTAGCAATATTAGTTTTAATATTATTTTATTTTTACTTTATAAGAAATCAACAATTAAAGAAAGAAGAAATTATATTATATGGAACTCTAATGGGAGGAATATTTGGGAATTTAATTGACCGAATATTGACTGGTTCAGTTATTGATTATTTATCATTTACGATAATCAATAGTGAATTTCCAGTATTTAATCTAGCGGATATTCTAATAGTTGTGTCAATAGCACTTCTAGTAATAATTAGTTTTAAAGGTGAAAAAAATGAAAATAGAAATAAATAATGAAGATTTAAAAAAAAGATTAGATAATTTTCTGGCTGAAAAAACAGATTTCAGTAGAAGTAAATTAACTAAAATAATTAAAGATGGACAAGTATTAGTAAATGGTATGAAATCTAAACCAGGTTATCCTCTTAAAGAAAAAGATATAGTAGAAATAAATTATGAAGAAGAAGATTATACGGCTTTACCAGAAAAAATGGATTTAGATATTGTCTTTGAAGATGATGATGTTATAGTTGTAAACAAGAAAAATGGAGTTGTTGTTCATCCTGCAGCAGGCAATAGAACAGGGACTCTTGTTAATGGATTAATGTATCATTCAAAAGATTTATCAAGTATAAATGGTGAGTTCCGTCCAGGAATAGTACATAGAATAGATGCAGATACAACAGGATTATTAATGGTTGCTAAGAACGATAAAGCACATGCTTATCTAGCAAAACAACTAGAAGATAAAACAAGTCATCGTGTTTATTATGCTCTTGTATGGGGAGTAATTCAAAATGAAACCGGAACAATTGATGCACCTATAGGAAGAGACCCAAGAGACCGCAAAAAAATGGCAGTCACAAGTGACAATTCAAAAGATGCAATAACTCATTTTAGAGTAATTGAAAGATATAAAGATGCAACACTAATTGAACTTAAACTAGAAACAGGAAGAACACATCAAATAAGAGTACACATGAAATATATTGGACATCCTATTATAAATGATGCCGTATATGGTAGTAGTAAAACATTATTTGATAAAACAGGTCAATGCTTACACGCTAAAGAATTAGGTTTTGTTCATCCAACAACTCATGAATTTATGAAATTTGATTCAAAATTACCAGTTTGTTTTACCAATATAATGGAACAACTAGAAAAATAAAGGAGAGGGAATTATGAACGATATAACAATGTCTACAAGTGATGAAATAGTTATGAAACTACTACATTTCTTTGTAACTGAACAAAATTATAGCCCAATAGTATTAAAAGGGGCACAAAATGAAATTTGGTTAGAAAAATTAGATGGTGATTATAAAGTAGTAAGATTAGTTTCTAACTATATTCATAATAACGAACAACTTAATTTAGACCTATACAGAACAAAACAAATAATGAAAAGAATCAAAAAGAAAACAATGTCTTTCTCTTTAAATACTTTAAGCGTTTTTGTAAATCTTGGAGATAATGTAAATCTATTACAAATACCAGTTGATGATATTGATTGTGTAAACATTAAATCAATAGATGACTTTAAAAATTATGATTACATTATGGATGAATTTCCAACTATTACAAAAAAAACTAACTTTAAAGAAGAAGGACTAGACTTATTTATAAAATTAACTACAGATATAGGAAAGAAAAATGAAATAGAACAAAAAAAAGCAGAAGATGTATTTACAAAAAGAGATCCTATGGTAACTAAAATAATATTAGTTATAAATATAGTAGTATATCTATTATCTTTAATTATAGGACCAAATGCTGTTCTTGAGTTTGGCTCAAATTTCAAACCTTATGTTGTAAATGGAGAGTTTTATCGCTTAATAACAGCAGCATTTATACATGTTAATCTTCTTCATTTTCTATTTAATAATTATGCACTATATATTATTGGACCACAAGTAGAAAATTTCTTTGGGAAAACTAGATATATTATTATTTATTTAGGAAGTGCCATTCTTGGAAATATGCTATCTTTATGCTTTAATGCAGATACACCATCAATTGGTGCTAGTGGAGCAATATTTGGTATTCTAGGTGCTCTTCTATATTTTGGATATCATTATAGAGTTTACCTAGATGGAGTCATAAAATCACAAATAGTACCTCTAATAGTATTAAATTTATTAATAGGATTTACATCTCCTACAATAGATAATGCTGCCCACATTGGTGGATTAATCGGAGGATTCTTAGTTAGTATGGCAGTTGGAGTTAAATACAAATCAAAAAAACCAGAAATAGTGAACGGTATAGTATTAACATTACTCTTTACAGCATTTCTAGGGTTTATGATTTTCTTTAGATAAGAAACTTTTAAAGTTTCTTTTTTTGTTGTATACTCTATATGGTGATAGTATGAAAGATTATCTTCTATATTTAAAAAAAGTTAGAAACTATTCTGATAATTCAATTAAAAATTATGAAATTGATTTAAAAAAATTCTTTATGTTTTTAGAAAAGCATAATAAAACAATAAAAGAAGTTGATTATCAATTATTATCTTTATATTTAGAAAATCTATATAATAAGAACTATAAAAGAGACACAATTGCAAGAAACATTAGTTCCATTAAAGGATTATTCTCTTATTTATATGATAAATCTATAATTTCTTCTAATCCCACTTTATTATTGAGTAGTCCAAAAGAAGAATTGAAATTGCCAAGATACCTTACTATCAATGAAATAGAAGAACTATTAAACAGTCCAAGTTTAAGTTTGAGAGATCAACTAATTCTTGAATTATTTTATTCAACAGGAATCAGATTAAATGAACTTGCTAATATTAAAACTAAAGATATTAATTTTAAAGAAAAAAAAATAAAAATTCTTGGAAAAGGAAATAAAGAAAGATATGTTCTATATGGGGATGTTTGCAAACGCAAACTAGAACTTTATATTAAAGATAGTGAATACCTTTTTTTAAGCAATAAAGGAACTAAATTAAGTAATTCAGGTATAGAATATATAGTTAAGAGTATCTTTAAAAGAAGCAATCTAAAGACCACTCTAACACCACACGTACTGAGACACACTTTTGCAACTCACATGCTAGATAATGGTTCTGATTTAGTAACAGTTCAAAAACTTCTTGGGCATACTGATTTAAAAACCACATCAATATATACACATGTCTCAAATGAACACTTAAGGCATGTATATTTAAATACTCATCCAAGAGCAAAAAAGAAACTTTAAAGGTTTCTTCTTTTATTAATTTATTTTAGCACTTTCTACTTTGCATAGTGAAACAAATGTTGGATTTTCATTATTTGCAAGAACTATAACAACCATACCATACACATTCTTTAATACCTTACCCGTTGCAATAGGTTTTGAACCTGCTTTTAGTACTACTTTTTCAGTACCAACTGGTAAGTAATTTTTAAATGCTTCATAACAATTAGTATCACATCCAATTAAAGATTGAGTAGGATTTGGTAAATATGTAATTGTTTCATTATATTGTGCTCCATTTACCTCAATTGAAGCTATTTTACAAAGAGAAATCACTTCATCTAGTGCACCACTTCCATTTACTAATTGAAGTAAATTAGGATTAGATGCTGGAATTAACGAACCTAATTTACCATTTAAAATTGTTCCATACTCTGTAGTTACTTTACACATCTTATTAGGATACAATATAATTAATTGCTCAATTACTTTTTTTAACTGGCTAACACAGTAACAAGTTGTCGTATTAGACATATTTCCAGGAATACCAGGTTCTCCCTTAGGCCCTGGACAACAGATAAACTTAGGTAAACATTTGTTAGATTCTTCGATTTTTTTCTTTATTCTTTCATAATCTTCATCTTTTTTACAATTCATTTTAAAACCTCCTGTGGTATGTTATGCTAAAACTATAAAAGATTCTACATAATAAAAAATCAATGTAAAGAATTCTGTAAAGTAATTCATTTTTTTAATAACTTATGGTATACTTAAAAAGTATAGGAGAGTGAATATATGACAACACAAAAAAAGAACAATACAACTTTAAAATATGTATATTCCTTTAAAGAAGGAAATAAGGATATGAGAAATCTCCTTGGAGGAAAGGGAGCAAACCTAGCTGAAATGACAAATATAGGTTTACCTGTTCCAAGAGGATTCACTGTTACAACAGAAGCATGTAATAAATATTATGAAGATAAATTAGTAATATCTAAAGATGTACAAAAACAAATCCTAGAAAAACTTAAAGAATTAGAAACATTAACTGGGAAAAATTTTGGAGATTTAAAAAATCCATTATTAGTATCAGTAAGAAGTGGATCACGCGCTAGTATGCCAGGAATGATGGATACAGTGCTAAATCTAGGGTTAAATGATGAAGTCGCAAAAAACTTCGCTATAGAAACAGGAAATCCAAGATTTACTTATGATTCATATAGAAGATTTATAATGATGTTTGCAGACGTTGTTAAAGGTTATGACAAATCAGACTTTGATAAAATCCTAGATAAATATAAAGTCAAAAAAGGGGTTAAACTAGATACAGAATTAGATTCTGATGATATGTTTAAAATAACAGAAGAATTTAAAAAAGTATACAAAAAACTTTCAAAAGAAGAGTTTCCTCAAGACCCTTTAGTTCAAGTAATGGAAGCAACAACAGCTGTATTCCGTTCTTGGATGAATGAAAGAGCTATTATTTATCGTAAAATGAATGATATCCCAGCATCATGGGGAACTGCCGTAAACATTCAAGAAATGGTTTATGGTAATTTAGGAGATACATCAGGAACTGGTGTTGCATTTACTAGAAATCCAAGTACAGGTGAAAATAAACTTTATGGAGAATATTTAATTAATGCACAAGGTGAAGACGTTGTTGCAGGAATACGTACTCCAGAGCATATTGAAACTTTAAAAAATGTTTTACCTGATTGCTACAATGAATTTGTTCATGTTTCTAAATTGTTAGAAACTCATTACAAAGACATGCAAGATATGGAATTTACTATTGAAAATGGTAAATTGTTTATGCTTCAAACAAGAAATGGAAAAAGAACAGCCAAAGCCGCTATTAAAATAGCACTTGACTTACTCGATGAAAAACTTATTTCAGAAGAAGAAGCAATAATGAAAGTTGAACCAAAACAATTAGATCAACTATTACATCCAATGTTTGATCCAAAAGAAATTGCTAAATTAAAACCAATTGCAAATGGTTTAGCAGCATCTCCAGGAGCAGCTACAGGACATATTTACTTTACAGCAGAAGATGTTTCAAAAGCTAAAGAAAATAAAATAAAATCAATTCTTGTAAGACTTGAAACATCACCAGAAGATATTCAAGGAATGAATGACTGTGAAGGTATTTTAACTATTCGTGGTGGTATGACAAGTCATGCAGCTGTCGTTGCAAGAGGTATGGGACGATGCTGTGTATGTGGTTGTGGAGAGTTAACAGTTGACACTAAAAAGAAAACAATGACAACTTCTACTGGTGTAGTATTTAAAGAAGGAGACTTCATTTCAATTGACGGAACATTAGGAAATGTTTATGCAGGTGAAATTAAAACAGTTGATCCAGAATTAAGTGGTGAAAACGAAAGATTTATGAAACTTGCTGATAAAATAAGAGTACTTGATGTTAGAGCTAATGCTGATTCTCCAGCAGATGCAAAAGTTGCATTTAACTTTGGAGCACAAGGAATTGGATTATGCCGTACAGAACACATGTTCTTTGAAGAATCAAGAATCTTTGCAGTACGTCAAATGATTACTAGTGAAACTACCGAACAAAGAGAAAAAGCCCTTAAAAAAATATTGCCAATGCAAAGAAAAGACTTTGAAGGATTATTTAGAGAAATGAATGGATTACCAGTAATTATTCGTTATTTAGACCCACCATTACATGAATTCTTGCCTCATACTGATAATGAGATTAAAGATTTAGCAATTGCTTTAGAAATGGATTTCAAAGCACTTAAAAATAGAATAGAATCTTTAAAAGAATTTAATCCAATGATGGGACACCGTGGATGTCGTCTTGCGGTAACTTATCCTGAAATTGCAGTTATGCAAACAAGAGCTGTTATTGAAGCTGCAATTAAAGTTAAAAAAGAAGGAATTAATGTTATTCCAGAAATAATGATACCACTTACAACCGGTCTTGAAGAATTTAATTTCTGTAAAAAATTAGTAGATGAAACAGCATCTTCAATTATTGAAAAAGCAGGAATTGAATTAAAGTATATGGTTGGTACAATGGTAGAAACTCCTAGAGCAGCATTAAAAGCAGGAGAAATTGCTAAAGAAGCAGAATTCTTTAGTTTTGGAACAAATGATTTAACTCAACTTACTTTCGGTTTTTCTAGAGATGATGCTGGTAAATTCTTAAATGAATATTATGAAAAAGGAATATTTGCAGAAGATCCATTTGCAAGAATTGACCAAACTGGAGTTGGAGAACTTATAAAAATGGCATGTATCAACGGAAGAAAAACAAATAAAAATCTTGAGTTAGGTATATGTGGAGAGCATGGAGGAGAACCAAGCAGTGTAGAATTCTGTCATAAAATTGGTTTATCTTATGTTTCATGTTCACCTTATAGAGTGCCTATTGCAAGATTAGCAGCAGCACAAGCAGCCGCTAAAGAAAAATTAGGTTTATAATATTAAAAAAAGATAATTTAAATATTATCTTTTTCTATATAAACATTTTCAATAAAAGTTGGGTTCCAATCTTCATTAATTATATCTATATTATTATCTGGTATTAATAGTGTGTATTTAATTGTTTCATTAAATATTTTCTCTAAGATTTTAACTTTTTCTAAAACTTTATCAACTACTTTTACATTATCATATTTAAATGTAATACTAATTTTTTTACCCTTAACGAGTTCTAGTTTTTGACTTATTATTAGACTGTTTGTTGTACTTTTTCGGTAAGCCCTAACAAGACCACCAGCCCCAAGTTTAATACCTCCAAAATACCTAATAACTACACATAAAACAAAATTTAAATCACTACTCTCTAAAACATTTAAAATAGGTAATCCAGCAGTTCCACTTGGTTCACCATCATCATTAAATCTTTTTATTCCATTAATAATATAAGCATAACAGTAGTGATTAGCGTCCTTATATTCTTCTTTTAATGAATTTAAATTATCTAAACATTCACTCACACTATAAACCTTTATTAAATGAGTAATAAAACGTGATTTATTAATTATTAATGTGTTTTTAATATTTTCTTTTATAGTATACATTTTCTCATCACCTATAATAAATTATAACACGAAACTGTTAAAACTGTGGTATAATTAAGCAAGGTGATAGAAATGACATGTAATTTAAAATATGACTTATTAGTACAATTTATCTGTCTGATTGGCTTTTACTATTTAGCGACTAGTTTATTCAAAAAGAAAAAGGATGATATAATTGCAAATCAAATCGTCGCAAGTTTCTTTTTTCTAATACATTATGCCTTTCTAGATGCAATGTCTGGAGCTGTTACAAGCTTAATTATAATGGTACGTAATGTATTATTCCACAAATTTAAAAATCAAAAACTATTATCAAAAATATTTTATATAGTTTTTATTGTTTCAGGAATAATATTCTTTGATGAGTGGTATTCCGTATTGCCTATAATAGGTTCAATTATTTATACCCATCTTATGACTAAGAATAAAAGTAAAGTACTTGTAGGAAACGTCATCAATGCATCATCATGGTGCCTTTATAATATCTTAGCAGGAAGTTATGCAGGAGTTTTAACAGAGGGAACAGTTCTAATTATGGCTTTAATATCAATAGGAAGAAGGAAGAAAAGTAAAACAATATAGTTTTATTTTTTATTTAAAATGAAAGAAAAATATTACACTTATAAACTAAATCCAGTTTCTCTTAACATATTATGCATAATAATATTTATACCTTTATTTATAATTAATTATAAACCAATCAACTTTACTTTCATAAGTTTAATACTGGTAGTATTTTGGTTTATACTTCATGAATTTATTCATGGCTTAGGATTCATGATTTATGCAAACCCCAAGAATATTAATTACGGTGTTGAACTAGAAAAAGGAATATTTTACTGCATGTGTAAAGAACGAATATCAAAAAAAGGAATAATGGTTGCTCTCTTGCTTCCCTTATTCATTATTGGGTTATTTACATATTTTATTGGTATCATTTTTAATTTATATTTTTTAACTTTTTTGTCAATAATTAATATAGCAGGGTCAGTTGGAGACATAGTAATGAGTTTATTTATTTTAAAACTTCCAAATGATATTAGTTATGTAGACTTAGGAGATACAACATCATTTACAATAATTTCTAAAAGAGACTTAAAACAATTTAAAATGATTGCTTTAAAATTAGAAAAAACAGGGGACTACAAAAAAACAACACCAAAAACAAATAAAATTATAACAATTTCTAAAATATCTAAAGTAATATTTGCAATATTTCTAATTTTAAGTATAATATTTTTAGTGAGGTGTTAAAAATGGATTATATTAAGAAGAAACTTTCCTTAGTACCAGATAAACCAGGATGTTATCAAATGAAAAACGAAGACGGAATTATAATCTATGTTGGAAAAGCTAAAAACTTAAAAAATAGACTAGCTTCTTATTTTAGAGGAAACCATACTGGTAAAACTCTAAAACTAGTTAGTGAAATTAAAGATTTTGAATATATAGTAGTTGATTCAGAAACAGAATCTCTAGTTTTAGAATTAAATCTAATAAAAAAATATGATCCAAAATATAACATCCTTTTAAGAGATGATAAAAGTTATCCTTATATTGAATTAACAACGGGTACTTATCCTAGACTTAATGTCGTAAGAAATTTAAACAGGAAAAAGAATAATAAAAATAAAATGTTTGGACCCTATCCAAATGTAACAGCTGCAAGAACAACCGTAAATCTTTTAAATCGCATTTATCCTTTAAGAAAATGTACTACATTTAATAAAAAGCCTTGTTTATATTATCATATAGGACAATGTTTAGGTTATTGTTCTATAGAAGTAGAAAAACAAAAAGTTGAAGAAATGACTAATGAAATATTATCATTCTTAAAAGGAAATGATGAAATAGTAACAAAAAAACTAAAAGAAGAAATGAAATCTGAAAGTGATAAACTTAATTTTGAAAAAGCAAAAGAACTTAAAGAGATGCTTGACTATATCGAATATGTTTTAACTCGTCAAAAAGTTGAAACATCAGATTTTATTGATCGTGATATTTTTGGATACTACGAAAATAAAGGATATTTAAGTATACAAGTATTCTTTATAAGAGGTGGAAAGATTCTTGAAAGAGTTTCTAAAATATTTCCGATGATTGACAATTCTTCTGAAGAACTTTCAAGATATATTGCTAAATTTTATGAAAAAAATATATTACCTCCAAAAGAAATTCTAGTACCATCAATTGTAAATTCTAAAGTTTTAGAAGAATACTTGAATTTGCGTGTTTTAACTCCTCAAAGAGGAGTAAAGAAATCAATATTGGATATGGCTTCAGAAAATGCTAAAATAAGTTTAGAAAATAAATTTGAACTTATAAAAAGAGATGAATCTAAAACTATCTGTGCTAATGAAGAACTTAAAAATTTATTGGAATTAAAAAGACTAGACAGAATAGAAATATTTGATAACGCTCATCTTTTTGGAACTTATAGTGTTTCTGGCATGGTAGTATTTGTAGATGGTGTTCCTAGTAAAAATGATTATAGAAAATATAAAGTAAGTGTAGAAATTAATGATGATTATCAAACAATGAGAGAAGTCATTTATAGAAGATATTTTAAAGTACTTAATGAAAACTTAAAAAAGCCTGATTTAATCATAGTAGATGGCGGGATAGGGCAATTAAACGTTGCACTTGATGTAATTGAGTCACTAGGTTTAAGTATCCCTGTAGTAAGCCTTAAAAAGGATATTAAACACTCTACTAGTGCCCTACTTAAAGAAGGAAAAGAAATTCCTATAAATAAAAGAAGTAATCTATTTCACTATTTAGAAAGAATGCAAGACGAAGTGCATAACTTCACCATTGCATATCATAAACAATTAAGAAGCAAAGGTGCCCTTGAAAGCATTTTAGAAAACGCATCAGGAATTGGAGAAAAAAGAAAAATAGAATTATTAAAAAAATATAAAACAATTAATAAATTAAAAGAACTTACTATTGAAGAACTAGAAGAGACACTTCCAAAGAGCATAGCTGTTAGTCTACATGAGTTTCTTAAAAACTATTAACAAATAATAGTTTTTTTATGATATAATCTAAAAAAGGTGATAAATATGGGAAAAATACAAATAATGGATGAAATTTTAGCCAATAAAATAGCAGCGGGAGAAGTAGTTGAAAAGTGCTCCTCAGTTGTTAAAGAATTAGTAGAAAATAGTATAGATGCTGGATCTAAATCAATTAAAGTAGAATTAATAGAGGCAGGAACTAGATTAATTAGAGTAGTTGATGATGGAATAGGAATGGATGAAAGTGATGCCATAAATGCATTTCAAAGGCACGCTACTAGTAAAATAAAAAATGAAGATGATCTTTATAGAATTAATACTCTAGGGTTCCGTGGCGAAGCATTACCTAGTATTGCTAGTGTTTCTAAAATAACATTAAAAACATGTACCGATGATATTGGAATAATAGTAGAAATGGAATCAGGAAGAGTAAAAGAAGTTAAAAAAGGCGATGCAAGAGTAGGCACAATTATTGAAGTAAAAGACTTGTTTTATAATACTCCTGCTAGACTTAAATATATTAAAAGTTTATATACAGAATTAGCAAATGTTACAGAATATATGAATAAAATCTCTTTATCACATCCTGAAATAATGTTTACTTTAATAAATAACGATAATATTATTTTAAAAACAGATGGAAGAAAAGAATTATTAAAAACAATCAAAGATATATACGGAGTAGAAGTAGCAAGAAAAATGTTTAAAATTGAAGGGTCAAACGAAGATTATCTTATAAAAGGTTATATTAGTTTCCCAGAAATAAACAGGAGCAATAGAAATCACATGGTAACTCTAGTAAATAATCGAGTAGTTAGAAATACCTTCTTAAACCAAATAATAAACGATAGTTATCACACCTATAAACCTGATACAAGGTATCCTATAGTAGTCCTATATATCGAAGTAGACCCAAGTTTGATTGACGTTAATATTCATCCAACCAAAATGGATATAAAATTTTCAAAAATGGAAAAACTTACAGAATTATTGAGTGTTACTATAAAAGATACTATAGGTAAGAAAAACTTAATTCCAAAAATTGAATCATCACCTGAAACGAATATACCAAAACAACAATTTACATTTGATTTAGAAAGAGAAAAAGAGTTACCACTTTTTGTTAATGAAGAAATTTTAGAATATAAAGAAGAAGAAAAAAGACTTCCAGAAATGTATCCTGTAGGATTAGTTCATGGCACATACATAATTTGTCAAAATGAATTAGGTATGTATTTAATTGACCAACATGCTGCAAAAGAAAGAATTAACTATGAAATTATAAAAGAAAGTTTAGGACATCCAAAAAATAAATTTACAAACTTATTAATACCATTAACAATAGAGTATACTAGTGATGAATTCATTATTTTAAAAGAAAACTTAGAATTTATTAAAGGTTTAAATATTGGTATTGAAGAATTTGGAATTAATTCAGTTATAATAAAATATCATCCAACATGGTTACCTATTGGAAATGAAATTAATACCATAAAAAAAATTCTAGAACTTATTATAATTTCAGAAAAAAACTTTTCTATAATAAAATTTAATGATAAACTAGCCACACTAGTAGCCTGTAAAATGAGTATTAAAGCTAATACATGTATAACTATTCCTGAAATGGAACATTTAATAAACGATTTAAAAAAATGCTCTAATCCATTTAACTGTCCTCATGGAAGACCAACAATTATTTTTTATTCATCTTACGAATTAGAAAAGTTATTTAAAAGAAGTGGATTTGAAAACCTAATTTAGGTTTTTTTCTTTTGCTCTCTTTTTTCGACAAAAAGTGCAACAAATATATGAAATAATATTAATGGTGATAAAATGAAAAAATATTTAGGTCCAGTAATATGCTCATTAATAGTTGGATTTCTAGCATCAAAATTTATGTTCAACCAATATAAATATCAAGCTAACATAACAAGTGTTTTTAAAAACCAAACAAAACTATATTTTATAAGACAAGGCGTATATTCAACAATAGACGCCATGAAAGAAAACCTTGCTAAATTTGGTTATTATATTTATTCTACAACCGAAGACAAGTATTACGCATATATTGGAATTACAAAAGACTCAAACAATTTAGAAAAAATAAAAGGATATTATAAATCTTTAGGATATGATATATATGTACAGGAACTTTCAGTCGACAACAAAGATTTTATAGTTATTCTTGATCAATATGACAATTTATTAAATAGTGCAACTGATAACAAAATAATAGCAGCAATCATGGAAAACGTTCTTGTTGAATATGAAAAGAGGTGCTTAGATGGCAAGAATTAAAGACATCCCTTTATTAGATAGACCAAGAGAAAGACTTATAGAAGTTGGTAGAGAAAATCTTTCTAATGAAGAACTAATTTCTATAATATTAAAAACAGGAACAAAAAATAAAAATGCTAAAATGATAAGTAGTGAATTATTAATAAATCTAGGAGATATAAAAAACTTAAACAATATAAGTTATAATAAACTATTAGAAATAGAAGGTATAGGTCCTGTTAAAGCAACCGAACTTCTAGCATGTATTGAATTAGGCAAAAGAATAAATACAAAAATTATAAGTATAAATAATATTAAATTTACTAATCCAGAAATAATTTATGAATACTATAAACAAACTTTAGGAAATAAAAAACAAGAACATTTTTACTGTATTTACCTTGATAATGCAAAAAAAATAGTAAAAGAAAAATTACTTTTTATTGGAACAATCGATTATAGCATGGTAACACCAAGAGAGGTTTTTAAAGAGGCTTATTTATGTGATGCAACAGGAATTATATGTATCCATAATCATCCAAGTGGTAATGTACTTCCTAGTAAAGAAGACATTAATTTAACTAATAAATTAATAGAACTAGGAAATCTTTTTAATATTTCAATAGTAGATCATATAATAATTTCAAAAACAGGATATTATAGTTTATATGAAAATGGTGATATAAAATGATAAAGAAAATATTATTTGTAATTTTTATAATTGTTATTTTGAATTTTACAATAAATGATTCTAGAAAACTATTATTTATAGAGTCAACCATAAGAAATACAGCCCTTTCCGTAAACCGTATTTTTACAATAAATAAAAAAGTAAAAATAAACAATGAAAAAGCCTTGAAAAGTGAAATTAAAGAATTAAAGGAACTATTAAAATTAAACACAATAACAAGCACCTATAAACTCACAAACGCTACCGTTATTGAAAGAAGTATTAAAGATTACTATAATATAGTAACAATTGATAAAGGCTCTAAAAATGGTATTAAAAAGGATCAAGCAGTTGTTACAGGAGAAGGGCTTATTGGTAAAACATTAAAAGTAACAAAAAACACTAGTCAAGTAAAACTTATTACAAGTTCAGACATTTATAATAAAATATCTGTTTTAATAAATGAAAAAACTTTTGGAATATTATCAGGATATGATATAAAAACAAATTCATTTCTAGTAGAAGCTGATGAAGTAGTAAAAGAAGGAGACATAGTAACTACTACAGGCTTAGGTAATATTTATCCAAACGGTGTTAAAATAGGGAAAGTAGTAAGAATATCAAAAGATAATTTTGACCTTTCATATATTGTTAAAATTGATTCATCAGTAGACATTAAAAATTTTCATTATGTAGCAGTACTTGATAGATATAATGATTAACTTCTTTATAGACTTAGTATGTTCTTCATTTATAGACAGCAAAACAATTCTACTAACCCTAAAAAATGAACACCTAAAAGCCTTTTTAATAGGCTTAATATATGATATAATTTTTAGCACATTTCCAGGTCTTAACGCTAGCGTGTTTTTAATAATAAGTTACATGTATAAGTATCATTATATACTAAGATTATTAACCTATAAAATACTTACCTATTTAATCTTATTAAGTTACGCTTATATAAGTTTTAATTTAATAGTTCTTTTAAAATCATTACTAATTTTTACTATATTTAATTATTTATCATACATTATAATAAAGCGCATAAAATGGTTTAGGTGATAATTTAATGGATGATATATATACTTATAAAAGAAAAAAGAAAAAGAAAAATCATACAGATAAAATAATGATTTTAATAATAACTATTTTATCTACTATGATAGTATTAAAACAAAACCCAAAATTAAAAGACAATATATTTAAAAAGTTTTATGAATCAAACATAAATTTTGCAAGTATTAACGAAGTATATAAAAGTTTTCTAGGAGATGTTATTCCATTAAAAGCAACAACAAAAACAGTATTCAATGAAAAACTAGAATACACTAACAAAGAAAAATATCTAGATGGAGTAAAATTAAACGTTAAAGAAAATTATCTTGTCCCAGCAGCAACCTCTGGATTAGTAGTTTTCATAGGAGAAAAAGAAAACTATGGAAATACCATTATAATTCAACAAGTTGATGGAATTGACTTAATGTATGGAAACTTAAATACTATTTCAGTTAAACTATATGACTACATTGAAAAAGGAAAAACAATTGGAGATACCTTAAGCACAAACCTCTATTTAGTATATAAAAAAGAAGGAAAAATACTTAACTATGAAGAATATATTAAAGGTTAATATATTCTTTTATGTTATATTTATAATAACAATCCTTACAGGTAACTTCAAAACCTTCATAATAATTACTTTAATTACTATCTTTCATGAATTAGGTCATATAATAACTGGAATTATTTGTGGTTTTAAAATAGAAAAAATAGTAATCGTTCCATTTGGTTTAATGACAGTTTTTAACAAAAAAATAAATGAATCATTTATTAAAGATTTTCTTCTAACCATAATGGGACCTGTTTTTCAAATCTTTTTATTTCTTTTTATTAATGATTCATATATAAATAGAATTAATCTAATTATATTACTTTTTAACCTTCTACCTATTATCCCATTAGACGGTTCAAAATTAATCAACATGATTCTTGAACTTATCTTTTCTTATAAAACTTCTTACTTAATAAGTTTCTATATATCTATTATAACAATTGTCTTACTTCTAAAACCTACTTTAACTATCATATTAATTACAATAATATATTTTTGGAAAAATATAGAATATATTAAAAACATAAAATTCTATTTAAATAAGTTTTTATTTGAAAGATACTTATATGGAATAAAATATACTAAAAAGCATGCTATAAAGACTCTAAAAGTCACAAAAATTAAAAAATTTGTTAAAAATATATTTATTACTAATAAAAGAATTATAAATGAAGAAGAAATTATTGCTTTAATGTTTGACAAATCAAGGCTTTTATGATAAAATCTTTAATTGTGTAGAGCCTTTTACTCTACAACCGCACTGAAGAGGTTAAAAAACGAATACGTACCTTAAAGGCGAGTCTGAGAGAATGTTAGGAGGATAATATGAAAGCTATAATCGAAACAGGAGGAAAACAAGTTTTAGTTGAAAAAGGTTCAGTAATCTATGTTGAAAAACTAGACGCTGAAGCAGGAGCTGAAGTTGTTTTTGACAAAGTTTTAATGGCAGATGGTGTCGTAGGACGTCCATATGTTAGTGGTGCTAAAGTAGTTGGAACAGTTGTTAAACATGGTAAAAACAAAAAAATAAAAGTTTACAAATACAACCCAAAGAAAAAGTATCGTAAAACCCAAGGTCATCGTCAACCATATACAAAAGTAGAAATTACTACAGTAAAATAATGATAACTATTAATGTTAAAAAAACTAACGATAAAGTAGAACAAATAATAATCAAAGGTCATGCAGGTTATGACGTGTATGGAAAAGATATTGTTTGTGCTTCTGTATCTAGTATAGTAATAACAAGTGTTAACGCAATACTAAAATTAAATAGTAAAGCAATAACTTATCATAATGATGATGTACTTGAAATACTAGTAAATGCGCAAGATAGCGTAACGGATATTTTACTTAATAATATGATAGATTTATTAATAGAATTAAGTGAAACTTATAAAAAAAATATAAAAATTAATATTTAGGGAGGTGACACTAAAATGATGAATTTAATGAAGTTAAATATTCAATTATTCGCTCATAAAAAAGGACAAGGATCAACAAAAAATGGTCGTGACTCTGAATCAAAAAGATTAGGAGCTAAAGCAGCTGACGGAGAATTCGTTACAGGTGGATCAATTTTATATCGTCAACGTGGAACTAAAATTTACCCAGGTGTTAATGTAGGGATTGGATCAGATGATACAGTTTATGCAAAAATACCAGGATTCGTAAAATTTGAACGTGTTGGTAGAGATAAAAAGCAAGTTAGCGTTTATCCAGAAAAAACTAATAATTAATACAACTTATAGTTGTATTTTTTTTGATAAAAAGTTATAATGTTGAATAGATAAGTATGACACTTATAAATTAGAATGGGGGGACATAAATGAATTTAATAGCATTATGTTTAAAAGTATTCTTTTCAAGAATATTAGATGTTTCTCTAGGTACAGTTAGATTCATAGTAACTATCAAAGGAAGAGCACGCTTAGCAGCAATGATCGGCTTCATGGAAGTTTCAATATGGTTTCTAGTCGTAAGAGAAGCTTTAAACACATCAGAAAAAAGTTTATGGATAGCATTTGCTTATGCTGGAGGATATGCAGTAGGAACATTAGTAGGAAGTTTCTTATCAGACAAATTTGTCAGTGGTAATTTAACTCTTCAAATTATACTGAATAATGACGATGATGAAATAGTTAATTCAATAAGAAAAGCAGGTTATGCAGTAAGTGTAATTGACGTTAAAGGACAAGAAGAAGACCAACCAAAATACATGCTATTTATGGAAATAAACAAAAAAAGGTTAAAACACCTTAAAATGTTAATAAAAGATCTAGATGACTCAGCTTTTATTGTCGTTAATGAAACTAAAATGGTTCAAAATGGTTACTTTAAATAATTAATTGCAACAAACATTTTTTAATTAGGAGGATATCATGGAAAATTATAAAAATTTTTTAGTCACTGAAGAAGGATTATTATTTAATAAAGAATACCTAAATTATTTAAAAACTTATAAACCTGATTATGAATTATTAAAAAAATTAGAAAAAAAACAAATTAATAAAAGAGAATATAACTATCTTGAACAAACTAAAATGAGAAAAGCACTAAAAAGTTCAAAATATGAAACAAAACTTGTAAAATGGAACGATTTAGAAAGTTGGAAAATAACAGGAAGAACCGACAAATTTAAATTACACCTTAAAATTAAAAAATACAACCATGAAATTGAACCAACTTTAATTGATGATTATAATGTAATTAATTATTTAGAAAAGAATTGTTACAATATTGGACATGTAGTTCGTGGTAAAGAATTTATTATTGCTAAATACTATTTATACTTTATTTATTTTATTATTTCAGTCATTTTAGTATATATTTTTATTGGATTTTTAAAGTAAATTACTAACTGTAAAAGTTTTTAGAGATTCTAAAATTTTTAATTAGTTTTAGATATTTATGCATTTATTACCATTCTTAAAAAATGAATAGTGATATTTCATTAAATTAATAGTATCTTCTACACAAATAGTAACGAAAACACTTGTATAAAGCCTCTCTTTCTAGTATAATATTTTTAGAAAAGAGAGGTGTTTTTTATGTTCGTTGATGAGGTAACACTTGAACTAGTAGCTGGTGATGGTGGAAATGGATGTATGGCCTTTAGACGTGAGAAGTACGTTGAAATGGGTGGACCATTCGGTGGTAATGGTGGTAAAGGATCAAACATTAAATTTGTAGTTAATGAAGGATTAAACACATTACTTGATTTACGTTACAAGAAAATAATAAAAGGTAATAAAGGAGTTAACGGAGAAGGCAAAGGATGTCATGGTGCGAATGCAAATGACGTCACTGTTGCCGTTCCATTAGGTACTGTTATTACTGATGTAGAAACAGGTTTAATTATTGCAGATTTAGTCACAAAAGATGATGAAGTAATAGTTGCTTATGGTGGACGTGGAGGAAGAGGAAATATGGCCTTCGCTACAAAAGCAAACCCTGCTCCTTCATTTGCAGAAAATGGAGAACCAGGTGAGGTTAGAAAAGTAAAAGTAGAATTAAAACTTTTAGCAGATGTAGGATTAGTTGGAATGCCTTCAGTTGGAAAGTCAACTCTTATATCTAAAATAAGTGCTTCAAAAGCAAAAATAGCAGCATATCATTTTACAACTCTAAGTCCAAATTTAGGAGTTGTTAAAACTAAAGATAATAGAACATTTGTAGTAGCAGATATGCCAGGACTTATTGAAGGAGCATCCCTTGGTGGAGGCTTAGGTATTAAATTCTTAAGACACATTGAAAGAACAAGAATATTAGCACACGTTATTGATATGTCAGCTTGGGAAGGAAGAGATCCTTACGAAGACTACAAAACAATTAATAATGAATTAGAAAGTTTTAGCAAAAAAATGATGCAAAAACCTCAAATTATAATTGCTAATAAAATGGATGTTGAAGGTTCAGAAGAAAACCTTAAAAAATTCAAAGAAAAAGTTAAAGATATTGAAATATATCCAGTTAGTGCAATGTCAAACGAAGGACTAGATATAGTCTTAATGAAATTAGCAGATATGCTTGACACTATCGAAAAACTTCCATTATACGAAGAAGATGAAGTTGAAAGTCATGTACTTTATAAATTTGAAAGAGAACAACCTTTTACAATAACACACGAAGGCAACGAATGGGTTATAAGAGGAAATGAACCTGAAAAACTATTAAAGATGACTAGATTTACAACAGATGAAGCAGCAATTAGATTTGCAAATAAATTACGAAAAATGGGAATAGATGAAAAATTAAGAAAACTAGGTGCTAACGAAGGAGACAACGTTAGAATTTTAGATTTTGAATTTGAATTTAAAGAATAAAAATATAGAGATTCTTAGGAATCCTATTTTTTTTTAATATTTATAGACTTGAAACTTATTATTTGATATAATTAAATTAAGTTAATGATGATTTTTTTGACAAAATATTAATAAAGGGAGACTAAAAATGAAAGATATAACAAAAAACATACCAGAATATTTTATGATGTTTCTTTTAACAAGTGTAGCTGTTTTTGGAATCATTAAAGTGGGTGGAGGTTCTTTAGAAGATGCACTAACTAAATCATCTTGTAAGATAGTCAACCGAATATACATGAATGGACAAAACACCGGAGATGGATATTGTATAGATAAATAGTTTTTTAACTATTTTTTCATGATATATTGTTGTTTATAATTATAATATTTGATATAATTTTATTAGAGTATTAAAGTAATTAATAAAATTGTTTTAGTATTATATTTATAAAAGTTTAAAAGGGATATTTAGAAAGAAGGATAAATATGAAATACTATTTAATTGGGATAAAAGGTGCTGGAATGAGTGCTCTTGCACTCATACTTAATGACTTAGGTTATACAGTAGTTGGTTATGACGACATGAAAGAACATGCCTTTACCGAAGACAAATTAATTGAAAGAGGAATTAAAATTTATACAGACGATAATAATGAAATTGATGAATCAACAATCATTGTTAGAAGTACCGCTATAAAAGAAGACCATAAAGAAATTGTAAAAGCAAATAAATTAGATTTAAAAATATATGAATATAATCAAATGCTTGGAAAACTTGCAAATATGTTTGATTTAATTACAGTAGCAGGTTGCCATGGAAAAACCACTACAACTTCTTTAATGGCTCATGTACTAGGTAATATCTCTGGCTGTAACTATTTAATTGGAGACGGTCATGGACACGCTAGCAAAGACGTTAAAAAGTTTGTAATTGAAGCATGTGAATATTGTCGTCATTTCCTTGTTTACGAACCAGATTATGCCATAATAACAAACATTGATTTAGACCATGTTGATTATTTTAAAGATATGCAAGATGTAATAGACGCATATCAAGAATACGCTAACAAAGCAGAAAAGATGATAATTGCATGTGGTGATGACCCATATACTAGAATGTTAGATGTTAATAAACCACTATTCTTCTACGGGATAGGAGACGATAATGATATCGTTGCTAAGAATGTTGAATATACAAGTGAAGGAACAAATTTTGATGTTTTCGTTGAAGATAACTACTATGGACATTTCGAACTTCCAATATTTGGAAAACACATGGTTTTAAACACATTAGCAGTTATTGGAGTATGTTATTATGAAAGATATGATGCAAGAGAAGTTTGTAAGAATTTAAAAAGTTTTAAAGGCGCAAGCAGAAGATTCAATGAAGAAAAAATTAATGATACAATTATAATTGATGATTATGCCCATCATCCAGGTGAAGTAAAAGTAACCATAAAAGCCGCTCAACAAAAATATCCCAACAAAAAAATAATTGCAGTCTTTCAACCACATACTTTTTCTAGAACTGAAGAATTTACAGAAGATTTAGTAAAAGTTTTAAATAAAGCAGACGCAAGCTATGTTTTAAATATTTTCCCAGCAAGAGAAAAACAAGAAGATTATCCTAATATAACATCAAAAAATATAATTGATAAATTAGATAATGGACATTTAATAACTGATGATACATGGGAACAATTAAAACAATATAAAGATGCCGTAGTTATATTTATGAGTCCAAAAGAAATTCATAATATTATGGAAAACTATAAAGAATACTTAAGAAATTAAGTATTTTTATGTTATACTATATATATAGTAAAAGAGGTATAAAATGAAAAAAAATGGATTTACTTTAATAGAACTTTTAGCAGTTTTAACATTACTAGCGTTTGTTGCTTTAATAACAGTACCCGTTATGGAATCAATTCTAGAAAGTTCAAAAAAGAAAACAAAAGACGCAAGTATAAAAGAAATTATATCTGCAACTAAAAAATATGTGACTAAATACCCAGAAAAAATCAATTTTGACACTGACAACGAGTTTTTATTACCTGTAAATATTCTAAAAAGTTCAGAATTTTTGAATGATGAAAATTATATAGACCCTGAAACAAAAAAACCATTTTCAGGATCAATTTATATAAAATATAATCCTACCAAATATACTTATACATATTATTATTTTTATAAAGCGATAGAAACAAATGATGTAACAAACTGTTTTATGTTTTCAAACGGGACTATAACAGGATATAACAATGACACACCAGCGTGTGTTAAACAAGATATAGAAATACCAACAACCATAAATGGAATAAAAGTAAGAAAAATAGAAAATCCAACAAGTAGTGCAAAACAATATTTAGTCAATGCTAGAAAGGTAGACTTTTCAAAAGCATTATATTTAGATGAAATATTAAATAATGCCTTTAATAAAACAACAGGAACAACTGTTAATATGGATTATCTTGATTTAAGTAATAATTCATTACTTCAATCAATTGGTGATTCTGCCTTTGGAAATACAGGATATCTTAATATTTACAAACTGTCACTACCAGACAATATTGAAACCATCGGATATAAAACTTTTAGAGATAACAATATTGCACAAGTAACATTACCTAATAAATTAGAAAGAATTGGAGAAGAAGCATTTGCTTATAACAAAATAGAAAGAATAGAAATACCAACAAATGTAAGAATACTTTCTAATAATTGCTTCTCAAATAATCTATTAAAATCAATAATTATTAATTCTAAAAAGGATACTACTGAGTTCTCTTTATATAGAACACCATTTTCAAACAATGAAAATTTTACAGATTCTAAAATAATTTGGAAACAATAGAAATAGTCTTTATACTATTTCTTTTTTGTGGTACAATTATAATAGGTGAGAGCATGAAAAAAAACGGATTTACTCTTGTAGAATTAATTGCAGTAATTTCTTTGATTGCAATTATTGGGCTTATAGCTGTTCCTGTTGTTGAAGGAATAGTTAAGAGAAGTAAGATTAAAATATATAATACACAGTTAGAAGAAATATATTCTGCTGGGAAAAAATATTCAACTGAAAACTCAGAACTAATTACAAATGACCCAAATGTAACTACAAATGTTTGCCTAAAAGTTCTAAAAGAACAAGGTTACCTTGAAAATACAAAAATTGTAGACCCAAGAGATGACTCTGTTATGAATGGCAAAATAGTTATAAAGTATATCGATACATCAAAAAGTTATTCTTATAATTATTCAACAGATACAACAGGTTGTTTATAGAAAGAAGGAATATTATGAATATATTATGTATAGGACATGCAGCTTATGATATAACAATTAAAGTACCTTCATTTCCTACAGAAAACATAAAATATCGAATAGATAATAGAGTTGAGTGTGGTGGAGGACCCGCTAGTAATGCAGCGTATTTACTTGCCAAATGGGGTATGAAAACATATTTTGCAGGTGTAGTAGGAAATGATCTTTATGGTAATAGAATAAAAGAAGAATTTGATACAGTTGGAGTTAATACAAAATACTTACAATTAAATGATGAACAAAAAACAACTTCTGCTTTTATTCTAGCTAATCAAGAAAATGGAAGTAGGACAGTTTTTGCTTGTTTACCTTCATCAGATAAAATGAAAGATATTGAATTAGACTTTGAACCAGACATAATTCTTATAGATGGTCATGAACCTGAAGTAAGTAAAAAAATTATTGAAAAATATAGAAATGCTATTTCAATAATTGATGCAGGAAGACCAACTGATGAAATAATTGAATTATGTAAATTAGTTGATTATGTTGCTTGCTCTAAAACATTTGCAGAAGAAATATCTGGATTAAAAATAAATTATACTTATACTAATACAATAGTAGAAGCTTATAATATATTAAAAGAAAAGTTTAGTAATAATATTATTATTACTCTTGAAGAAAAAGGCTGTGTTTACTCTATGAATGGTGCTATTAAAATAATGCCTTCAATTAAAGTTAAACCTATTGACACAACAGGAGCAGGAGACATTTTTCATGGAACACTTGCTTACTGTTTAGCTTCTCATTTTGAACTTGAGAAATCCTTAAAATATTCAAATATTGCTGGGGCTTTATCAGTTTTAAAAATTGGTGGAAGATTTTCTATCCCTGAATTAAAAGAAGTAGAAGTTAAGTATGAAGAATTTAAGTGATTATAGAAGTGGTTTATTAAACCCAGACAATCTTCCTATTTTAGACTTACATGGAGAAATAGGGGATATTGCAAGGGTTAAGATTAATGACTTCATTAATGAAAACTATAAACTTAGAAATCGTTTCTTTGCCATTGTGCACGGTATAAGTGGAGGCGTTATAAGAAGCGTAACTGAGGATACATTAAAAAAGAATAAATTGGTTAAAGAATATGGGTATGTCTATAGAAATCTTGGATGTACCGTAGTAGAACTCAATTTGACATAAAAAAAATATTATGTTATTATAAATCAACCATGTGAATAAGAGGGGGTTATTTTAATGAAAGAGGCTTATTTGTTTGAGTATGTAAACGAAAACGAATTTAAAAAACTAGAGAGATCGTTAAAGAAATATAATATGCTTGCATATAAAAAACTTTATTTTGATTTTTATCCAGCACTTAAAGAAGGAAATTTCTTAGGTCAAGTTATTTCAACTAACCAAGCACAAGGTACAACAACTTATGAATTGAAACTTCCAACTGATGCTATGTTTTCTAAAGTACATGGGGATATTAAATTACATTATGTAGTTTATGAAACGGAAAAAATAGTAATGCTAGATAAACTTACACCAGAAGATATCCTTACAGAAGGACATCAATCTGAGTTAGTTACTTATAAAGGTGTAATGGTTTCAAAACAACATTCTGATAAAGATATGTTTAAGATTAATTTATTAAATATGATACAAAAATAAAAGAGAAATTTAATTTTCTCTTTTTTCTTTTAAAATTCTATATATTTATCAAAATCATAAACAGTTCCATTTATATCCATGTAAATATAATATTTACCGCTTAATCCTTCATCATTTATATATTTAGTAACATTGATTCCATTTTTTTCTTCTTCTTTATTAAAGACATCAACACACATTGCAGTGTATGGTTTTTTTGAAATTACTAAATTATAAGTCTTATTTCTAAAGACATTATCTAAAATAATTGTAACTTCATCTGATTTTTTAAATTTTCCACTAACTACAAGTCTATCTGATTCTTTTTTAAATTTTAGATTATATTTATCAACTACTTTTTTACCATTTTTATTGAATAGTAAAAGGTTTTTATTTTTGTCTGTTTTTGTGACTCCTAAGTTTCCTAATTTGATACCTTCTTTTGGTTGATATGTACTGTTTGAATAAAGAGCCATCTTTTCTACTCTATAAGTATTAGTAGGTAGATTAAGTTTAAATATTTGATTTCCATCTTTTACTTCAACTGTAGTACTTAGTTTTTTGTCATTTTTTGTTAATCCTGCAGGTTGATTATTTATCATATTATCTTTATAAGATATACCACCTGAATGAATTAAATAATGATTTTCTCCAATATAATCTACATCAGATATATAAGGCGAATAGAAATCACTTCCTAATTCTTTACCAAACTGATAAACTTCTGTTATAGTCATATTAGAAGTATTTAATTTATATATTACCCCTCTACTATAATTGTCTTTAGCGGGTAGATTATTTTTCTTTATTTTGCTTTTATTATTACCATTATCAAATAAAAATAAATTTCCATTTGGAAGAATCATAGCAGCATGTTGAGCATATTGCCAGATAAAGTTCTCATTAGTAGGATTAAAGAAATATTTATGATACTTTTTATCCCAGTTAGTTTTGTCACCAACTATCCAATTTATTTCAAGTGATTCATAGTCAATATTAACAACAGCGTCCATGTGTCTTCCTGATACTGTTAATGAGTCTGTTTTTGAATCAAACCATACTGAATTATTATGAAACCAATCATAATCGTTTGTATAGTTTTCATTTTTTCCTTGTCCTTTTGGTAGTATTTTAGTTAAATCTATATTTTTTACAACTTTTCCTGTTTCTCTATCTATTTCTACGATATAATCTTCAACAGTTCCATTTTCAAAATTATTACTTGCTACTATTAAATTACCATCTTCAAGTTCAAAGTAGTCATGATGGTAACCTCCTGGAATTGAATATTCATAATATATTTTACCTAGTAAATCCATTTCAATTAAACCTGTCATATAGTATGGAGGATTAATAAGTCTATTAGTACTAAGCATTAAATTACCATTATTAAGTCTATTTATATCCCATATAAAGAAGTCATTTAGATACCATCTAACATCACCATTTATATCAAATGCACTTGTATAACCTAAACTAGAAGGTGTAACAAAGTAAAGTTCATTTCCATCTAATTTAGACTTATTAGCACTAACGGATGTTGCTTTTTTGAAATCTTTTGGAAGAGGATTTGTTTTAATTGTTAATTCTTTTAAATTACCATTTACAGAAAGCATAACTTTATTTTCTCTATCTGGATATAATCCATAAATAGGAAGATAATGTACTTTCCCAGGTTTAAATGTAAAATTAAAAGTTGTTTCTTTTGTGTCTCCTATAACACTTATACTAGGAGTTGTTAAATCTTTTGTTTCAAAAATAACTAAAGCCGTTAGGGGAGATATTCCATAAGGGTCTAATATTATTTTTGGATCATCAATAGTATAATTTGTATCTTTTAATTCGGTTTTATCTATTGTGTTTTGAGTTTTAATTATATCATTTACATAACTTACAGGTTGAGCTTTTTCAGATAAATAATAAATTGCTATTGAAAAAAGACAAGCTGTAAATATTAAAAAGACAATTTTATATTTAGTTTTCATATTTTCTCCTATAATAATCTAATTTCTTTTTCATTAAAGAATGGTTTCTTTTTATTAATTCTATCAAAAAATAGTATACCATCTAAGTGGTCAATCTCATGCTGAAACGCTATAGATAGTTCTTCTCTAGCCCTTATTTTAATTTGATTACCATCTAGATCTAATCCTGTTACAGTAACACGAGCAAATCTAGGCACATGTCCTTCAACTTCTCTGTTAACACTTAGGCATCCTTCACCAGCATCAGCTGCAATACGTTCTTCTGAATGACTAATAATTTTAGGATTCACAACAACATAGTTTTCAAATTTTCCTTTTTGATATTCATCTACAATTACAATTAATCTCTTTAGAATACCTAACTGAGGGAAGGCTAGACCCATTCCAGGCCTTAAATCATATTTTTTCTCATATTCTTCAATTTGACTATACGTTAGATGCTTTATAATTTGTTCTACAATTTGTTTTTCTTCTACGCTAACTGGAGTATTAAAACTCTCACTTTTTCTTCTTAATCTCTTATCTTTTTCATCTAAGATATTTAATCTTTTAAACATTTTCATCACCACATATATATTTTATCATAAAAACAGTTTTTTTTTAACCCTTTCTATCATTAAGTTATGTAATTTTAATACAAATTGGTTACATAATAATAACAAAGAAGGTGAAATTCTGGATAAATTTAATAAAAATGAAATAATGCTTTTAATAATTGATGTTATAAAGTCATCACAAATTGTTTTTACTGGACCTTTTTTATTGGCTTTCTTTATTAAAAATAATCTTAATAATATTTATTCTTATGCTCTTTATAATATCTATTCTTTTGTTGTTTGTTCAGTAATTTCCTTTATATATTCTTATTATATTAAAAAGAAAAACAAAATGAAATCACTTAGAATGGGTATTTTATTTAATATATTATTTCTATTTATCATTGTAATAGTTAAGGATAATATTATAGTGTATTCAGTTTTGTTAGGTATTTTTTATGGGTTGAGTCTAGCTACATATTATATGCCTTTTAACTATTTAGTATCAAACGAAATAAGAGAAACTCACCTAAACTTATGGTTTGGTCTTAAACTATCTATTTCAAATATCTTGCAGGTAGTATTTCCTCTTATTATTGGAATAATTCTTGTTTATTATGACTACACTAGTGTGGCATTATTATTTATTTTTATCCAATTTATAAATTTTATTCTAACTTTCACATTTGATTGCAAAAGTAAAAAAACAAATAATTTTTCCTATCGTGCATTTAAAAAATGTATCCATAAAGAAGGGCTAGATAAACATTTTAGATACGCATCTTTACTTGATATCTTAATAGGTTTTAGTGTAAGAGCAGGGGCAATGGAGGCTATAATTACACTCTATATTGTTAAATTGTTTAAGACTGATTTTAAACTTGGGGTATTCACTTCAATCTTTACACTTCTTAACATAATAACTTCATATATTTTTGCTCATAAAGGTAATAAAAAAGATTATATTAAATACATGACAGTATCTGGATTACTAATATTTTTTAGTATAATAATATTTTTATTATCATCAAATAAAGTTACTATAATTTTTTATAATCTAATATATTTAATATGTTCTTCTATAATGTTTTTAATTATCCAAATAAGTCATATTGAATTATCTAAAATAAAATCTATTAAAAATAATTATCAACTTGAATTAATGTTTGAGCGTGAGTTCTATCTTTCTATTGGCAGAGTACTAAGTTATCTTTTACTTTTTTTTAGTAGTTTTCTAAACCATGGGATATATTTAAAATATCTAATTATTATCTATTCTGCTTCTTTTATTCTTATTATTAGATATAATAAAAAATATATGGAATAAAAACC
>JAVWTD010000003.1:0-8192 GCA_036667875.1 Bacilli bacterium
ATCCCATTTGGAATAGTTATTGTTTTGCTTGTTCCAGCGTAACTTACAATTTTTTGATTATTTGTTGTTCCATCACTATTTCTCCCGTAAATAAAAGCGGTTGCATCACTAAATAAGTTTTTATTAAATGATTTATTTCCTAGATTGGTTAATGTTGATGGTAAAGATATTGCAGTCAATTTATTATTATAAAATGATTCATAACCAAGTTCTTTTAATCCATTATTAAGGGTTAAATTAGAAACTAAATTAGTTTTAAAACTATAGTCTTTAATATATAACATAGAATTTGGTATAACTAAGGATGCTATTTTATTATTTTCAAATGCTGCATAACTAATTTGAGTTATTCCTTCATTTAAAGTAACATCCGTTATTAAATTATTTTGAAAAGCATAATTTTGAATGTTAGATATGCTTCCTGGAATTGAAACCGTTTTAAGTAAATTTGATGCAAATGCTCTTTCTCCTAAAGTGGTAACAGTTGATGGTATTGTTAGATTAGTTAGTTTATTATTATAAAATGCTTCGTATGCAACAGTTGTTATGTTAGGTGGAATGGTAATATTTTCTATTTTATTTTCTCTGAATATTCCATTTGGAATACTTGTCCAATTAGTAGGAATTTGAACCGATACTAAATCATTTACATAAAATTCAAGTCCTCCAAAAGAGGTAATAGAATTTGGTAAAGAAAGTGTTTTCATGTGATTTCTTTCAAAACAATAGGGTCCTAAAGTGGTAACGCCTTCTGGTATTACTAGATTTTGGATATTGTTTGAAGCAAAAGCATGTTGTCCAATTTTTTTCAGAGTTGATGGTAAAACAACAGATTCTATATTATTATACCAAAAAGCTTGGTATTTAATTTCTTCTACTCCCTCTGGAATAATAATTCCTGTTATATTACCTTGATAGAAGGAGTTATCCCCTATTACTTTTGTTGTGTTTGGTAGATTAATATTATTTTTCTTTAATCCTCCATAACTAACAATTACTGATTTATTATCTGTTCCATCAGTATTTTTTTCGTAAATAAAGGCTTGATTGTCTGGTAGTAGGTTATTATTAAATGCTCCTTTTTCAACAGAAGTTATACTTGATGGAAGAACTAGTGAATCAATTTTATTGTTTGAAAAAGCAAATTCTCCTATTTTTTTTATTGTTGGTGGAAAGAAAACAAAATTAATTTTTTTATTTTTAAATGCATTATTTCCTATATTTTCAACTGTAACTCCTTTAATTACTTGAGGTATAGTTACAGTAGGTCCGCATGTTTCACTTGTTTTATAGTTGGTAATTGTTTTAGATGCTGGGTCAAAGTCAAAACAAGCTGATGGTGTTGTTGTACATTTTCCTCTATATACTCCGAGTGATTCTTCATACCCATAGGCACAAAAATTTCCATCATAAAAGTTTTCAACATAAGTTTTATTTCCGTATCTAGAGATTATACCGGTTTTCCAATTTGATTTCTCTATTGTTGGTATAGTTCCTTCAGTTACGTCTATATCTCCTATTTCTGGATAATTTTCACTTGCTAAATAAGAGTTATAACTTCTTATGGTTGATTTAACTGATTCTAAAAAGGATTTCTTTTTGTTTGTTTCAATAATGTTATTTATTCTAGGATAAATTATAATACTAATTAAGACTAGTATTATTAGTACTGCTAGTAGTTCCACTAAAGTGAAACCCATATTTTTTTTAACTTCTTTTTTCATATTTTCACCTTAATATAAGTATAACACAAAAAAAGAATTTATTTGAAATTCTTTTTTATATAATTAATGATTTTTTCTTTATCATTTTCTAGGTGGTAATTTAATATTTCTTTTTCCAAGTTTTTATATACTTCTTTTATTTTTAGGGAAGGTAGGATATTTAAGGCTTCACAAATTTCCATTGATTCTATGTTAATATCTTTTGTTACTTTTATGGGTAGGTTCATATATTTTTTACTTATTGCATCTAAATCTATGTTATTAATTTGGGCTACAATTCTTGAAATATAAAGGCCGTTTTCATAAAGTAACTCGTTTGTTAAGGAATAGTTTTTCTTTAGTTCTTTTATTTTTTTTATCATTATTTTTTCGTTTTTGGTAAAGTTAAAATCTTCTTCTGTTTCTAGTTGTGCCCAAACTCCTATTGCTTCGTTTGTGGCTACTATATTTTTTATGTTTTTTATTTTTAGGGGCTTATCTAGTCCTAATTCTTTTATTAATTGTAATCCTTTTTTATTATTTGTGCTTGAAAATATTTTTTCTAGTTCTTCTTTTTTTCGGTAATTTGAAAGTGTTTTCAAGTTGTTTTTGTATTTTTTTATGTATCTTATTAATTCTTTATCTAAATTAAAGTCAAGGATTGTTGCAAATCTTACTGCTCTAAGTATTCTTAAGGTATCTTCTTTAATTTTAATTTTAGCGGGTCCAACAGTTTTTATTAAGTGGTTATCAATGTCTTTTTTGGCATCCATTTTGTCTATAACGTTTTCGTTTACGTCAATACACATTGTATTCATTGTAAAGTCTCTTCTGAGCAAGTCTTCTTTTAGTGATTTAATATATTCAATTTTTACAGGCAATCTATTAAATTCATATTTTAATTCTTTTCTCATGGTTGTTATTTCAAATATTATTTTGTTATAAATTAAAGTTACTGATCCATATTCGTTTGTGCTTCCTATGGCATTTTTAAATATGTTTATTATTTCTTTTGGAGTTGCAGATGTGCAAATGTCTACATCACTACTTTTTCTTTTTAAGTAATGGTCTCTTACATATCCTCCAACAATATAGGCTTTAAACCCGTTTTCTTCTATCTCTTTAAGTACTTTAATAGCACTTTGATACATTATATTATCCTCCTCGCAAAAAAAAGGCTATTAAGCCCTTTTTCCAATTAATTTAAAGCGTCTTTTAATTTAGATCCAGCTTTAACTGTAATTGCAACTCTTGCAGGAATTTGAACAGCTTCGCCAGTTCTTGGGTTGCGTCCAACTTTTGCTTCTTTGTTTTTTGCATTGAAAGTAGCAAATCCAGTTAAAGTTACTTTACCTTCGTTTTTTAAACCTTCTGTAACACCACCTACGAATGCTTCTACAGCACGAGCAGCGTCAGCTTTTGAAAAGTCGCATTGTTCTGCGATATAGTTTACTAAATCAGTTTTTGACATTTAAATTACCTCCTATTTGTTTCTATTATAAGCTATTTTGATATTACTTATATTTCCTATCTTGCTTACAATAAAAGAATAACATTTTTTAAATTAAAAAGCAATATTTTTTGTTGATTTTAAAGGAAAAAATGTTGATTTTTCTCTTTTTTGAAGGTTGATGGTCTTAAAAGTCACAATTTCTTGGTGTTCTTGGGTATGGAATAACATCTCTAATGTTATCAACACCAGTTAAATACATGAGTAATCTTTCGAATCCCATACCAAATCCTGAGTGTTTACATCCTCCAAATTTGCGTAAATTTATATACCAATAAAGTTCATCTTGTGAGACTCCTAATTCAGTCATTCTCTTTATTAAAACGTCTAATCTTTCTTCTCTTTGACTTCCTCCCATAAGTTCTCCTGAACCGGGTACTAAAAAGTCTACTGCTGCTACTGTTTCTAAATCATCATTTACTCTCATGTAAAATGCTTTTATGTCTTTTGGCCAGTTTTTTACAAAGACTGGTGATTTAAATTTAACTTCAGTTAAGTATTTTTCATGTTCAGTTGCTAAATCTTCTCCATATTCTGGAGTGTTTTCGAATTTTACATTTGATTCTTTTAAAATTTTAATAGCTTCTTTATGGTCGATTCTAACTGATGAAGAATTAACAAATGAATTTAATTTATCTATTAGACCATTTTCAACAAATTTATCTAAAAATTGTAATTCTTGGAAAGCATTTTCTTTTGTATAGTTAATTATATATTTTAACATGTCTTCTTCGATGTCCATTAGTGAGTCTAAATCTGTGAATGCTATTTCTGGCTCGATCATCCAAAATTCGCTTGCATGTTTTTTTGTGTTTGAGTTTTCTGCTCTAAAAGTTGGACCAAATGTGTAGACTTTTTTATATGCAAGTGCAAATGGTTCTGCTTGAAGTTGACCGGATACTGTAAGACCTGCTTTTTTTCCAAAAAAATCGTTTTTATAGTCTTCTTCCTTTATTCCTTTACTAATGTCTAAAGTAGTAACTTGAAACATTTCTCCTGCTCCTTCACAATCACTTCCTGTAATAATTGGGGCATGAAGATAAACATAGCCATTTTTACTGAAATACGAGTGTATGGCTTGTGCTGCTATACTACGTACTTTAAATGTTGCTTGAAACAAGTTTGTTCTTGGTCTTAAGTATGCTTGTTCTCTTAAGAATTCTCTTGTATGTCTTTTTGGTTGGATTGGATAGTCTTCAGGACAATCTCCTTCTAAAACTATTTTTTTTACTTCAATTTCAAATTTTTGTTCTTCTCTGTTTGATTTTACCAGTAATCCTGTTACTGTTATTGCAGAACCAATATGAAGTTTTGCTATTTCTTCAAAATCTTTTAGTTTGTTATCGTAAACTAGTTGAACACTTGTAAAATATGTTCCATCAAAGAAATCAATAAATCCTAGTTCTTTTTGTTTTCTATGGTTTCTTATCCAACCTTGAAGTGTAACTTCAGTATCTAATAGTGTTTCATAAGTATTAAATACTTCTTTTAAATCTTTTATCATAAATTTTCTCCTATCTTTTATCTACTTCTTCTTTAAATATTTTAGCAACGACTGCGGGATTTGCTTTTCCTTTAGTTTGCTTCATTATTTCTCCTATAAAGAAATTAAAGACACTTCTTCCTTTTTTATATTCCATAACTGTTTCCATATTGTTTTCTATTAATGAAATAATCATTGGTTTTAGGATTTCTTCATCTGTTATTTGAGTCATTCCTAGTTTTTTTACTATGTCTGCTGGGTCAATTGAGTCTGTTAGCATTTTTTCAAATACTTGTTTTCCTTGTTTGGATGAGATTACATTATCATTTATTAATTTTATTAGTTTTGCTAAGTTTTCTGGTGTTACATTAAATTCAGTTATTTTAATATTTTCTTTATTTAATGTACTAAGTACATTACCTGTCATCCAATTAGCGGCACTTGTAGGGTCAACTTCTAGTGTTATTAGTTTTTCAAAGTAGTCCGCTATATCCATGTCTTTTACAATTGTAGTTGCATCTAATTCTTTTAAGTTATATTCTTCATAATATTTTTTTAATCGGTCAAACTGTAATACTGGTATTTCTATTTCATCTAATAAAGATGATGTTATTTCTAATGGTGGAATATTACATTCTCTGAAATATTTATAATCTACTGCTTCGATTTTGTTTCTCATATGAATTGTTGTTTTTGTTTTTTCGTCAAATCTTCTTGTTTCTTGAATTAAGTTTCCTCCGTTTTCAAGTATTTCGTTTTGTCTTTTTATTTCATATTCTATTGCTTCTTTAACGTTAAAAAATGATCCGACATTTTTAACTTCTACTTTAGTTCCTAGTGGTTTTCCTTTTTCTGCTAGAGAAATATTTACGTCACATCTCATTTGACCTAGTTCGGTTCTTGCAAGTGAAACATTACAATAATGAAATATTTTCTTTAGGGCATCAAGAAATGCTAATGCTTCATCTCCTGAATGAATACATGGTTCTGTTACTGTTTCTAATAATGGTACTCCACATCTATTATAATCAATTAATGATACATCCCCGAAGTGATCAAGTGATGCTGTGTCTTCTTCTAAATGGATATCATGTATTTTTATTTCTTTTATTTCTTTTCCTACATAAATAGAGACATTTCCATCAATTCCTACGGGATAGTCGTTTTGTGTTATTTGATATCCTTTTGGTAAATCTGGATAATAATAGTTTTTTCTATCAAATATAAAATATTTAGGTATTGAACAGTTCAAGGCTTTTGCCATTTTTAGGGCTTTTCTTATTGCTTCCATATTTGGAAGAGGTAATGTTCCTGGAAATGCTAAATCTATTTCGTTTACGTTTGTATTAGGCATTTCATTGTATCCATTTGTGGATGGTGAAAACATTTTAGTGTTTGTATTTACTGAACAGTGTATTTCTAGTCCAATGGTTGCTTCATATTTCATAAATTACCTCCTTTTGCTATTTGCCCTTTATATTTTAATTCGTTTTCTAGGGTATACGCTATATTTAATAGTTCTCCGTCTTTTCTTATTCCACTTGTAAGAGATATACCTATAGGCATTTCATTTACAAAACCTGTTGGAATAGAAATACTTGGGAATCCTCCAAAGTTAGCTATAATCATATGATTTTCAAGTAATAAATATTTGTCGCTTAGTTTATCTAATATTTCTGTTTTTATCAAAGGTGCTACACTACCAGATCCTGGAAGTATTAAAGCATCATATTTTTCAAATAAGAGTGTAAATTTGTCTTTTATTACTCTTCTTATACGACATGAATTTAAATATAGTCTATTTTGATTTTCTTTTTGTAATACAAAAGAACCGATAATAAATCTTCTTTTTATTAGTTCTGAAAATCCTTTAGTTCTGGTGTTGAAGATTGTTTCTTTTGCGTTTTCTCCTTCTACTCTTGAACCAAAAGATATTCCTGTTAAATTTGAGTTATTACTTGTTGCTTCTGCACAGGAGATAATAAAGTATGATGGATATAAGGCTTTTAGTAGATTTCTATCTATGCTTATTTCTTCTATTATGGCTCCTAGGTTTTTTAATTTTTGGATATTTTCTTTATAGTTTTTGATTATTTCTATAAATTCACTGTCGTTATCTTCTATTTCAATTATTTCTTTTATATAGAATAGTTTTTTGTTTTTTATATCGCCTGTTATTTTATCTGTTAATTTATAATTACTTTCGATTGAGGTTAAATCTTTTTCGTCTTTTCCTTTTATGGCGTCAACTACGATTGCTGCATCTTTTACGCTTCTTGTAAGTGTTCCTACATGGTCAAGAGAGCATGCGAATGGGAATAATCCATATCTACTGATTAATCCATAAGTTGGTTTAAATCCAACAATACCACTATAGATTGCAGGTTTTCTAATTGAGTCTCCGGTATCTGATCCTAGAGCGAAAGGTACTATACCTAAAGCTACACATGAAGCAGAGCCTGAACTTGATCCTCCTATGATTCTTTCTTTATTCCAAGGGTTTTTTACTACTCCTGTATGTCCTGTTGTTCCTGTTCCTCCCATTGCTAATTCATCTAGAACGGTTTTTCCAATTAATACAGAATCATTTAATTTTGAGATTGCTGTAGCATTAAAGAATGGAACATAATTTTTTAGAATATTTGATGAACCTGTTGTTGTTATGTCTTTAGTGGATAGATTGTCTTTAGCGGCATATGGTATGCCTGATAAAATGTTTTCGTTTACAGTTTTTTTTGATGGATTATCTATAATTGTTACGAACGAATTGTATTCTTTTTGGTATTTATGGGCTTTTTCTATTGATTCTTCTACAATGTCTTTTCCATCAAGTAACCTTTTATGTAATTCTTCTATCATTATTCCACTACCTTTCTAATTTCTACTTCTCTTCCTTCTGTTTTTGATGCATTTTTAAGGATTGTTTGATTGTCTACGGTTCTTATTTCTTCATCGTTTCTTAGTGTTTCCAAAGTAACTGGAAATGGATAAAATAATGGTTCTACATTTTTTATTTCTTCCATATTTTCTATTAATTCCATTTGTTTTAAGATTACTTCAAATTCGTTAGCTAGTGTTTCATATTCACTATCTTCCATGTCAAACATTAATTTTCCTGCATATTCTTTTAATTTTTCTTTTTCTATCATTTATATTCCTCCTTTATTGTATAAAAAAAACAGTGTTCTATCCCACAAGGGACGAATTCTGTTATATATCCGCGGTACCACCCAATTTACCATATAAATGGTCTCTCTAACATGATAACGGGTTAGTCCGATAAAACTTACTTAATTTCAGATTTATAGCTCCTAAGTGTTTTTCTTAATATACTTAATTGTTAGTTTTCACCTTGTCTAACTCTCTTTATATTAGTTTTATTAGTACTCTCTTATTCTTAGCTTTTAAATAAAAAGTGGCGCCTAATGTAGGACTCGAACCTACGACCTAACGGTTAACAGCCGTGCGCTCTACCAACTGAGCTAAACAAGCAAAT
>JAVWTD010000003.1:8292-18139 GCA_036667875.1 Bacilli bacterium
TACGACCTAACGGTTAACAGCCGTGCGCTCTACCAACTGAGCTAAACAAGCAAATAATAAATGGCGCCTAATGTAGGACTCGAACCTACGACCTAACGGTTAACAGCCGTGCGCTCTACCAACTGAGCTAAACAAGCAAATCATAGACAAACACCTGTCTACGCATTTAATTATAAAGTAAATATCTAAAAATGTCAATATCAAAATTATACTTTTTTTGGCTTTAACTAAAAGGTTTTAAAGTTATTATAATTTAAAATAACTGATATAAATCAGTTATTCTATAGGTTCTATATCTACGGGTATTTTTTCTTTAACAATACCACTTATTTGATTAAATTCAAATCCTTCTTCATTAAGTTCTGATAATGTATTTATTTTTAATGAAGACATTGATTTCATAAGTGTGTCGAGGATTTCTTTATTTACTTCACTTTTAAATTTTAAATCTATTAAGGCAATAGTTTTTGCATCTATTTTAGCTGCTATTACATAAACACTATATGCTTCATATTTACCTTTGTATAAATAATAATCCATATTATTTACTTTTTTGTTATAATTACTTGTAAATAGGTATTTATTGTTAGATAAAGATTCTATTATTTCATCTTTTTTTGTTTCTATTTTACTAAAATCAACATCACTTAATACCTGGATAGATGCACCCCACTGATTTGTTTTATCAAAGATGATGAAATTATCTTTTTGTTTATCAAATTTGGTTACCCAATTATCTGGCAATGATATTTCATAAGATTCAAAGTAATTAAGATTTTGTTTTTTACTTATTTCATTTAAATTAGTTTTAATGGTTTTATTACGGTTTAAAAATAAGTAAGCATTACCCAAAAGAGAACCTATTAGTAATACTACTAGAACTAAAATAATCAGAAATGAATTGTTTGGTTCTGTTTTTTCTGGTTCTACAGGTATTTTTTCTTCTTGTTTTTCTATAACTGGTTCTTTTGCTAGTTCATTAATTTCTTCTAATTCTTCTTTTGAAATTTTTCCTGTGAATTCTTCTATGTCTATTTTTTCTAGTCTCGCTGTTTTTTCTAATTCTTTTGTTATGTCTATTTCTTTTATTTTTTTTCCTTTAATGGGTTTATCATCTATTATTTCAATTATTTGTTCTGGTTCTTCATCTATTATTTCTATATCATCAGATATTTTGGTACTACAAAATCTACAATATGTATCGCCTGGAATTATTGGAGTACCACATTTATTACATTTCATAACTTCTTCCTTTCAAAATTTAACATCTATTTAAATTATACTTTATTATTTTAATTTGTCAAATAAATATTCATGATGTGTATTTTAATCAGTATCAAAAGGTGTTACTGTTATTCCGCTACAATGATTATTACTTTCTATAATACAGTCTAAACATTTTGACATGTCAACTTCGGCTGAATCGTTTGCAACAAAGGATAAAATCATTTTTGCTATTGTTATAACAAAGAATACTACTGCTGCTGCTCCTAGTCTTTTTATAAAAGTTTGTCTATGTTTATTCATAGCACTTTCATCTTTGGCGATTGTTGCTTTAACAAAGTCAAGACTTCCAAATATGATTAGTACTAGAGGGACTACTATTTGAAGTAAAATTATGATAGTTCTTGTAATGGGTGGAATAAAGGCTGGAATTGCTGCTCCACCACAATTTATGTATTTGTTACCAGCAGCCATTACTATGTCGAGGTTTCCAAATACTAGTGCTATTATCATAATAATTTTTTTCATGTTTCCACCTAAATACTTTCTAATTTTTTCATTATTTTATTGATTAATAGCATTCCTGCTATTAATGATCCAATTAATAATATTGTTATTATACTATTTTTGATTGTATCAAATATGGTTGTTTTTTCTTTTTTTGGTACTATTATGTCTTTTGAGACTACTAATGATATGTTATTATCTTTTTCTTTTTTTATATTCCAAATATATTGATTACCTTCTATTTTATTTGCATTGTTTGAAGAAACATAATTGTCGGTTTTTATGGCTACTTTTATGTTTTTATTATCGTATAGACATTTGAATTCTCCTTGTGCCCTTATGGCAATTGATGATTTTGTTTCTTTATATTGAAATGTTTCAAAGCAATCATTAAGTAGTCCATGATTATAAAATTCATTTGTTTTAAATTGATGAGTCATTATATATTTATATCCGTTTTTGTTAAATTCCTTATTTACTTTATAATTTTCTATATCTAAGGATTCTGTGTTTGTTTGAGTTGGAATTTTATTTTTGAATATTTTTTCTAGTTCGTCTTTTTTTTCGGTATTGAGGTTTGATGGAACATTAATTTCAATTTTTTCATTTAGTTTATCTTTTTTAATTTCTAGATTGTATTTTGTACTGCAACCTGTTATTAGAAATACACTAAGTAATAATAATATTTTTTTCATGTTTCCTCCTTATTTAGATACTCTTTTTATTTTAGAAACGCTATCCATTGAACTACTATCAACTTTAACTTGACAACCACCTGCTGCGAAAGGTGAACAACCAGGATTACCTGAAGCGTGAATTTTTTCGTTATTTCCTAAGTAGATTGAAACATGGTCTTGTACTCCATCATAATCCCAATCAAAGAATAATAGGTCTCCTGCTTTAGCGTTTGATAGTCCATTAATGGTTGTTCCTGAATTAGCTTGATCATTTGCTACTCTAGGAAGGTCGATTCCAAAGTTTTTAAAGACTTGTTGAGTAAATCCTGAACAATCTACTCCCTTTGAACTATTACCTACTATTAGAGTATTACCTCCATAAATATAGGCTGTTCCTACCCACTTTTTAGCGTATGATATTATATCGGAAGAACCTTCTGTTGATGGTTTTTCATCATCTTCATATGCATCATCTCTTAAAGGAGGTTGAACGAAGTCCTTATCAGGATCAAATATTTCATCTTGCGTTGGAAAAGCTGAATCAAATGGAGCGTCTACTTCTCCTCCGCAATTACTATCATTTACTAAAAGACATGATAAACATTTTGTGTATGCTGTTTGATTAGAAGTTAAATCCGCTATAAAACGAACAAAAGTTATAACAAAAAATACTAAAGCTCCTAGTGCAAGTCGTTTCATAAACATTTTTTGATGTTTAGCTATTTCTTCTGCATTAGGGCTTATTATTGCTTTTAAAAAGTCTAGTATACCAAATATTATTATTCCTATTGGTGTTACTATTTGAAGAATGTTTACAATAGCTTTTGAGATTGTTGTAAGTCCTGCGGGTATTGCTGTTCCTCCACAGTCTATATAGCCTCCTTGCAAGCTTATTCCACTGTTAAAGTACATAAAACATGTTAATAAAGTTATTAATAAAAATATTTTTTTCTTCATTTTTTTTACCTACTCATTATTTGTTATTTTATCAATAACAATAAAAACTTTCTTTAATATATAGAGTCCTAAAATAATAATAGCTATTATAAGAGATATAATTAATGTATTAATTATTAATTCTTTTAAGGTGTTAGTAGCGTCTTTTAATCCATTATTTTTAAGGACTACTAGTTGTATGTTTACATTATCTTTGTTTTTTTTATTGATTGTCCATTTATAGTTTTCTTTATAGTCTGTTTTTTCTGCGTTATTTTGTTTGATTTTATTTTTGGTTTTTATATTTATGTTTATTTTATTGTTATCGTGAAGACATTTAAATTCTCCACTTAAATTAAACATATAATAGTTTTTTGTTTCTTTTATTACTTTGTATTGAAAACAATTATTTAGTATTTTTGATTTTTTTATTTCGTTGTTTTTATAAGTATATGAAATATCATAAGTTGATCCTTCGTTTATGATTTCATAATCTTTTAAGGCATCTTGGTATGGTTTTGTTTCATAATTAATATAATCTTCGAATGTTTTCTTTTGTGAGTCCGGCATATTTGTGGGTACTTCTAAGTTTATATTTTCTTTAATTTCTTTATCAGTAATAGTAAGGTTATAGTTAGCACTACAACCGGTAAGAAGTATCGTAGTTAATAAAATTAATAATATTTTTTTCATTTTACTCCTTACCTTTCTATAATTATGATTTTACCTGTTTGTGAACCAAATTCTTTGGCACTTTTTTCGTCTTCAAATAATATTGGTATAACATATTGTGCTTCTTCATTAATTTTAGAATATTTTTTTCTGTCTGTTACTGTATAAATCCTTTTTTGATAGTTTTTCTTGTTTAATCCATTTAGTTCTTTTATATATATTAAACTTCCATAAGGAACTGCAGGAGGGGCTGCACAGGTCTGTTTTGATGTATCAAGCAGGTTTCCAGATTCATCTATTCCTGGTTTTTTTAATATATAATATCCTATAAATTTGGCTTTTACTTCTATACCACTTGGTTCATCTATATAACTATAGAGGTTGGCTGCTGTTTTATTTGGATTATTTCCTATTCCTATTTGATTAACGTTAACTTTATTAAGCGGAATAGTTTCAATGACTTCTGGGCCTTGATATGTTCCACTTGGCGAGTTACTTCCATCATTTAAATAAGCATCATCTTTAATTGTGGGAAATTTAAAAGGTTTATCTATTTTTTCTATTTTAGGGTTAATTATAGACTCTACTTCTCCGGTACAACTATTTTTACCTGATACAAGACAGTTTAAGCAAGAGGTTAAATTAGTAGTTTTAGAAAAGACTGTTGGAATAAGTCCAACAACAGATACTAATAAAAAACACATAGTTGCAATTACAAGTCTTTTGGCGAGGTTTCCTTCTTTGCTTTTAACATAATTATTTTTTGGTTCACTTAATAACTTTAAATAATCAATTATAACGGTAATTATTATAAGTAGAGGTAGTACTAATTGAAAGAATATAATAATAGCGTGAGTAATTGTAGGTACTTCAATTGGTAATTTAGCTGTGCCACAGTCTATATAGTTTGCTGCTAATGAAAAAGTTGTTTTATTAAGGGAATAAAATATACTTAAAAAAGTAGATGCTATAATTGACTTTAGTATTTTCATAAGACACCTCTAATCTTAAATCTATTATAACATGTTTTAGATATTAAAAAAAAGGAAAATTTGTTTTTCCTTTAAATTATATTACGATAGCAAATAGGTTTCCTGAACCTTTATTTACAAGTTTTGTAAGTGTTTGCTGAAGTTTAAATCTAATATTATCAGGCATTAATGAAAGTTTTGCTTGAATACCTTCTTTTACGATTGAGTCTAAACTTCTTCCAAATAATTCACTTTTCCAAATGTTATTTGGGTCTAAGTCATAATCTTTCATTAAATAATTTATTAGTTCTTTACTTTGTATTTCTGAACCAATAATGGGTTCAAATGTTGATTCAACATCTACTCTTATCATGTGTATAGCGGGTGCTACTGCTTTTAATTTTATTCCAAATCTATTTCCTTGTTTAATTATTTCTGGTGTGTCTAGTTTCATGTCTAATAGGGTTGGACTGGCTACACCGTATCCTGTTTGTTTTACCATTTTTAAGGCATTTGAAAATTGGGTATATTCACTTTGTATTTCATTATAATCTTGAAATAATTTTAAGACTTCTGTTTTATTATTTATGTCTATACCTACTACTTCATTTAATATTTTATTATAGAGTTCATCAGGAGATTCTAAGTTTATTGTGACAACTCCTGTATCTGCTCTTACTTCTGATAGATATGATTTACTAATAAACTCACAATTTTGAAAGTGAGAATTTATAGTGTCAACATCTCTTAGTTTATTTACACTTACTATACTTTCTTTTATTTTGAGGATATATTCTTTTTTTAACCAATTATTTGGTTTTAGACATGCAATCCATGATGGCATTTTAACTTGAACTTCTTCGACTGGAAATTCAAATAACGCTTCTTTTAGAATTGAGTATATTTCTCTTTCTGATATTGTTTCTATGTTCATATTTAGAACTGGTACATTGTATGTTTTAATGAGTTGATCTTTTAAGTTTTCTGTTGTTGGTAATGTTGGATGAGTTGAATTTAGTATTACTATAAATGGTTTTCCATATTCTTTTAACTCTTTTATAACTCTTTCTTCTGCTTTCAAATATTCTTCTCTTTTAAATTCTCCAATAGAACCGTCTGTTGTTACAACTATTCCAATTGTTGAATGATCTTTAATTACTTTTTCTGTTCCTATTTCGGCTGCTTCTATAAATGGTATTTGTTCGTCGAACCAAGGGGTTTTCACCATTCTAGGTCCTGTTTCATCTTCATAACCTTTAGAGCCTTCTATAACGTATCCTACGCAGTCTACAAGTCTAATATTAGTTGTAAAGTCATCTATTTTAATACTTGCAGAATTTGATGGGACAAATTTAGGTTCTGTTGTCATAATAGTTCTTCCTTGGGCACTTTGAGGTATTTCATCTAAGCATCTTTTTTTCTCATATTCATCTTCAATATTAGGAACAACTAAGTTTTCAATAACTTTTTTAATAAAAGTACTTTTTCCAGTTCTTACTGCACCTACAACTCCTAGGTAAATGTCTCCATTTGTTCTTTCTTTAATACTTTTAATAATCTCTGCTTTTTCCACAGTATCCCTACTTTCTTCAATTAAATATATGTAATGATAAATAAAAAAAGAATAAAATTTATATTATTCTTTATCATAATGTGTTTCTTCGTGTTCTTTTGTTAAAAGTATGGCGTTTTGTTGTAGTTCTATATCCATGTCTTTTTTAGAAAAGTATATCATTTTATCTAAAACATATCCATGCATTTTATCGTCTTGTATATATACTTTTGCTATGGTTAAGTTTGTATTTGCAGAAAAAGTAACTATTACTTTTTCTCCAGTTGATTTAGTATATGTACCACTTGCATTTTTTAGCATTTCTAGTTCATTAATTTTTTCGGTTACATAATTTGGTTTTATTTTCATTCCATTTAAAATTTTTAATGATTCATCAATTGATTTATTTCTAATTGCACTATAATAATTAGATTTTTCAATATATTTTTTGCTATCTTTTAAGTTGTGTGTTGCTTGAAAATGATTAATGGCTTCTTGATAATTTCCTTGTTCAAAAGATATTATTCCAAGATTATATGCTAGTTCCCTGTTTAAGAATATTGAACAGTTCAAGGTAATTAGGGCTAGTCCTATAAGGGTAACCAGTACTAATCTTATTTCTTTTGATTTAAATGATTTTTCTTTTTTCTTTGTCATTCTTTTTCCTCCTATTATATATTTATTATATCACGAGTTTCTGAAATATGATATAATATTTATTAGTGATTATTCTTAAATATGTACAAAATACAATATTTCCTTGCTTAAACCAATATTTTATAGTATAATCAATAGGCGAAATGAGGAAAAAAATGATTAATGATTTTAAAAATCTAGGGCTAAATAGTAAAGTTCTAAAGTCGATTGAAACTTTAGGCTTTGTAAAACCTAGTAAAATTCAAGAAGAGATTATACCTGTTATACTTGATGGGTACGATTGTATTGGACAAGCACAAACTGGTACGGGAAAAACTTTAGCGTATGCATCAAGTATTTTATCTAAAATAGATGTAAAGACTAATGTTGTTAGGGCTATAATATTAACTCCTACTCGTGAATTAGCACTTCAAGTTGCTGAAGAGTTTGAAGGTTTGAACAAATCAAGTAAATTTAATATACTATCAGTATTCGGAGGTTCAAGTATTGAACTACAATTAAAGGCTTTACACCGTGGGGTTGACATAGTTGTAGGTACTCCAGGGCGTATTATGGACTTAATGAGAAGAAAAGCTTTAAATATAGATAATTTAGAGTTCTTCGTATTAGATGAAGCGGATGAAATGTTAAATATGGGATTCTTAGATGATATAGAATCTATATTTGAACATACAAACAAGGATAAACAAGTTTTATTATTATCTGCTACTATGCCAAAAACTATTAAAAAATTAGCAGAAAAATATATGAAACCTGATTATCAACATATCGAGATTGAAGCTAAACAAAAAACTAGTTTAAATGTAAAACAATCTTATTATTTAGTAAATGAAAGAGCAAGAGCGGAAGCCATTTGTAGAGTCATGGACTTAAAAGATTCAAGCAGAACAATAATTTTCTGTCAAACAAAAAAAGAATGTGATCAATTATTAAAAGAATTATCTATGAGAAATTATAGTGCAGAAGTTATGCATGGAGACATTGCACAAAGTATGCGTATTCAAACATTAGATAGATTTAAAAATGATTCATTTAAAATTTTAATTGCTACTGATGTAGCTGCTCGTGGAATTCATGTTGAGGGTATTGATTTAGTAATTAATTATAATATGCCTCAGGAATTTGAAGCATATATTCACCGTATTGGTCGTACAGGTAGAGCTGACGCTCAAGGTGAAGCTATAAGTTTTGTTAGCAATAGAGAAGTTAGATTTTTAAAAGACCTTGAAAGATTCACTAAATCAAGTATTACAATGTGTGATCTTCCTGGTAAAGAAGAAATAATTAAAGGAAAATACAATAAAGTATTATCTGAAGCTCAAACAAGTATTAATGAAAAAACTTATGAAGAAGCTATAGAATATGTAAGATCATTTAATAAAGAAGATCTTTTAAAATTAGCGGCTGCTTTATTAAAAGTAAGTGTTGATGAAAAAATTGGGTCTGACTTTAATAAAGACTTATCTGTTAAAGAAGAACGTGGAAGAAGAAATGTTGATGGAAATCATACAAGAGTTTTCCTTACAATTGGAAAACTTGATAATTTAAAAAGAGGTACTTTACTAGATTTCATGAAAGATGAAACTGGAATAGATAAAGATTGTTTCCACAATATTGAAATTCTTACTAAATTTACTTTCTTAGATGTTGATTCTAAAGAGGTTGATAAATTTATGAAGAAAATTCACAATACTCGTTTAAATAATAGAACAATAAGAGTAGAAATTGCTAAGAACCAAAAATAAGACTTTCGTCTTATTTTTTTTGTGGTGTATCTAAAAATATTAGTTCCATGCTGTTTACTATGGCTACAAATATTATTACTAAAAAATGGGTTTTTACAATACTTAAAAAGATACTGTTAAATAAAGTGGTAACTATTACAAGTTCCATTAATATATAATACTTTGTAGCGTAGTGGTCTTTATTTAGTTCTTTAAATAGTCCATATTTTAGGGCTAGAAAGTTTAAAGGTACAATAGCAATCATAACTATATTTAATCTATAAAAGTAGGATAAATTTAGTAAAAAATAAGATATTACTATTATTAGCATATATTTATAACTATATTTAAAGGCATTTAATAAATCATTCATACTTATGCTTCATACCAGTTTTCACCATATTCAAATTCAACTTTTAATGGAACACTTAATTTTATTGTGTTTTCCATTGTTTCTTTTAAAATTTTTGTTACTACTTCTTTTTCTTCTTTCAATGTGTCTACTACAAGTTCATCGTGAACTTGAAGTATTAATTTACTTTTGATGTTTTCTTGTTTAAATTTAGTTTTAATTTCTACCATTGCTTTTTTAATTATATCTGCACTTGTTCCTTGAATTGGTGTGTTTTTTGCTATTCTTTCACCTTGTTGTCTTATCATGTAATTTGTATTTCCTAGTTCATCAATTTTTCTTTTTCTGTTTAATAGTGTTTTTACACTTTTTGTTATATAGGCTTCTTTTATTATTTTATCCATGTATTCATTGATGCCTGGATATGTTTTGTTATATTCTTCTATAAATGTTTTTGCTTCTGTTCTTGATATACTTAAGTTATCTGCTAGACCAAAGTCGCTGATACCATAAACAATTCCAAAATTTACTGCTTTTGCCATTCTTCTCATATCTTTTGTTACTTTATCAATATC
>JAVWTD010000003.1:18239-71252 GCA_036667875.1 Bacilli bacterium
CAAAATTTACTGCTTTTGCCATTCTTCTCATATCTTTTGTTACTTTATCAATATCGACTTTAAAGATATCACTTGCGGTTTTGGTGTGAATATCTATTTCGTTTTTAAAAGCATCTTTTAATGGTTCAATATTAGCCATATGGGCTAGTATTCTAAGTTCTATTTGAGAGTAATCTCCACTTAAAATAATTGAATTATCACTTGGAATAAAAGCTTTTCTTATTAATTTTCCGTAAGTTGATCTAGCTGGAATGTTTTGAAGGTTTGGTTCGATTGAAGAAAGTCTTCCTGTTCTTGTTAAAGCTTGAGTATAGATTGTATGAATCTTTTTGTCTTCTCCAACACAGTCTATTAGTCCTTCAATATAAGTTGAATATAATTTAGTTAATGTTCTATATTCCATGACATAGTTTATTATTGGATGACGACCTTGAAGTTTTGTTAAAACGTCAATGCTTGTTGAATAACCGGTTTTTGTCTTTTTGCCGTGTGGTAGTTCTAATTTATCAAAAAGAATTTCTCCGAGTTGTGAAGGTGATGATATATTAAATTCTGTTCCTGCTTCTTTAAATATATCTTTACTTATAATTTCTATTCTTGTTTTTATTTCTTCTCCCATTGTTTTTAAAACGTTTGTATCTACATTTACTCCGTCATATTCCATATCTCCGAGTACTATTGATAAAGGCATTTCAATATTATACATTAAGTTTGTCATTTCTTCTTTTTCTAATTCTTTTGTAAATTTTGTTTTTGATTCATAAATAAATTTGGCTTTATTTATTAAATCGTAGGCAATAATTTCTTCAGTTGGTAGTGCTAATTTTGTTTTAGTTCCGTAAGTTGCTTCATAGAATGGGATGTCAGAATCAAAATTATTTGCAATATAGGCTATATCATCTTTAACTGTATAATCTAATAAATAGGCTGCTAAAAGTGTATCAAAGATAACATTATCTATTTCTATTCCCATTTTTTTAAGTGCCACATAAGTTTTTTTCAAATCATAAGTATAAAGTTTTATATTTTTTAATTTTTTTATTGCTTCTTCTAGAAGATGTGGTGGAACAAAATAAGAATCTTCTTCATTATAAATACCAACTCCTATGACTTTAGATGAGTGATAATTTGACCCAAGTATTTCTAAATAAATGGCTGCATCTTTTGTTAGTGTTATTTCATCTATATTTTTTACTATTTTATATTCTTCTTTTTTCTTTGGGATATCTGTTTTAAATATATCTTTTTTTAAGAAAGAATAAAATTCTAAGTCTTCATATATTTCATTTAATTCTTTATGTTTTGGTCCTAAATATTTAATATCATTAATATCTATTTCCATAGGAACGTCTCTTATGATTGTTGCTAAGTGATAACTTAAATATGCATTTTCTTTATCTTTTACAAGTTTATCGTGAACGGCTCCTTTTATATTTTCAATATTTTCATAAATGCCATCTAATGATCCATGCTCAATCAATAGTTTTAAGGCTGTTTTTTCCCCTATTCCTTTTACTCCAGGAATGTTGTCAGATGAATCTCCCATCAATGCTTTAAGGTCTACTATTTTCTTTGGAACGATTCCATAATCTTTAAAAAATGTTTCTTCATTGTATCTTATATAATCTTTAGATTTTAATAGTTTTATATCAACATCACTACTTATTAGTTGTAGTAAATCTTTATCACTACTTATGATTGTTCCAATATATTTAGATTCTTCGTTACAGTATTCTGCGAATGTACCTATTATATCATCGGCTTCATAATTGTCTATTTCATAGTATTTAATGCCCATGCAGTCAAGAAGTGTTTTAGCTACCGGGAATTGTTGTTTTAATTCATTAGGTGTTTCTTGACGACCTGCTTTATATGCTTCATATTCAGTATGTCTAAATGTTTTTCCTTTATCAAAGGCTACTATCATATAAATTGGCTTTTCTTCAAGAATGATTTTATTAATCATATTAGTAAAACCAAATAATCCATTTGTTGGAAATCCTTTGCTATTTTTCATGAAATTTCCGTTGTATGCTGTTGCATAATAACTTCTAAAAAGTAAGTTATTTCCATCGACTAATATTATTTTTTCCATTTCTTATTCCTCCATAGTATATCTATTATATCATAATTATGGTCTAAAAAAGGACGTTTTAGTCCTTTTAATGATAATTTTTAAATCTAATTTTACTATAAATAAATTGACTATTCTGATAATAAAAAAGTAGAATAAAATATTCTACTTTAAAATAATGATAATTGACTTGATTCATCCATTCCGTCAAGTACCCCCATTACTCTCATTTTTTCAATTACTGTGCTTGAGATTTTGGCTCTTTTTTGAAGGTCTTCAATACTTATAAACGGTCTTATGTTTCTTTCTTCAATTATTTTATTTGCTACTGTTCCTCCTAGTCCATCGATTGTTCTAAATGGTGGAATAAGGGTGTGATCTCCTTTTATTATGAAATGATCGGAATCACTTTTTAGAATGTCTATGTTACCTATTTCTATTCCTCTTGCAGTAGCTTCAAGGGCTATTTGTAATACTTCAAGGATAGATGCATCTTTATTTGTTGCTTCTTTTCCTTTTTCAGTTATTTCAATTATTTTATGTTTTATGGAATTATATCCAAAAACCATTGATTGTATATCAAAATCAAAGCATCTTATAGATAAGTAGGCTGCATAATACCATAATGGTCTATGTACTTTAAACCATGCTATTCTAAAAGCACTCATTACGTATGCTGCAGCATGTGCTTTTGGAAACATATATTTTATTTTTTGGCATGAGTCTATGAACCAATCTTCTATTTTTGCTTCTTTCATTTCAGTTTTAAATTCTGCCCATTTTTCTGGGTCTTTGCTTGGTTTTCCTTTGCGGACAAATTCCATTATTTTAAATGCTTTTTTGGGTTCTAGTCCTTGATACATTAGATATACCATTATGTCATCACGACATCCAATTACGTCTTTAAATAGGACTACATTTTGTTTTATTAGGTCTCTTGCATTTCCTAGCCAAACGTCAGTTCCGTGTGATAAACCTGATATTTTTACTAGTTCTCCAAATGTTTTTGGTTTTGTGTCATTAAGCATTCCAGTTACAAATTTGGTTCCAAATTCAGGTATTCCTAGTGTTCCAGTTTCACACATTATTTGTTCACTAGTAACTCCTAGTATTTCTGGGCTTGAGAAGATACTCATTGTATCTTTATCATCAAGTGGAATTTTTGTTACATCCATGTGTGAAAGATCTTGGAGCATTCTTAAAACGGTTGGATCATCATGCCCAAGTATATCAAGTTTTAAGACGTCTTGATCAATTGCGTGATAGTCGAAGTGTGTTGTTCTCCAAAGAGAATTTTTATCGTCTGCTGGATATTGGAATGGGGTAAAATCAAATACATCCATATATCCTGGAATTACTACAATTCCTCCTGGGTGTTGTCCGGTTGTTCTTTTGACTCCAATACATCCTTTTGCTAATCGTTCTATTTCGGCACCTCTTTTTTTGATGCCACGGTCTTCATAATATCCTAAAGCAAACCCGTAGGCTGTTTTGTCTGCTACTGTTCCTATTGTTCCTGCTCTATAAACATTATCTATTCCAAATAATTCTTTGGTGTATTCATGAGCTTTCCATTGATATTCTCCTGAAAAGTTTAAGTCTATGTCGGGTACTTTATCAGCATCAAATCCTAGAAATGTTGCAAATGGCATATCTTGACCATCTTTTAATAGATTAGTATTACAGTTAGGACAATTCATGTCTGGTAAATCATAACCACTACTATATTTTGTTCCTAAACTTATTCCATCTATTTCAAATATACTTTTTTTACAATTTGGGCATCTATAATGTGCAGGAAGTGGATTAACTTCTGTTATTCCCATCATTGTTGCTACAAAAGATGAACCAACTGACCCTCTTGATCCAACTAAATAGCCATCATCATTTGATTTTTTAACAAGTTTTTGTGCTATTAAATATATTACATCAAATCCACCTTTTATAATTCCTGTTAATTCTTGTTCAATTCTTTGGCTTATTATTTGGGGTAGTGGATTTCCATACATTTCAAACGCTTTAGTGAATACTAAATCTTTAGTTGTTTGTTCGCTATTTTCAATTTTAGGTGAAAAAGGTATTCCATTTGTTTCAATTATGACTTCAATTTGTTCTACTTTTTCTAAAATCTTGTTTGTATTAGTTATTACTATTTCATGGGCTAATTCATTTCCTAAAAATGAAAAATCGTTTAACATTTCTTCGGTTGTTCTAAAGTGCATTGATGGAATTTTATTAAATTTGTTTAGTGTTCTTATTAGGGGATGTCTTCCTCCTCCAGGTACTTTTTGGTTTACTATTATTTCTCTATAAATTTTATCATCTCTTTTTATGTGATGAACGTCACCTGTTGCTACGATTATTTTGTTTGTTTCTTTTGTACATTTGATTATTTTTTTGATTGCTAATTCTAAGTCACTTTTGTTATCAATATCGTGTCCAAGAATTAGGTGTTCATAAACTTCTGGTGGTTGAACTTCTACATAGTCGTAGAAGTTGATAATTTCTTTAAGGTTTTCTTCGTTAGTGGTACAAGTTTTAATAAATACTTCACTTTTTGAGCAACCGCTTCCAACAAGAAGTCCTTCACGATATTTATTTATCATGCTTTTTGGAATGCGTGCTCCTTTAGACATAAAGTCTGTGTTAGCGTAACTAATAATTTTAAACATATTTTTAAGTCCTGTTTTATTTAGGGCTAATAAATTTAAATGAAATTCGCTAGCAAAAATATATTGTTCATCATCAGTTACTAGTTTCTTTAAATCGTTTAAAGTAAAAATTTCTTGTAAATTTAAATTGATTATCATTTTAGATAGAATATATGCTGTTGCTTCGGCATCATAGTCTGCTCTATGGTGATGCTCTTCATCAAATGGTATGGCATATCTTTTTACTAAAGCTGAAAGACTATGTTTTGAGTGCTCTCTATCAAGTGTTCTTGATAGTTCTAGTGTGTCTATTACGGGGTTTGTTATTTCTCCTAAGTCATATTTATAGTAGGCCATTTCTAGCATTGACATGTCAAATTTAGCGTTGTGGGCTACTAATGGATATTCTTTTATAAATTCTTTAAATTTGATTACTACTTCTTTTTCGTTTGGTTTTCCTATTAACATGGTGTCTGTTATATTTGTAACTTCTGTAATTTCTATATCGATTTTTTTACCTGGATCTATTAGTTCATCAAATCTTTCTAATATTTCTCCATCTTTTATTTTAACTGCACCGATTTCAATCATTGAGTCACTCAATCCTGCATTAAATCCTGTAGTTTCTACGTCAAACACGATATAAGTATTTTCAGATAATTTTGAATCGTTTGGTCTAGTTACTATTAATACTTCATCATTTACGCATGTTAGTTCGACTCCATAAATTGCTTTAAATGGGTTATCTGGATTATTTTTATTATAGTTTTTTACTTCATTATAAACATTTGGGAATGATTGACATCCGTTATGGTCTGTTATTGCAATTCCTTTATGTCCGAATTTAATGGCTTGTTTTACAAGTTCTACATCATCACATATTCCATCCATTTGGCTCATTTTAGTATGGGCATGTAGTTCTATTCTTTTTTCTAATGAATTATCTTTTATTTCTTCTTTTTCTTTTTGTACTAGCATTATGTCATAGATAGATAATACTAATTCTTTTGAATAAAGATCGTCTTTTATTTTTCCACGGAATTTATAATTTTTTCCTACTTTAATATTTTTCATTAATTCTTTGTAATCATCTTTATTTGCTTCAAATATTTTCCCGTAAATACTGTCTGTTCCGTCAGTTATTTTCAATGTTATTATGTTTGTTTTTGGTGTTTCTCTAACTTCAAAGTCAAAAATTTCTCCTTCTAAAATAACCAAATTTTCTTCTTTTATAATGTCTTCTAGTTTTGTAGTTTTACCTATTATTTCTCTTCCTTTTATAACCACTTTACTTATTTCTTTTTTTATTGTTTCTTCTTTTTTTATTACAGTTTTTTGATTGTTTTTAACAAAATTAATATCTTCAAAGCCTGAATTATTTAATTCTATTGTCATTTCTTCTATGTAATTATTAATATCTATGGCTGATGTTTCACTAATTTTAATTGTTCCATTACAGTTTGAAAGATTTAATTCTTTCATTGTATCTTCAAAATTGGCATTTTGTTCATTAAGTAATATTTGTGAATAATAATATAAATAATTATTCAATTCATCTGTGTCTTTATTTCTAACAGTAAAAACTGGTACTATTCTATATTCGTTATATTTTCGGCTTGAAAGTTCACAAAAAAGATCGTAAATTTTAACTGGTAAAATTTTATCGATTGTTATTATAAATTTTGCTTCTTCAGTAACTTTAGAAACTATTATTTTTTCTAGGTTACCATTCATAAAATACGAATAGTATTCTTTGTTAAAGTCTATTTGTTTTAAGAGTAATTCTAATTTATCATGCATACTATCACCTTCACATTCATTTTATCAAATATATCAATATATTAAAAGTAAAATAGCATAATTTAATGATTTTTTCATTGATTAAATTAGAAATATTATATATTTAGAAATATTTAATTATTTATTATTATTTTGATGGTTTTTATGATAATTTAATAAAAAAACTAACGAGTTTATCGTTAGCTTTTATTTAAGAATCCATGCATTAGGTAACCATCTTTCTCCGGTTGAACTTAGACCGCATGGTTTGTTAGTAAGAACATTATTTATGGTTAATGTTGTGCTTGCACCACCGTCCATGTTGGCCGCATTATATGCTCCGTATCTTTCTAGAATTTCTATCATTTGATTAAGAGTTACTCCTCCACGACCATTCCAATTATATTTGTTTTGTCCGTGTCCATCAATTATTAGGAAGAGAATTATTCCATCTTTTCTTTGCGCTATGGCTGTTCTAGGATTTATTCCCCATCCTCCGTTTCCGGTTATTTTTGCACTTTCTCCGTTAACAATTAAGAATGGACCAAATTGAACTGCGTCTCTTATTCCTGCATTTAATGCTTGAGCGGCTGTCATGTTTTCTAGAACAAGGACATTATTTTTATCTATTCCTACCATTTCAAATTTAGTATTCATATCGCCCCATACTAGTTTTTTGTTTTCAATGACTGGACCCATTGGCATTCCGCCTGATCCGTTTCCATTTGGATCATAGAATCCTCCTGCATTTATTGCTATTTTAGCATTATATTTTTTAGATATATCAACGAGTGTTTCTCCTCTTGTTCCTAAATATTCTGTAGATGCTACTCCTACTTTTTTAGGTTCATAAATAGCTGTTAAATAGCAGTGAAAACCATTATATTCAAATTCTATAAGTTTATAGGATTCTCCTTTTTTCCTTTTGAGTATTTGTTCTTCGTAGATTGAAGCATAGGTTGTTGGTTCTTTGCCTCCGAATGTTATTTGACTTGTATCAGTTCCTTTATCAAATCCTTCTACTTTATTTTCACTTAATGTTTTGTTTATTGTTTTTTCTGAGTAAAATGTTTTTGCTAGATATTTGTGGGTCATGGTTGTCATTGATGTTGTTATTAGGAAATCTCTAAAATATTTAATTGGTCCATATGTTAAAAAGAAACAAATTGCTATTATAATATCTGTTATAAGTAATAAAATAATTCCTGTTTTTTTGGTTTTCTTTTTCTTTTTTTTCATCTATTCCACCTTATAAGGATTGCTTTTTGTTCCTTTTCCTTCTATAGTTTTCATATTACTGTTTAAATAAATTGTTGGTCTTATTCCTAATTTGTCGTTTGGTGAACCTACAAAAATTTTACCTTCTTCTAGTACTTGATAGATTGTGTTATCACTTGTTATTGTTCTAGTTGATAGATAATAATTTTCAAAGTCATTTACAAATAATTCTCCAAGTTGCAATAATCCTACATTAGCGTCTTCAGTATATTCATTTAATTTATTAAAATTATATTTATTTGTTTTATCATATCGACCTAATATGAATTTACTTGGGATAATTTTATCTTTTCCAGATAATGAATTATAGAAAGTAGTATTTAAGTAATAACCAATTCCTGTTTTTGCTGTGAAGTAGTTTGTTGTTCCAAATGGTTTTAAAAGTGTTTTATTATTTTCTTTTAAAAGACCATCAAGAACAAGTTTTACTGTTGTTTCATTTTTTTCTATTATTCTCCAGTTTAAATTGCTAAAATTTACATAATCTCCTACATGTTTTTTATTTATGGTTTCTTTTGTTTCAAAAATTATTTCATAAGGATTCTCTTTTGTTCCTTCTCCTTTAAAATTACTAATATTACCATTTATCATTATCGTTGGTCTTACACCATAACTGTGATGTACTAGTCCACTATTAGAACTATTATTAACGTTACCTTTTGAATAAATATACCAAACGTTTCCATTTTTATCTTTATTGCTTGTCCAAAAATATTTTCCAATATTTAGGTAACTATTTTCATCTCCTGCTTTGTCGTATTCTTCTACTGATAATAGTCCAACATAGTCATTATCAATAGTCTTACATGTGATATTAGACGCATCAATCAGGTCTATACATGTTTTATTTGGGATTAAAATTTCACTTGTGTTATCTAAACTTGCTTTAAATGATTTTACAGCGTTTCCATCATTGTTTAACCAACTTTTTATATAAGAGTTTTGATAGTCTTGATTGTATCCCCATACTAGGGAAGTTTGTGAGTCTTCAGTTATTAGTTTTATGTCTCCTTCATTTGATATGGAAACAATTCTAAATAGTCTTCCTGAATATTTTATGTAATTATTTATTTTTTTTCCTTTATAGTAGTATCCTTTTTTTTCTTTATAAAGGCCGTCACCTGATTTAACAATATTTTTTTCTAATAACACTAATTTTTTTAATGTTTTAATATTTTTTGTATTAGGATTTTCTATTTTGTAATAATAAATTAATCTACTACCATAAAAGATTATACATCCTAGTATAAATATTAAGTTAAGTGCTATTAAACATGGTTTTATTTTTAATCTTTTTTTCATATTATTTTATTAAATTATCTCCTGTCATATTAGATGGTGTTGATTCATTTAGTAAAGATATTATTGTAGGGGCAATGTCTGCTAGTTTTCCATTTTTAAGTTGAACATCTTTTGTTATAATAAAAGGAACTTTGCTGTTTGAGTGGCTTGTTATTTTATCGCCTTTATCATTACACATTTCGTCGCAGTTACCATGGTCTGCAGTTACGATTAAAGTTCCGTTTAGGTCTTTTACTTTTATATATATTTTACCTAGACATTCATCTAAAAACTCGACTGCTTTTATTGTAGCAGAAATATTTCCTGTATGTCCAACCATATCTCCATTTGCAAAGTTTAGAATAACGACATCAAATTTTTCTAAATTGTTTAATAGTTTTTCTGTTACTTCTTCTGCACTCATTTCTGGTTGTAAGTCATAAGTTGCTACTTTGGGTGAAGGTACTAATATTCTTGTACATCCTTTTAACTCTTTTTCTATACCTCCATCAAAAAAATAAGTTACATGGGCATATTTTTCAGTTTCTGCTATTCTTAGTTGTTTATAATTGTTATTAGCTAGAAATTCTCCTAATGTGTTTTCTAGTGTTTCTAATTTAAAGGCTGGAGTACTTTTTACTTCTTCACTTAAAGGCATCATTGTTACTAATTTTAATTTGTTAATAAATGTTCTTTGAAATCCACTAAAGTTTTCATTTGTTAAGGCACTAAATAGTTCTCTTCCACGGTCTGGTCTATAATTAAATAAGATAAGACCATCGTTTTCTTTTATCATTCCTGATTCATCTAAAATAATTGGCTTTACAAATTCATCTTGTTCATTTCTTTTATATGATTCTAAAATTGCTTCTTTGTAGTTTGAAGCGTGTACGCCGGTATTTTCTGTTATAGCGTCATATGCTAGTTTGATTCTTTCCCAGTTATTATCTCTATCCATTGCATAATATCTTCCAGATAATGTTGCTATTTTTGTATTTCCAAGTTCTTTTATTTTTTCATTTATTATATCTAAATAGTTTAAACATACATTTGGTAATGTATCTCTTCCATCTAAAAATAAATGAAGATAAACTTTTTTTATTCCTTTGTTTTTTGCACTTTCTAAAAGGGCAATTAAATGATTTATGTGGGAGTGTATTCCTCCATCACTTAGTAGTCCTAAAATATGTAAATTTGAATTATTATTGATTACATGATTAAAAACATTATCAAATTCTTTGTTTTGATAAAATTCTTTGTTTTTTATTTTTTCATTTATTAATTGAAGTGGTTGATATACTATTCTTCCTGCTCCTATGTTTAAATGTCCTACTTCACTGTTTCCCATTTGTCCAATTGGTAATCCTACAAGTTCTCCACTTGCTTCAAGTAGACTGTGGGGATAATTTTCCCAAAGATAGTCAAAGTTTGGCTTTTTGGCTTGTTTAAAGGCGTTTCCTTTTGTTTCTTCTCTTATTCCTACACCATCTAAAATGCATAGTACGATTGGTTTCATTATATCATCTCCATTATTATTCTATCATATAAAGAAAAAATTACATATATAAATGTAATTATCTTGACATAATTAAACGCTTTATATCGTAATTATTTTCGTTATTATATTTTATTCCACCTTCGATTATGTTAAAATCAAAATCTTTGCCTTTTAATAATTCTCCATCTATTCCACATATTAAGTCTTTATTTGAAGTTATTTTTAAATTTTTTATTCTTTTTGTTATTACATGTTTATCTTCATAATGATTTTCTTTTATTAACTTTAAAAGCATGGGTGGTATTTGCAGTTTGTTTAATTTTTTTGCCATGCAAAGATTTAAGTAACCATCATTTATCGAGGCATCAGGTGTTATTCTAAAACCACTTCCATAATATTGACCGTTAGTTACGGCTAATAGTGTTATTTTCTCATAAACATCATTAATTTTAATTTCTATTGGTTTAAAATTAATCAATGTGTAGATTATACTTGCATTATAAATTTGTGATCTTGGGATATGAATTTTTTTCATAAGGGACACATTTTCTCCAATTATAGCATCTAGTCCTATTGACGCTGAATTTATAAAATACTTGTCATTTACTTTACCAACATCAATATCAAATATTTTCTCTTCATAATTAGATATTGTTTTGTAAAAATCATTCCCAGATCCTGCAGGAATAACAGTTAAAAAACTAGTTCCTCCTATTAAACCATTGACTATTTCATTTAAAGTACCATCTCCACCAACACTATAAATTCTGCATCCAAAGTCTTTATAATAAGTGGCAATTTTAGTGGCATCGTCTTTTTTTTCTGTGTAAACTATCTTGTAGTCTTCATTGTTTTCTTTACACTTTTTTTCTAATCTTTTTATTATTTCTAAACTTAAGCCTTGTCCTGAAGTTGGGTTGACAATAAATAATTTTTTCATCATATCCTCTTTTATTATATAATAATTTTCTTTCTTTTACTTTCGAGTTTCCTTTGGGTTCTTGCAAGTGATTTTGCATTTTCTGTTTTTGGAAATTCATTGTTTAGTTTACAATTATAATATTCAATAATTTCTTCTTTTTGTTTTAAAAAATTAGTTGTTAAAAATACATCATTAATGGTTGCATTTATAACTGTATTATTATTATTTAATTTTATCATTATTTCAGATATTTCTTCAATTGTTTTATTTTCAGTGGGAATATTTATAATTTCTTTTTTTGGTGTTTCTAATGATTCCCAGTAGTTACAATGATATATTGTTATATTTTTTGGTTTTACTTTGATTTCTTTTGTTGATTTATTTTCTATTAATGGTGAAAGTTTAGGTTTTTCAATTGTTTCTTTAATTTCATCAGTATGTTTTTCAATTGTTTCTTTAATTTCATCAGTATGTTTTTCAATTGTTTCTTTAATTTCTTCTTTTTCATCAGTATATTCTTTAATTATTTCTTTTTCATAAGAATGTTCTTTAATATTTTTGAATATTTTTTTTAAATATAAAATTCTTTTTTGGCGACCATTTGAAAATATTTGATCAAGCAAATTTTTAAATGCAATATCTTTATTTTTTTTATATTCTTTAATTTTTAAGTTTTTTTCGTTTGCTTTTATTTTTATAATTTTATCAAGATCAAACAGTTTATTTAAATTATTATTTTTTGAAATTTCATCAATTGTTGAAGTAATCTTTTTTTCTTTAAAGTTTTTACCTTTTTTTAAAATTGGTACGAATGTGTGTTTTGCTATTTGAAAGATTTTACTAAGACATAGTGTCGGAATAATCTTTCCTGTTGCTACCTCTTTTACATATAAATCTCTAAATCCTCTTTTGTAGAAAATTGGTCCTGCAATTTTGGTAGATTTCCTATCAATATTAGTTTTTGATATTTTATATTCATTTCCGTTATTGATTTGATGTATATATCCTTCATAAATTGTTGTGTATTTTTTAATTATATTTTTTATCATTATACTCCTCCTTGAATGACCTTTATTATATAGATATTTGCTCTTTATGTCAAACTATTTTCATAATAAAAAAAACTTGGATTTTAACCAGATTCTTTTTTTAATTATTATCTTTTATAAATTTTATTATATCGTTAATGCTGTTTTCTTGATGATAAGAATATTTGTTTTTATTTAATAATTCAATTATTTCATTAAAGTAAGTATTATTTATTTTATTTAATTTTTTTAATCTTGCTGTTGATATTTTATTGTTAGAAATATTTTCTTTATATTTTTCTTTATCATATCCGAATGGAATAACATTATATTTAGATATTAATTTATCTACTATTAATATTCCTTCAGGGTCTATGTCTCCATTATAATAAATAACAGTATCAAAAAGATTATCTAATATTCTATAAAGAGAACTATTTGGATTACCAGAGGTTATAATTACTGAGCAATCTAGTTTATTCATTAAAATACTATGTAATATTATTGGGTTTTCAAATATAAACAATTTATTATTTTTGGTTTTTAAGTTTTTATATTTTTCAGTATGAATTAGAGATATCATTGTTGGTAAATAATTTTTATTTGCTAGTTCTAATTCTTTATTTTTTTCATCAATCAATCCATAAGTTATAACAAAATTTGATATTTCATCTACAAAAAGATTATATTTACTTAAAAGGTTTATTTTGTCTTCTCTTGAGTTTATAGTTACTAATTCAAAAAATGAAAGAGCATCGATAAAGAGTGAACAACTTGATGTTTCAATATCAAAATAATGTGAATTATTTGTTATGTTGGCTGAAAAAACATTAAGTGGTGTTCCTGTTTTTGGTAAATTATTTATGGCTTTACAAATATAATTTAAATCAATTTTAAGTTTGTTTTTATTATCATTATATTTTTTTGATATTTTAGAACTGTTAGTTATTTCATTTAACCATAATTCGGCTTTTTTGTTTTTTTGAGTATTAATAATTTCTTCAAAAAATGTTTTCCTTTCATTTTCGTAGTTTTCTTTTTTTTGTTTGTTTGTTTGAATACTATTATTATAATAATCCATAAGAAGATTGTGTAAAGATATATTAAAAGTCTCTATTAATCTTTTTTCAAATTCTTTTAATTTTACTTCTTTTTCTATTGCTTTTCCTAAGAATAGTGATAAATTTTCTTGTTCTTCAATATTATTTATTTTTATTATTCCTGTTGTTTTTCCTGTTTTAATATATTTTTGTCTTAGTTCATCAAAGAAAGTAGAAAAGTTTCTATCTTCCTTGAAGTACTTCTTGGGATTCATAATCTTTGTTTGTAACAAGGACTCTTTTGTTTCCTTCCCATTTATAATTAATAACAGAAACAACTTCTGAATTGTTTGGTCTATTTAATACTGAAATAGCAAGTGATTTGACAGTTTCATAATCTCCCCATAGACTTTGTGAAGTTAAGACATAATCTAAATCTAGGGTTTCTATTATTCTGAAGGCGTCTTTTATGTTGTCGTCATCAACTCCTGCAAAGGCTTCATCTAATGCAATAATTCTTAAACTATTTTCTCTTGCACCTTTATACTTAGCATAAATACTTGAGAATAATGGAATATACATTGCTATAGCCTTTTCTCCACCACTAAATTTATTAAAGTGTTTGTCCGTAAGTTCTTTTTTATCCATGCCTGTTTTTTTGTAGAAAAGTTTAAATTTGAACCATTTTCTATAGTCTAAAACTTCAAAAATTAAGTTTGAATCAAATTTATCATTCATACTTTCTTCTGCTCTTTTTATTTTAGAACGGAAATGTTTTGTTATTAAGGATATGTCGATACCATTTACTAAAGCTGGATCCTTTTTAAGGATATCAACAATTTGTTTGGTGTTGATTTCATCTTCTGTTTCTCCATCCATATTTTGCCAAGTAATTGAGAAAGATAATCCACTTGATGTTTGTAATGATTCCATTAATTCTTTTACATTTTTTATCCATTTTTCTTGTTCATAAATTTTCTTTCTTATAGAAGCTCCTACATTATGAATAAGAATGTCTTGAAATAGTTTTCTATCTTCTTCGCTTAAGAGTTCTTTACATTCATTTAATCTTTCGGTAACAATTATAAATAGTTCATTTAAACTGACTTTTCTGCCGTTGTATTTAAAGAATAAATCTCCTCTTTGCGTTTCTTCATTTGCATATTCTGCTAGAGGGGTATATTTAGAAAGGGAGCCTTCTAATTTTGATAGTTTGATATTTAATTCATTAAATAGGTCTCCATCTGTTTTACTAATATTTATTTCTTTTAAAGTTTTCTTATGAATTTCGTTTAAAGTCAAATTTGTGTCATAAACATGTTTTAAATTTATTTCTTTTTCAAAATCATTTTTACTTTTTTCAAATATTATTTCTTCTTCTTTAAGATTGTTTTCAAAAATAACTAAGGAATTTTTAATGAAAACAATATCACTTTCTAATCTTACTATTTTCGTAAATGTTTCTTTAATTTCTTTTTCTAATTCGTCTAGTCTTTTTTCAGTTTTTAGAAGTTCTTCTTTTGCTTCTTTTAAGTTGCTATTGTCTAATAATTCATTTAAGTTTTTTATTTTCATTGTGGATTCTATTATTCTTTTATCAGTTTGACTTATGTCTATTCTTAATTCGCTAATTTCTTCTTCAATATTAGAATAATTACATTGAATAACACATTTATTTTCAAGTGCTAATGAATTTCTGTAGTTTTCTGTTTTAAATTCGTTTATTCTTTTTAAATAATTATTTAAATCATCTTTTGTTTCTATTAATGAATCAATATCTATATTAATATTTCCTTTTATTTTAAGCAATTCTTCTGTAATAACATTTAAGGTATTATTCTCTTTTTTGATTTCTAGAATATTTTCATCAAATAATCTTTTTTGTTGTTCTAGGTTAAATTTTTCAAAATTTATTTTTTTTACAACTTCTCTTAAATCTATTTGTTTTATGTTTTTTTCGTCTTCTTTTAATTCGGCAATTTGATTAAAGCAAGTTTCAATTTTTTTATCATATTCATTTTGTTCTTTATTTATTTTTTCGATTTCTTCTTCAATTTTATTGGTTTCTTTTAGAATATACGCTTTTCTAATATCATCACCAATAAGTATATTTTCTTTAAAGTCAAGTTTACCATTCATAATGCTCATTTTAAATGTTCCGTTTTCACTTATATATAAAATGTCTTTATCATTAGTACTTATTCCTTCTAGAACGTTTAAAATTACTTTTTCTGATATTCCATTTGCTGGGGTAATGTCAAAATATTTGCTTATGTTATTTTCATATCTATTTGATTTTAATAGATATTTTCCATTTGTTTCTTTTAAAATATTCGTGTAGTCATTGGGATTAATAATTAAAGAGTTGATTAAACCAAGTGAAACAAGTGCATTTTCAACGTTTCCTCTTATTTCTTTACTAATGTTTGATTTAAACTTAATTGCTTTATAAAGTGGTAAATAATTAATTTTATTATTATTACAATATATTTGTGCTTCTTCATTATTTAAAAATTCATCAATAATTTTTCCACTCTTTATATTATTTAATTCTTTTTCTTTTTCTATTATAGAGTTTTTTAAAAGACTTTTTTCTTTTTTATATTCATAAGTATTCTTGATTAATTCTTCTGTTTGTTTTAATACAAGTTTATTTATATAGTTTTTTATATCAAATGAACTGTTTTCAGAATAATCGTTTAAATAGTTTTTTAAGTTATCTTTATCATAATTATCAATTTTCAAAATTTTTGTTCTGCTATTTAATTCTAATATATAATTTTTATAATCATTTAGTTCTTCAATAAGATAATCTTGTAAATCAGATAGATTTTTCTTTATTTCACTTATTTCATTTAAAATATTATCATTTTTTTGATTGAATCCATCTATTATCTTCTTTTGATTTTCGATTAGTATTACTTTATTTTCTATTGTTGTTAAAAGTTCAAGTAAATTATTTGAGTTTAATTCTAATAGTGACAAATCAACTTGATTATTATTGTCTTTCATTAAATTTAATCTTAAATTTTTTAATTCAGTAATATTTTGATTGGTTTCTAATTCTATAAAATCATTTATAATACCATTTATTGTTTTAGTGTTAAAATATATTTTATCTTCTATTTCTTTTAGAGAATTTTTTGTATCAATTAATAATTCGTTTTTTTTGTTTAATGTTTCTTTTTTTCTTTCTAATATTTTTGATTCTTCTTCTATAATTTTAGAATTTGTATTTATTTCAACTGTTATATTTTCTAGTTCTTTATTGTTGAAATTACTTTTTTTGAATTTAAGTTCTTTTTCTTCTATTTCTAATTTCTCATTTAATTTTTTTAAGTCTTCTAATTCTTCTGTATATTCATTTAATGTTTCGTTATTTTCTTTTATTTGTTTTTTCTTAGTGTTTATTGATGTAGATGATTCATTATATTTTTCTGCTTTATTAAATAAGACTTTTTGGTTATACAAATTGTAACTAGGAAGTAGTTGTTTTAATGAATTTGTTTCATTTTTAAGTTCTTCAATTTGTTCCTTTGATTTTGACATTTCTCTTATGGCTTCTGTCATTGGTAATAGTTCATTTTCTGAAAGTGGTTGTAATACATCTGATAAAATATTTGTTAAATGGGATGGTTTAAAACTATTTGATAATTTTGGTGATCTTATCTGAATTATTAAATTTATAAATTCATCATACATATCCATGTTTGGAAAACCGAAAATTAAATTGTTTACCATTTTCTTGTATTCACCTGTTGTTTCTACAAGTGTACCACATTCTTGAAGTTGAATGAGTAATTCTTTTTTTGATAATGGTATTTTATTACTTCTACTTTTATATAATAAAAAGTCTTTATTAATTCTTTTATTTTTTAATGAGAAGCCCCAAAACGTAATGGGTTTATTTTTAACTGCTTTTAATCCCATACCTATTGTTATATATTCTTTTCCATCGTATAATTCCATATAAAGGTATCCAGTGTTTTCTTCTTTACTAGACCCTTCTAAGAGTAAATAATCATCTATTTTTCTGGCTTTTGTTCCAAAGGAATCAAGTCTTTCTGAACTTTTATTGCCATCAAAAAGAAGAGGAATGAAGGATTGCATTGTAACACTTTTTCCACTACCGTTACTTCCTTTTAAAAGTAGTTTTCCATTGTTAAAATAAAATTCTTCTTCATCATAAAACCAAAAGTTTAATAATCCAATTTTATTTATTTTAAATCTATTCATTCTAATCCTCCAATAACAACTCTATTTGACTAAAGTTATTTTCTTCTTCTTCATAATCATATTTTCCGGTTAAAAGTGTGATGGCTGGTCTAAATTTAATTACATTATCTTCTAATTCAACTAGATTATAATTTTTATAAACTTCTATTAATTCTAAATAAAGTTTTTCGGTGCTCATTTGACGGTATTCTTTACTAAATAAAATATCATTTTTTTCTTTTAAATCTGCTAAAAATAGTTTGAATTCAGATATTAATAAAATAATATCATCATCTTTGTTTGGTTCATGTGTATGCGTTAGTGAATAATTTATGAACATTAATATATCTGTAATGGCTTTACTATTTGGAAAGTCTATAGGGTTATTACTTGTTTCATAACTCAATGTTGCCATGTTTTTAAAAATAAGCAGATTAGCATTAAATTTATCAGAAAAGTCATTTTCTATATAACTTCTATAGTTTCTTAAATAATCAATTTTACTAATTTCTTCATCTTTAAAGTAGACTACTGGACTATATAGAAGTTCTTTATATATATAATGTTTTCTTAAGTTTTGTTGCTTTGTTATATCGTCTATATCATCGTTTAAAAAATCTTCATAATTCATGTAATCTAATATTCCTTCTTTAAATCTTTTTATAAAATGATATGAAGTACCTAAATTCTCGTATAATACTTCACTTTCCATTGTTTCTGTAAATTTTAGATTATTGTCATCGACTACTTTTATTAATCCATTTGTGGTTGCATATTTTAGAACTTTAATTAAACTTTTTCTATGACTGTATAAATCCCAGTTTGGCTTGTTTTTTTGTTCTATTATTCCTGAATTATCAGTGATATAGGAAACTAAATTTGATAATATAAATTGGTCATTTCTTACTTTATCTTCAAGATACATAAGAACAAACATAAAAAGAATGTAATCAATTAAGCTATCTAATTCTTTTAAAGAGTATGATCCATTTATTTTATTAGGTATTTTTTCCATTTTAATGATACTTGAATTTACTACTATTTTATTTCCTAGTTTATTAAAGGAAAACTCAGTTATTTCTTTTATTTTCGATTTGATTTGATAGAACATATCTCTATCAATTTCTTTATTTACCCAATAATTTTTTAAAAGATAATCTAATTCTTTTTGTATATTCATAATTATTCTCCTATAAAACTAATAATAAAATTAGGCATTTCTAGTAATCCTTCATCTGATTTTAATATTATTTTTTCTTCGTTTTTTATACTTACTTTAAATTTTATATCATATTCTTTATAATTTTCTATTTTGCCTAAATTTTTTGTTCCTTTTGTTATTAAATCTAATATAAATCTTCTTTCAAATGTTGTTATTTGTTCTAATTCACTTATGATTATTTGTTTTTTATTTATATATTTTTTTAGAATTTCTTTTTCTTTTTGAATTGTTTCTAGGTATTCTTTAAGCTGCTTTTCTTTTTCAAATGTTTTGTCAATTATTGGTGTTTTTTCTATTTTATTTCTAATTTTATTGCTTCTGCTTTTTAAATTATAAGGTTCATAAATTAAATCGTATGGTGAGATATTTATATCATCTGTTTCTTTTTCAAGTCCTATAAAGTGTTTATATTCTGAAATACCAAAAATTGATAGTGCTAGTTTTCTTGCTTCTTCATCTGTATCTAGTTTTCCAAATAGTTTACAAATGTGTTTGTATTCATTTGTTCTATTAGCGGATTGACCATATATTTCAATTATTGAACTAACATATTTTGTTATTTTACTAATTATATCATTCGTAGCATTTATTAAATTTGAACTTTCACTTGGTTTATTGTCAGTTTCGACAAACCATTTATAAAGATTGTTCCATTTCCCTAAATTAACTTCTTTTAAATAATTATAGTTAAAATCTGGTTCAATTTTAGGTATTGTTTTTTGATAATCGATTATAGAATTCATAATATTATTTATCTTTTCCTCATCATATTTAGTGAGAATATTAAATATTAAGTGATTATATGTTTGAAAGTTCTTGATAAAGTCTCTTAAATATCTAACCATGTCATCTTTAAATAGAAGAAATTGAGTTGTTTTCATTAATTCTTCTCCTACTGTTTCATGGAATTTCTTTAAAAAATCTTGATAGTTTTCATTTAGGTTTTTAAAGTTTTCTATTAGACTTTGCCATGCATCATATATTTGATAATTATCTTTTAGTATTAATAATTGTTCTAAATTTATTTTAATTTTTTCAAAGAGTTTAGGTTCAAGAGATGATGATTCAATATGTAGATTTTCAAGTCTTATCATTAGTCTTTCAATTTCAACAGCGTATTCAGTTAGTTGATATCTAAATTTTCTGTTTTTAAATTCTTCTATGTTACTTACGTTGCTTGTATCCTGTATTTTAGTAAGTGTATTCCATTCAACAAGTCTTTCTAAATCTTGCTCACACAAAAACAAATTATAGTCAATAATACTATCTTTTAAGTTTTCATAAACTTCTTCTTTAAATATCCAATATTCTAATTTTTCATACTGTAGAAAGAAGTATCTTATAATAGGTCTATACCTAAAAGTATTTTCTACTGCTAAATATTTTGTTTCAAGTACTTGCTTGCCAATATTATTGCTCATAATTCACCTCAAAATTGTTTATATTTTACCATAAATTCTATTATATTACAAATTGCTCTATAAAAAAAACATTTGAATTTATCAAATGCTTATTTAGTTATATTATTGTTTTTTCTTAAAGAAAAGTTAATTGCATTAAGTACATTTTCACTTGTTGCCTTACGACCAAATGATTTTGCATAAAAATATTCAATTATTTCTTCTTTTTTTTGTAATAATTCTGTATTTATTTCTACACCTTCAATGTTTGTAATTCCAATAAAACCTTTTTGATACAATGCTTCTAGCTCTGAAGCTAATTGACTAATTGTTTTCCCTGTTGAAGAGACTACAATTCTTTGTTTTACTTTGTTTTCTTCTTTTATTTTTGAAGCCCAATAATCTAATGAAAAATTATCGTTTTTTATTATTTTTTGTTGATTATTTTCTTTTGTTTCTTCTGGCTTTTTAGTTGGTATTTCAGGTTTTTCTTGAATTGGTTTAGTTATAACTGGAGCTTTTTTTTCTATAACTGGTTCAGTTTTAACTGGAGTTTCTTTTTCTATAACTAATTCGTCTTTTGTAGTTGATAGTTCATCCATTACTGGTTTTGGAGCATTTTCCATAAATTCTTCTGCTTGTTTTTTTATATTATTTCTTTTTTCTGTTTCAACATTATCATGTTCTTTTCTATCATTATATGACATTTTATAATATTTTAATTTTTCTTTTCCTTCTTTTAATAAGTTTGTTATTTTTTGTTTATCTATTACTTTTTGTTCATTTGTTGTTTTTGAAGAATATGAATTAAGCATTTCTTCAATTACTTGTTTTCTTATTTTTAATGCTTCTTTATAATCTTTTGTTCTTATTAGGTCTTCATTTGCTTTAAAAATATCATCTACTGATGGTACTAAGTTTTTGAGTCCTATTCCTTCAAAATCGCTGAAGGATCTAAAACGTTGCATTCTTCCTTTAATTGGTACAAATGTATGTTGTGCTTTTTGAAAATTTGATCCTTTTGCTATGGTTGGTATTTTTTCTCCTGTTTCGATGTCAATTACATAAAGGTCTAAAAATCCTCTTTTGAATCTTATCTTTCTAACGGAATTACAACAATTTTTAATTGCTTTTACTGTATTTATTTTTTTATAGCCTTTTTTTATTTGGAATATTGTTCCTTCATAGATTTTATCATCTATAAATATTGGATATTTCTTCATATTATTGCCTCCTAAATCTACTTCTATTTTATTACAATTTAATGTTATTGTCAATCTACGTATTTATTAGATAAGCTTCATAACCACCTATTACATTGGTTACATTATAACCTTTTCTTGCTAGTTCAATGCATACTCTCGTACTTGTTTTACCATATTGGCAATAAATATAATAAGGTATTTTATATTGTAAGTATTTATTTGGACTATCTACTAAGGTTTGTGCTTCTATATTTATACTATAGGGTATATGACTAGTATTATATTTTTCTTTATTTCTTATATCGATTATCGTGTAATTATAATTAATATTTTTTACATTTATATTATTTAACATAAAAACCACCCACTATATTATATGCTATAGATAGTGGATGGAATGAGTTATTCGTCTTCGTTAAAGAAATCATCAAAGAATTCATCATCGGAAACGTATGATTCTGCTTGTTTTTTATGTTCAATATATTCATTGTTTTTTTCAATGAATGGGTTATGTTTAGGTTGTATTGGAACTGAGAATGAAGTTGGTTTATTAATTGTCATATTAGATTGTCTAACTGTATTACTTTTAGATAAAGGCGTTGAGACAACAGGTCCTGTTGCTTCGACTATTTGAGCTGAAGGGATGTTTACTTTTTCTAAGACAGGTTCTGCTGCAAAGAAGTTTGTAAAGTTTTCTTCATTTCTAATTGGCTTTTCTAATTGCTTAATTTGCTCTACTGGTTTTCTGACATTTTCTTGTACTACTGGGTTTAGAGGTTGTTCAATTTCATTAACTGGTGCATTTTCTTCTATTACTGCGTCAGTTATATTTTCATTCCCAATTTGTCCTTGTTCTTGTGCTAGTTTTTCTAGTCTTTCTTCTTCTTCAAGTTCTGCAATTTTAGCATCTATTCTTCTAACCATTTCATCTACATCGAATCCACCTGGCATTGGGGCTTTATTAGGGGCTTGTTGAGCGAATGGGTTCATTCCTGAACTAAATGGATTGAATCCTCCTGTTTCTTCACTTGAGCCTCCTGAAAGGTTTGAAAGCATACTATTAACTTTTGCTTCTTTTTTCTTATCAACGAATTTTTTAATATCAAATACTTTTACTTTTTCTTTTTCTCTAGCGGGATATCCTGCTATTGGGTAGTTTACTCCCCATGAATTGCTTTCAACCATTTTCCAGTTTGGAGTAAGTTTTGTTTTAAATGGCATTTTTCTAATTCTTATTGCTATTAAAGTATTTTGAGGTAATCTTTGAAGATCACTTACTGTAACAAGTGGAGTTGATGCGGTTTTATCTTTTTCTTTTGATTTGACATCACCACATAATTTGCTTATTTCTTCAAGGGCTGATAATTCACTACTTATAAGATAGATAATATTACCACAGTTTCCTTTGATTGTTTCTCCTTGTTCTTTTCCATATACTTCATATAATTGTGAGAAGTTTTGAATTACAAAACTAAATCTAATTTTACGACTTCTTGCTGCTGTAACCATTGTAGTTACATCTTTAAGAGGTGGCATGTTTGCAAATTCATCTAAAATAAAGTTGGTTCTATAAAGAAGTTTTCCACCACTTTCTTGAGCTACGTTAATTAATGTTTCATAGCATTGTTTTAAGAAGATAGTAACAAGTGAGTGATATGTCTTTTTTTCATCTTGAATTACTATAAATACTGCTGTTTTCTTTCTTCCTATTTCATGCATATCAAAGTCACTATGTGATAGCATTTCTGATAGATTTTCTCTTGAAGAAAATAGTTTTATTTTTTGCTTAAAAACTGATAGTATACTACTTTTAGTATCACTTGGTGCCATTAATGTACTGGCAACATTTATGTATGCTGGAGATGCTTGATCTTTATCACTAAAGTATTCTTTTATATATGTAGTGTTACCTATTTTATCTTCTCCTGCTGTTGTCATTAAATTTATACTATTTAAGTTTATTTCCTCAGGTTTTGCATCTTCAAATAGTGCGAGTGAAAGTCCTGCAAAATAATCGGCAGAAGTTTTTTCCCAGAATGGGTCTTGACCTTTTGATGATTCATCATAAAGAATATTTAATGCTAAGTCTTCTAGTAATTCACTTGCTTTATCTTGATTTCCAGAAACATATAATTGATATGGTAATGTTAAAGGATTCCAGCAATTTCCATTTTGAGGATTACGAAAGTTAAGAAGAACTATATTATATCCTTTTTCTTTTAATTCAACGGCGTTTTTTTCGTAGATTTCACCTTTTGGATCGGTAATAATCATTGATTCACCTTTTTTGGCAAGTACTTTAACCATTGGTTGAATAGTCATTTCTGTTTTACCTGCTCCGGTTGAACCGATAATCAAATTATGATATTCTCCGTCATCAACCCATAGTTTTTTACCGTCATTTATAAGTGGAATACCAGCTGCTTCACTTGAAGGGGCATTTGGTAATACCATTTTTAATTCTTTTTTCATTTCTTTTTCTGTTAACCAACGAGAATATCCATTCTCTTTTTTAGCACTTGTAGAAATTCCAATTCCTTTTTCTCTGTCAAAGAATAAGGAAGATACTGATGTAAAGAGAAATCCTAAAATACAGAAGAAAGATACAAGTGTTATGAGTACTAAATCTTTTCCAAATGCTGGAAGAGGATTTAAACCTATGACTGTTCCATATTTAGCAAATTCTGAAACATTACATACTACTACTGCTACTATGTAAAGTAGTACTATACAGAATATACAAAATATTACTAAATCTTTGGCATCCATTCTTAATTTTAATTTCATATTAGTCCTCCTAGCAACTTAATTCTTTTTCATATTTATTATGTTTTAATTTAAAGATTGAAAGACAAGGTTGGGATTCTCCATAACTGTTAAAAGAGAATAACAATTCTTTTTCACCATCTTTTTTTATGTCTAATACAGCACTTAATGTTGCTGATTTATTGGTTATTCCTGTTCCTTCTTTTGCGAATTTATAGTAAAGAACAGTTTCTTTTTTGTTAATGATTGATAATATTAAGGTATAAGAACTTTGATTTTTATTTTGTGATGCTAAAAGGTTTGATATCAAAATTGTATCTTTTTTACCATCATTATTTAAATCAACGCTATAGTGAAGGTTCATTGCTTTTTTGCTGTCAAGTTCTATTGTATTAGATTTTAGGTTTTTGTCAATATAATATAGATCTTTTTCTGTAATTTCTTCTTGTTTATATTCAATGTAATCTGTTTTTATATTAGTTTTATAGGCTACTATCTTTCCTATTTTATCTACTTCTTTTCTTGAATCATCATAAACTGCCCATCTTTTTTCATTTTCTATGTTTGCAATTTTGTATTTTCCAAGATAACCATTTTCATCATAGACTTCATATCCTGAATCAATTACAGATTTATTATCGTTTATGTGGCTCCATTTTTCACCATCATATTTTAGTTTAAATTGAGGGTCAATTGCAAGAATAAATGTTCTTGTTTGATAAATTATTCCATAGTAAAGCATTGACACTGTAAATATAAATAGAATTATAAATATTGTTATATATAATTTTTTAGAAACCATCTATTTCACCTATCCTACTTTATAATATAAAAACTCTGTAACGCTATTTGCACCGTATGTACTAAATACTCCGGTTGCTGCTTTTGCTGGGTCTGCCATATGGATTTCTCCTTTTTCTGTTTTTACAACTGCAACATAATGTTGATTGTTGTTAACATGAAGAACTATATAGTATCCTTTTAAAAGATATTCTTTTACTTTATCATATTTAGAAACTTGATCCCCAGAAAGAGCAACTGTTCCTTGATAATTAAATTTTGGTGCTACTTTATTTATTTGATCGAAATATATTAAATCTCCATCGAACCCTCCTGCTTGCTTATAAGCATCTAAGAATGTTCCTGGATTCAAGTTAGAAAATTTTAATTCAGTTTTTGATCTTGCTAGTTGCATTGCTACAGATGTAACTGCACACCCGTAATGTGCCATGGTCCCTGATCCAATATATTTACTTCCCCATGGTTCGTCGAATTGTCGCCAGTTTTGCCATTCACCGGTCATTTCTCCCATACAACTACTATCATCTGATTTAGTACAGTTACCATTTCCTACCGAAATATTTATACCTATTTTATTTGTATAGTGACTTGGAAGAATTGATGTATATTTTTCTCCTGCGTTTGCTCTTCTTGTCCATTCATTTTGATCTGTATTAAGGTATGATGCTTCTACTACTTTTCCGTCATCATTGATGATTACTTGTCCTGCTGTTGCACCAACGGCATTTCTAATTCCTTCACCTTTGTCTGGTAGAGAATCTAGTGGTCCTTTGTATTGACTTGCGTGGTCTAGACCAGGGAATATATCTGCACTGTTAAAGTTACGTGAGTCAGAAGAACACCCCTGATCAGGGTCGCAATAAACATGGTCGGCAGTGGATCCTCTTAAAGTAAGTATCCAGTTATCACCACTTTTTGACCAGTTTGTATATTTTGTATTTCCCATTGAAAATGGTCTTGCTAGAGAATATGAACGTGCTGCTATTGCTTCACACTTCCATGCTTCGTCTGGTTGTCCATCTCCTACTTCAGCGTAAGTTACTCCTAAAATATATTTTTCAAAGTCAATTGATTCTGCACCTTTCATTACTTCTCCTTTCGGACTTCCATAATAGGTTAGAAGTTTGACTTTTATATTATTTACATTGGCATAATCTTCATTTGGTGAACTTATGCTTGAACCTGCTGAATTTATTATATTTAGAAGATTATAAGTACAGTCATTACAGTTTTGTCCATTACTTCCTGTAAATGTTTTCCCCAAATCACCTACTAAATATAGGTAGTATTCTTTTTGAGCAAAAATTTCATTTGTCATTCTTTTTACTGTTTCTTCTTTGTATGTTTCTTTGCTCATGAATGTTCCTGGCAAGTATACTTTATTTAAATAATCACCATATTCAAAAGGTTTTTTTTCATCAGTTGTTAAACGATAAGTTACTTTAGGGGCAGGAAATACACTGAAAAATCCTGTTTCCTCTCCTGTTTCTACGTCATAGTAGTCTGATTCATTTGTAGTATAACTATTACCATTTGAATCTTTTGTTTCATCTAAACCTTTCATTTTGAACATAAATTCTTCAAATTCATAAACCATATTACGGACTTGATATTTAAAATAGCCATCGTGTTGGTCTCCTGCGAAATGATAGGCTGATACTGTTTTACCCCATGATATTGCGTTAAATATAAATGAAAAAGGATTAGGATCTGATAAATCTGGTATTAGTGGTATAGATTCTGAAATATCGGATAGTGTCTCATCTGCTGAATCTCCTATAAGGGAAAACATGTTTTTCCAATTGTCAATAGCTTCCATTATTCCATAAGTTCCCCACTCTACATCGTAAGTTACCATGTGGCCTAAGAGTCTTCTTTTTCCCCACGCTAAGGTGTTATAATCTCCTAATTTATCATTAGCAATATAATAGAAGTTTCTCATTTGGAATGTATCAATATAAGAAGCGAAGTAATCTCCAAAGGCTCCTTCTGCTGACCCATCTAATTCTTCTCCTAAGTCTTTTCCATTTGCGTCTTCATAAACTCCTACATCTGTTACTTTACTGTAATTAATGGTTGCTGCTATTAATGGTATGTCTAATTCTAGTACTTTTCCATCTTTTGTAGGTAATTTTGCTGCATCTTCAAATTCTGTTTTTAATGTTTTATAAAAAACTTCTTCTTCAGTTGCCCATCCTTCTCCGCTTCCTAAATTAATAAATTTTTCAATACCTGTTGTTACTGTTATTAGTCCATCATTTATTTTATCTCTTAATATCATTATTTGTGACATTATTAGTACTGCTGTTATAATGATAGCTACGAAAGTCAGAATGAATGGCATTGCCGGAGCTAGAAAGGCACAAACTTTATAAATTATTTTCATTTTATAAGCTAGTTGTATTGATTCAGGTGCATCTTTAGGAGGTTTTCCTCCTCCTGCGATTAGATTTTTTGCAGCATCTACTACTTCATCACTAGCTGATTTTTCTTTTGGTTCTTCTTCATTTGCTTCTTCATCGTTTTGTCTATCTGATAAAGATTTTTTTTTATTTCTTTGGTCAGTATCGGCAGGGTTCCCACCTGCTCGTCCTGTTATTGAGGGAGGGAGCATTCCCTTCCCTAAGTTTTGTAAGGCTGGAGCTACATTTTTTACACTGTTAACTCCATTTCTAAAGTCCTGTAATGGATTATGTTTTTGTTGGTTATTTTGAAATGTTTGATTAGGCATACTACGATTTACATTTCTTCTTTTACTAATATCATCTTTCAAAGTTTCATTTTCTTCCTTAGGTTTTTTTTCTAATTTATCCATTTCAATCACCACCAAATCTTTATTTTTTAGAACCCTCCACCAGCTCCGAAGGAGTCTAATTCTTGGTCTGTTGCTACAACTTTAATTCTCATTCTTCTACTACCACAAACAAATAATGCTTCTCCTTGTGTATAGTTTTTAATGCTTTCTCTTTCATTATCATTTAAGTCGATTAATCGAGATAAGTCTTCTACAGCTTGCTTTTTTAGTCCCATTACTAAGTAATATGAAGCATTGTCAAATATAGCTTTTCCTTGAACAAATACTGCAGGGTCACAAAAGTCTGTAGGCTGTTGAGTAATAAATATTGTACCTGTATTATATTTTCTTGATCTTCTTTGTACTTGAGCTAAGAAGTCTGCTCCAAGTGTGTTGTTTCCACTTAAAAGTATGTGGGCTTCATCAACCATAAGTACTGTATTTTGGTTTTTGTTTAAGGTTAATCCCCAAGCATATTTCAATATATTAAAGAATAGTGCATTTCTTATATTTACATCTGTATTTATTAATTCTTTAATGTTAAATACGATAAAATTACTTCTTGGGCTTAAGGTTGTATGTCCATCAAAATAGAATTTTAATTCTTTTATTAAAGGTCTAAGTTTAATTTCTAATTTTTCTAAAACATCTCTTTCTTGTGTTCTTTCAGGCATTGAAAGTATTTTTCCTCTAACTGTTGCGTAAACATCTTTTAATGTTGGAAAGTCAGTTGATTTGAATTTAGTAAAATCAGATTCAAAATTAATATTAAATCTTAAATAAGTTTCTTGTAGAACTTCACTAAAAATATTAACAACATCTTCTTCAACGGAAGGGTCATAATATTTTAAGAAGGCTTTTACTGTTTGAATTGTTCTAGTTAATACTGTATAACCAAGTCCTGTTCTAATTTCTTCTTCGTCTGCATCTACTATAACTTCAAGTGGATTAATCATTCCGAATTCTCCACCTTTTCCTAAGTCTAAGAAATCCCCATTGAATTTTTTTGTCATTTCCTCAAGTTCTCCTTCAGGATCTATGACTACTATTTGATGGTCGTTTCTTATATTGGTTCTTAATAGTAATTTGGCTGCAGTTGATTTTCCTGAACCTGATGTTCCTAGAATAATCATGTTTGCGTTATTTCTATTATGTTCTTTTCTTTCTTTATATAGAAATTGATTAAATAGAATTACTCCTCCTGAAAAATCTACTCCAAGTAGGCAAGATAGTCCAGGGTCCTTAATACTATCAAAGATAAATGGATACATTGCTGCTAGTGTTGGACTTGGAATTGGTGTTCCTATTCTATCTTCTATATCTTGTTTAGGATAGATAGGTACTATTGATTTAAATACTTTTTCTTGTTCAAATCTTAAAGGTATTGCTTGCATTTCCATGGCTTCAAGATAGTTCTTTACTTGAATTTTTTTTGTTATTAAATCATCTTCAGAATCGGCACTTATCATAATGTGCATTTGGAAATCAAATATTCTTGATTGACTTCCTGCAAGCATTGTGATGAAAGATTCAAGTGATTCATAATCTTGTCTAATTCTTTCTTGAATAGTTCTATCATTTTCTGTCTGATAGCGTTGTTTTAAATCAGCAATTTCTTTGTTAAGCATTTTGCTAATAACACTAAAAGGCATTGGTATATGTTTGATGACTATTTTTATTCCTGACATACTTGTTAAAGATGCTAGATAACCTGGATAAATATATTTTGGAAAAGAAACTACTGTTAAAATTGTAGTAAATTTATCACTTATTACAATTGAGGATGGTCTAAATTCTAACCCCTTTGGGGCTACTTGATTTTGTATATTCATCAGCTCATCACCGTTCCAAAAGTACTTTTTTTACCCCCATTAAGGAAATTATCTAGTATCATACGTAAATCATCATTTGTTACTTGATTACTTGATAAACTTGCAGATGCAAAGGTATTTATTAAGTTTCTTATTCTTTTTTGTATTAATTCGTTATCTTTTTCTTTAAATAGTAGAAAGTATTCAGTATCTACTACATTATTATTCATAAACATATTTGCTTTATTAATATCATCAATTATTAATTTTCTTTTTACATTGTCTTGAATAGAATTGTATTGAACTTGTAATTGTGACAAGTATAGACTTATGTCAACAGGTCTATCTGCAGCAATAATCCAAAATTCATAATCTATTGTGTTGTAAACATTTTTTAGATTTGCAATAATAGCATTTTGCATGTCGTAGTCTAGTATAAAGATATTTTTAGGCATAATTTTTATGCCTGTAACTTTTAGTCCATTGTCAAGGAAAATTGTACCATTTGTAATATTCTTTATAGGAATATCATCTACGGTATAATTACTTTTTCTCATCGCCATCTTGTAAACACCAACCCTTCCATACCAATTTTTGATTTGTTGTATAAAATTGATAAATATTTTTCAAAATTGTTATCATGTTATGGTAATTTGGAATTGGAAAAACCAAAAATCCACATATTAAACCAGGGGTTATTGCTCCTAGAGCAAAAGTTATATTTTCGACGGGGAGCACTAATAGTAATATTAGTGATATCCCCATGCCTGTTGCAAGCAATATAAAATCGTTTGGTGTAAAGGCTCCGAAAATTAGTAGGGATTTTTTTGAATTTGCAGGTATTAAAAATCCGTCCATTTAGTATCACACTCCTCTTTCTAGTTTCCGCCTGATGGCTTATTCTTTTTAGTTTGAACTTCTGATATTTTCTTAACTTGAGTATTAGCTCTATTTTCACCTTGTTTATGGTATTCAACTTTATGTGCTAATTTACCAATGTTACCATAAACTTGTCTTTCAGTCTTATAACTTGGTTTAGAGTGAGCTGAAATAGGTTCAAATTTTTGAATAAAGTCTTGTGCTCTTGCAATACCTTCATTAGATGAATCTATAGAACCATTTGCAGATACGTAACTATCATAAGATGTTACAAAGTTTGAATCATCAGCATGATTTTCTCTATAGTAATTTAAGTATGATGCATCTTGTTGTCCATCACCAAATAAAATTGGAGCTTGTCCTTTATCAGGGTCTGGGAATTCTTTCATAATGTCAGGTCTTTGAGCTTGCATCATTTTTTCAAGAGTTGATGTTGAATATCCATTTTTCAACAATTCTGTTTCATATTGTGATTTCATTAAACTTGCATCTTTTTCGTTTTCACCTTCTGCTTTAGCAGTTTCTTGTGCTTCTCTTAAATTTTTCTTAAGTTCTCCTGAATCTAGGAATTTATTTGCGGCTCCAGATTTAACATCAAAATAATCTGTGATTTTTGTACTTGGAGTTATTCCTAAATCTCTTTCATTTTCTTTTTCTCTACGTCTTGAAACAGTTCCCTGTAATCCTTTATTGGCAATTTTTGTAGCAGACGTATTTTCAGGTGACTTAATTCCTGCACCAAATGCTCTTATTCCAGCACCAGCTCCTCCGAGTGTTGATGCTATTCCACCATTATCCATAAAACTGCGGGCAAAACTTTTAAGTATTCCTTCACCATTAGCTCTATGCTTGTTGAAGTCTTTTCTACCAGCTGCCCATCCATTTCCTGCCATCCCTAAAGGTGTAGCTAATGACATTCCTAGGGCTCCGTTTGTTAATCTTTTTTTAATTTTCCCTGTTCCATAAGAGTCTTTTCCTTTTTGACCACCTATAATATCATATAGTAAGTCTGGAAGTTTCTTACCAAAGAACAGTGCACCGATTATAATGAATATTCTTACAAGTGCAGTTTCTACAAAGTTTCTTGAACCTGCTACATTTTGTAATCCTGTTGTAGCAATTGATGAAATAATAAATATTATAAAGTAAATAGTGGCTAATCGTGTAAATAAGTCAAGATAAGTTGATACACATTCGCCAACCCATTTTTTAAATTTTTCTTGTCCTTTTCCTGGATCAATTCTCATGATTATAGGAACTGGAGCTATAATTTGTAAAAAACTTAGTTTTACACTTCTTACGGCTATATCTAAGCAATATAAAAGAAGCATCCAAACTATTACTATTCCAACTATCCCTGATAAGAAGAATTTATAATCTATTAAGTCATAATCTCCATCTTTACTTTCATATTGAAAAGTGGCTAAATCAGCATTCATTAAGGCTCTAACATCTCTTACTCTATAGGCAAAAGCTATATATTGACCTATAGTTTCAAGTTTGTTCCCTTTTTCGTCGTATGTTTTAAATTTAATTTCATTTATTTTTTCGCAATCTTCATTGGGTACCCATTGGTTTTGTGCTTCATCATAATAAGCAGGTGTATTTATACATGAATTGGAAGCAATTTCAGGATTATATGTAAAGAAAGCAGAAAATGCTGCGAAAGCCATATTTTTTCCACCGTTTTTGGCGAAATCTTCAGCTTCGTCTTCATTTTCCCATGTTCTTACTCCTAATATTAAATTTCCAATTATATTATCTTTTAAAATAATTCTTTGAAGGCTAAAAGCCGCCTCAAAAACGTATGGCACCATAACGATAGCCACAAGTACAAAAGCGACATTTTTAACTAAGGCTTTTCCGCCTATCTTATCACTATCAAAATCCTTAGGATTAATTATATATTTAACAAGTGATATTGATACTTGAAAAATCATAATTAAACCTAAAAAGACATATATTCTATTGGCGAAACCTTGTATGGTCGATTGACTAAATACTCCAGTTTCTGAAATCAACATAAATAATTCATATACATCTTCAATGAATCCAAATATAATTCTATCTATTAATAAAAAGAATGAAATAATAAGACTTTTTAAAAAATTCATTATAATACCTCCGTAATTAAAATTTAATATATACCTACTAATAGTATAACATAAAAAAAAATATTAATAAATATTTTATGATTACTTTTCGATTGTTATTTTAGTTCCAGTTATATTTAAAACAAAAAAAAACAACGATTGTTCGTTGTCTCTTTTATTATCCGCAATTAGTTGAACTTTTGCAGTTGATAACACTATTAATACATGAAGTAATACTAGCAGCGTCGACTTGTCCGTCTCCGCCAGCAACTAAGTTTACTAATAATTTAACTATAGTTATTATAAAGAATACAATAGCAGCTGCTGTTAATCTTTTTATAAAAGTTCCTTGTCTTTTTTTTATATCGTCTTCTTTTTGCTCCATTACAGCTCTTCCTAAATCTAACATACCCCAAATTATTAATAAAATTGGAATAATTACTTGAAAGAATCTGATTGCTAATGCTATTATGTATGCTAATTTAGCAGGTATTTCAGCCCCTAAAACTCCTTGACATACACCAGCTAACATTTGTACTAATTCCATATTATACCTCCTCTTGTATAAACTAAGTATACTTTATTTTACATTTTTTGTCAATATAAACAATTAAGCTTTTTGTCTATCAAAACCGATAATTTTTAATAGCGCATTTATTTCCGGAATATTTTTATCTCGATCATTTAATGGTGGCATATTAAACATTACTTTTAAACGAGATTCATATTCAAAATCAGAAATATCTCTTTTGGTTAATAAACTTTTATTTAATACTAAATTTTTATTTAATAATTCCTTAAATGATTTAGCATTAATCATCATAACACGATTTAATTTAATCATTGATGGCTCTATCAAGTAAATTACCTCATTACATAATTCAAGAGCTGCACTACTTGAATTTACATCAATAATAATTGCTTCGCAGTCACGATATTTTGCAATTGTGTTTCCAATTTCTACAGAAGTTGTGCTTACTAGATTTTTACCTTTTAAAAACATAAAATCTCTTTTATCAACTTCAATGGCTGCTACTGAATAGTAATTTTCCAATTCACATTTCATTAAATAAGTTAATGTGGTAGCACCGGATTCTTTAGTCACACCTTTTATTCCTATTATTTTAGTTTCTTCTCTATTTTGATTTAAAGTAACTTGTATGGGTGAACCCATTTCTTCTTGTAACGGTTCTGGTTGTGGATGTTGAATTTGATGTATGTGTGCAACATCTCTATATGAATTTGGATTATTATAAAGATACAAAATACCTTCTGAATTTTTAGTAAAATTGTATATTCCCATTGAAATTAATTGTGATAAATAATCACTAGAATTAGTTTCTGGAGAGTCATCTAACAATAAAATTATTTTTTCCATATCTAATGAAATAGATAATTTTTGTATGGTTTTAATATCTCTATATCCTTTTATAGCGGTAACATCAATTATCATTCTTTGAAAGTAAAAGTTTTGGAAACTAGAAACAATTTCTTCAACTTCAAATTCTCCATTTAATACTTTTATTACATCAATATTTAGAGTTTGTAGCATTGATTGATATCTATTTGCAATTATAACATTCATGGTCTTTCTCCCCCTTTCTAATAGTCGACTATAACTTTTGTGTCACCATACATTGGTAATTCAAGTCTAATGAAATCACTTATAATAGGGAAATCAAAAGACATATATAGAACAACTGAATAATAAGATCCCTTTGCAGTTCTAAATTTGTATATGCAATATTTATAGTTTTCTAAATTATTAATTGCTTCTACACCAGCATCGCTATTATTTCCATCTCCTAAAGTACCTGAAGTACCTCTACCAACTGGACATTTTATACCTCGTGTTTCGTAAGGAGGATATCCAGAATTTTTAAGGAAAAGATTAATCTCATCTTTTACCTTACCATTGTTGTATTCACCATACTTTTCTATTATTTCAATTATTCTATTTTTCATTTTAAATACCTTAGAGTAGTTCATTGAAACAACCATTAAAGCTGAGCAAATAGCAACTATTGTTAAAATTATTGTAAATACGTAAGTATTTGAAATTGATTCTTTCATTAATTCTAACTCTCCTTAAAATGATATATTCTGTTTGATTTTGTAAAAATTGGTAACTTTAGAAAAGACCCAATTATAGGGAAATCAAATGAAATATATGTTGTTACACCATAACTGTAATAAGTGCCTACTAAATCTATTCCGCTTTCTTGGTATAAATATACACAATAATCATAATTCTTATGTGTATCTAATTCAACAGAACCACCAGGTCTTTTAAGACATCTTCTTTTTCCACCTTTTGGGTATCCAATTGAATCAAGACTATTTTCTATTTCTATTTTTGAAAACTTATTAAATCCTTCAAATTTTTCTAGAGATGATATTATTTTAGTGTTAACTTTAAACGCTTTGTGATAAATAAGAGTCCCCATTAAAAACGAAAAAATTAATGCTAGAAATATAAAAACTAAATTATATAGAAATGCACTTCCTATACTCTCTCTCATGTATCAACACGACCTTTCTTTAATTTTAATAAATATTATTTCTTAATAAAATTATGCATTTTTTCATTCAACATATCTATTTCTATTCTATTGATAGTATAACATAGAAAATTTTTATTTTCAATAAAATTTAATTACTATTTGAAGATTGTGAGTATAAAGTGATTAAAAAAAGGCAATTAATTAAAACCAAAGTATATCACTGGGGTCATTATATATTAAGTATTAAAAAGCAATCTAATTAAGACATAATACTGGAATATAAACGGGATGCAGACATATAAGAGATAATTTGTTAGATCAATTACAGAAATTATTTGATTTTAGAACTGATTATTAAATAAATATAAAGATTTTTAAGAAGTAAAATAGCAGTCATGGTACGCACTTTTTTAAATTAAAACAAAACCCATTAAGGCTTATAAATAAAGGCTTAAAAAGTTTTTACTTTCTTACAACTGTCAAATGTGTGAAGTAGTACATGCAATTTTTTTCATTATTTTTTACTCTTAATTAAGACATTATCACATACTAATCATATTTATTTAAGAAGTAATTTAAAATTTATTGCAATTGTAAAATTATTATGTTATACTATTAGTAGATTAAAGGTAAAGGTGGTGAGAGAATGAAAGAAGCAGCAGGAGAAGCAAACTTAACTGTAATCGCAATCATCTTAATCGGTGTAGTAGCAGCAGTTATGACTCCACTTGTAAATAGTTACTTAAGAACTGCAGCTCAAAAAAGTTGTTGTACAAATGCCGGTGGTGTTTGGAAAGATAACAAATGTATGAACGTAACTTCAACAGGAGCAGTATCTGGAACAATGACAGGCTACTGGGATGTAAATACTAGAACTTGTACAGATTCATCAACTGGTTAATAGAAACTTGATGAAAAAAATATACTATTAAAAAAGCAAATCGTTTACTCTGATTTGTTTTTTTATTTGCTTATTTTAAAGTTTAATATAAAAAAAGAAAACTAATAAAAGTTTTCTATGAACCCATCATTGTATACATAGACATAAGCATGAAGATAAGGATTCCTCCACCGGTTCCACCTAACATCATCATTGTTTTTGATTCCATTTTATCTAAACGTTGTCTATATCTTTGTTCACGTGATTTGTTTTGTAATGAGGATACTGTTTTAGAGAACATCATTAATTGTTCTTGTTTATTTTCTTGTGATCCTAAGCCTAAACGATATAATAGTCTCATCATACGCATTGAATCACGTACAGGATATTCTTGAGCAAAATCCATATATGGATCTACTGATGAATCTCCTCCTTCAATTTTAGCAACGAGATCTCTAAGACCTGCTTTAAAAATTTCTGGTGCTGTATCAATTGATTTTGATAGAGCAACTGGAACAGTATAATGTTGAATTAATATTTCTAAACTCTTTAAAAAATATGGTAGCATTAAATTTATTTGATAAAGGTTTGCTTTGTAAAAACCTTTAAGTTTTTGATACTCAGATTTAAAAACTACAAATCCAAGAATTACAATTACTAAAGCATATACGAAACTCATTTTAGGAAGTAAGAAGATAAATGCTACAACAATAATCATTAGAGCATTTTGTATTCTTTTACTATAAAGTTCGTTTACTGCTTCATCATCTATGGTTCCACCATATTTAAGATTTAGTAGAAATTTATAATCATCTTCCATAAGAAATCGGAAATATGGTTGTGCGTCTCTGACAAATTTTCTTGAGTCAATAATATTGTTATATTCAAAGACAAATATAATAATAACTGCTATAAATACAAATGTCATTTTTATTCAGCCCCCACATCTTCATTATAATATTTTTCTCCACTAAGTAAGAAATAAGTGTTCAAAAATACTATTCCATGAAGTAGTAGTTGAACCCACCAATTACCTAGCATTGTTATATATGATTCAACTCCAAGCAGGAATTGAACTAACATAACCATTAAATATAAAACTATACCAAATTGTAAGAATTTTTTGTGAAATGCCATTCTATCCATTCTGTCACGATAAACATTTTCTACTAGCATATCTATATCTTGTGACATATTTTCAAGTGATTCTCCGGCGTCCTTTGAACCTTCATTATTTATTTGTAGGAATAGTTGATGCATATTTTTAACTATATAATAGTTATATCTATCATTCATATATTCAAGTGATTGTTCAATTGTACCATTAGTATATGCTAAGTCAATCATCATTTTTACATCACTTTTGATTGGATCTTCAAGTACTCCTGAATTATATACACCTTCAAGTGATTTTACGAATGATTGAGTAGTTGCGAATTCCATAATTGTATTTGTTGTATAGACTTGGACTTGTTCAAAAAGGAATTCACTGTATAGTCTTTTACATCTCAAGTAAGTTAAATATGGTATAACTGATACAGCAGCTACAACGTATAATAATGATATTAATAAACTATAGAAATAAAGATAAGAAATTACAGCTGATGCAATTGCAAATACAGCTATTTGAACCATATATTGTCTAGAAGAATACTCTTGACCTAATTCCTTAACTTTTTCTCTAACAACTTTAAATGAATAAGGAGCGTATTGTTCATATGCATAGCTAATTTGTCTAGAAACATATTTATATGTATTTTCTCCAGTATCTTTACGATAAATTACAATAAATATAATTATCGCAGTTACTAATGCAAAGACTAGATTAGTCATATTTCTCCTCCTTTATTAACTAAAATCCAATGTTTCAACACCATTCATAGGACCCATTGTTGTTCTATTTATAACTGGTGCGTTTGGAACATTTACAACTGGTGGAATAACATTTGGTGTTGGATTATTTATTTTTTCTCCAACTAAGGGTTCAACTCCAATGTCTTTTGTTTTTTCTACAAATTTATCAAAGTCGAGACTAGCAATATCGTTTTTGTCTTCATCAAAGGTTTTTACACTATTTGGATCAAGAACTTCTCCCTGTCCATCAAGATATGCAACTAAATATTTACTAGGTTTATTTCGTATTACTTTTCCAGTAGTACTTTTTTTATAGATTGTGTTTGTTTTTGCTTCATTATCATCATCAACATAAAATTCTGTTACTTCTGCTATTTCACGAATAAATCTTTTTGAAACTTTATCTTGAAAACCTCTTATATATACACCGATTTGGATATATCGATAAATAGATTTTAAAAATTGTGAAATATCTTGATTTGTTTCAAGCAAACTGTACATACGGTTAGGTATCGAACTTGCTTTATCAGCATGTATTGTTGATAAGATATAATGCCCAGAAGATATTGAATTACGAACAGCCATAACTGCTTCAGCACTACGAACTTCGGAAAGTAATATCCATTTTGGATTCTGTCTCATACATGTAACTAGTACATCAGAATATGATGCAATGTTATTTGTTTTCATTGCAACTATATCTCTCATAGGATATATACGGTCTAAGTGAAGTTCTAGTGTATCTTCAATTGTGATAAGTTTTTCATTATCTCTTGTTTGAGCTGCTAGATATTTAACAAATTCAGTTTTACCTGATCCTGTTTCTCCACATACTATTATGTTACAGTGTCCGTGAACACATGTAGTAAGAAGTTCTAGTATGTCAAGATCAACATATTTGTCTTTAATTAATTTTTCTTTTTCAAGACGTATTTTTGCTGGTGTCTTACGCATAACGCAAGCTACACCATTTTTGGCTATAGAGTCATGAACAAAGTTTAAACGAAGTTCTGCTCCTTCAGCGTCTAGGAAAGGATAAGCCATATTAAATGACTTACCCATAGCATTTGCACATTGAAACGCTAATTTTTCCATAAATGCATTATTTATTGCAGGATTTTCAATTCTAAAAATTCCTTTTGATAAAGTTTTTAACCAACATTGTCCACCATTACTATAAGAAATATCGGTTACATCATCATTATCGAGTAATTCTTGAACGGGTCCAAAGTCGATAGATGAAAACATATTTTCGTTCATAACTAGTCACCTTCTTCTTTTGTTTTTTTTGCTCCTGTTTCTTCTTGGCCTTCTAGGATAATTGTCTTAGAGTTTATAAAGTCTTTTAAGTATTCAGTACTTACTCTAATTTCTCCTTCACTTGGAACTGTACCACCATGTGGAACTGGGAATAATTCTACAGATCCAGTTGTTAAGTATTTTGCTTTTCTTAATAAGATATGAATATCATCAGGTAATCCAAATACTAAATAACTAGGTTGTCTTTTTTCTTCTGTATTTTCAAAAACGTCATCGCCTGCGCCATCTTTTACGGCTAAAACTTTAACATCTTTTAAAAGTCTTCCTACCATAATTTTATTATCTTCGTCAACTGCTTTCATATAAATATCGATTTTACTTCCAGGGAAAATTGAGTTTCCAAAAGTTGTTTCCATATTTACACTAAATAGATAAGGAATTTCATCTTCTGCTATTTCAAAGAATGCAGAGTCTGGTAAATTATCTTTTTCTATTAATGCCTCTGAATAAAACATACTTCCTATTGGAATTACTGTATTAACATTTGAATACATTCCAATTATTTGATTTGAATCTTTATAGACATTTTCTACAACTGCGATTTGAGAAATTTCTATAGTTGATATCATGTCTGCTGTAATTTGTGTTCTAGGTTGAATTGTTCTTGCAGCTACAGGGACTGTAACTGGTTTAACTGCATTTGATACTTGACTACTATATCCCCAATAAAGTAGTACGAGTACAGCAATTACTCCTAGTATCGTAACGGTATTTTTGTTAGATACGAATCTTTTTAATGTGTTTTTTATTCCATTCATTTTAATTTTTCCTTTCTCATCTTTTAATATGGAGTTTCTAATATTGCATCTAATTGATCACTAATTGTAAAGTTGACAACTTGGTCTTCTCCAGTTAGTGCAAATAGTTTGCCAGTTTCGCTAGTTTTTATTCTAATACTAACTTTTGGTGGTAATTCATTGACATCAAAAATTTGAACTTGATATGTACGCGAAAGGGCAGCATTTTCTGAAAATCTTCTTAAAAAGTTTTCTACAAATTTTTCTCTATCAATTCTTATTTCACCATTTCTTCTGTATGAAGCCAAATCGAGTGCATCATACATTGCTCCTTTCGTTGATTCCTTCAGAAGGTGCATATTATGTTCATCTGTATTAGTTAGTGTTTGGAACAAAAAGATAAATGTTATTGCTACAACACCAACAGTTACAATAAAAATAGACCAAAATGATTCTTTCATTTGCTTAACTCCTTTCTAATACTTTATTATATATATAGATGTACTTTTCTTGTACAACCTGTAACGTTCTTAAATTATTAAGAACTGTATCCAGCATTTTTACTTTTTGATTGTTAAATCGAACTCATCTTTTCTTATTAAATAATAAATGAGTCCTGCACATATAATAATTATTGAACCAAATATAACTAAACTATAATTAGCTAGAAAATTAATTATTTTTTCAAAAATCGTTATATTATTAACAGATATTCCTGGTTTTGTTTCTTCTACTAATCCGCTTAAATATACATTAACTTTTTTAGAAAAGTCTTTATAAGTCAAATTAACTTGTGACCATTTATTGCATAATTCATAATCAGGTATGTTTCTGCAAATAGGATCACTATAATATTTATTGAAATTAGGTAAAGTTACATAGATAGTTGAAATTCTTATTTCTCTGCATCCGTCAATATTTCCATATATATAATACTTCAAATATTTCCCCGGTTGTTGGTTAGAAATGACAATTTCATTTGATGGAGTGTTCTCAATTATTTTGTTTGATTCTGTGTCATAGATACTTATCATATTATTTATATTAGATAAGTAAACTGTGAACGTAACATCACTAAATCCAGTTTCTGGATTGAATGTTTCGATATAATCGTAACTGGTTGCTATGTTACTGCTTATTTTCTGCATTTTTGATTGAGAATCATAAGAGCACACGTCTCTTGCAAAAACACGTATCGGCAAAAAAATTATTGTAATAAATAATATTATAAATTCTTTCTTCCCCACTACATACCCTCCATTATCTAATTATAACATAAATAGTATATAAATCTAAACTATTTTTTTATAATAAATTTATATTTTTTATTTCGAACATTTAATAAAAGATAAGCATAGTCAGCATCAACCATTTTTTTGTTTACTTCTATGTAAAATTCATTGTCTGTTTTTTTCTTTTTAACATTAACATTTTTAAAATTTCCTTTTGTCTTATAAGTTTTACCATTCAGTTGATAAACAATTATTCCAAACTTATCAATTATATTATAAATATTCTTAACACTACCGAAAACTATGTTTTCATCTATTTCAAAAGAACCGTTAACCTTCATCAGTGCTTTTTGAGTTGTTGAATTTAAAGTAGGTATCACTCTTTCTATACTAGGGTAGCATTCTGCTTCTGTTAAACAAAAATTATAATTTAAGGTAAAAGAATCTTTTATTTCAAATGAATTTATTTTAATTTTACTTTTACCAGCTGTTTTTTCATTTAAAACAATCTCTTTTCCTAGAGGTATATCAACTAGTTTATCTTCTTTGTCTAAATCAATCGGATTTAATTTGATTGATATATACTCAGGTCTAGTTCCTTCTAGTCTTGAAATATATCTTAATTTCATATTATTGTCTGATAGACTTTCTGGTATTTCATAAACGATTAGAAACTTTTGAAATTTCTTTGTAAGTATGTCATCTGCATACACTCTTCCTAAATCAAATAGTTTATCTTTTAATCCACTTTCAACAGGATAAAAAGCTTCTTTCCCAATCATCAGTTCCATACGTGCTAAATTTAATTTTTGGTTTGATGCGTTTGACAATATATTTGTTTCAATTGCTACATATCTATTGTTTGATATTTTTTCAAGCGTATAATCATTATTTGTCATAAAAGATTTAATAACTTGAATATTTAAAGATGCTGAGAAGAATGCTTCTCCTTCATTAATTGTTTTTGTATTAATATTGCCACCTTTATAAACAAGATAAGATGTAACAATGACACAAAGCAAAGTTATAGTAATAAATAAAAATTTATTTTCAAGATAGGAATATTTAAGATTTCTAAGTTTTTTGTTTATTGTTCTTTCGAAAACATTACCTTCTATATTAAAACTTACTTCAAATTCTTCTCTATCTTCATCTAGAATATCCATATCTAATAAGTCTTGTTTAAAGTCAAATTTCTTTATATCAAATCCAATAGCCCTTATAAGAGATAGAATTAATAAAAATGCTTGAAATATTGTAAATATTAAAGATAAATCAAGCAATAATCTTACTTCTTGTATAGGCATAATATTTTCTTCTAAATAAACTACTCTAAGATAAAAATAATTATTTAATATAAATAAACTTATAAAAGTTATTATTGTAAAAATGTAAAATGTTTTTGGTTTTTCTTTTTTAATCATTGTTATTAGCATAACAACAGAGAATAAAACTAAAATGATTGGTAGTGTAAACATTAATTTGTTTATTACTTCATCGGCACTTCCTCTACCAAGTGAAAGCATATTAGTTTTCATGTATTCTGATATAAAATGATTGAAAGAATAAGTTTTGTATAGTAAATACGCCATACAAATAGTAATAATTACATGAATTAATTTAAAATTTTTAATTAAAAATGCATACGGTTTTCTAAATATCATACTATACACTCCCTTATTTTATTCTATCTATATTATACATTAAATTAGAAGAAAAAAAAACAAAAAGTGCAAATCTTTTTAATTATGCTTTTTTACTCATTAATAAGACATAAATAAAACAAGAATTTATATCTTGTTTTCTAAATAATAATTTCTTAATTCTTTAAATCTTTGATAATGTATAATTTCTCTTTGTCTTAAAAATTCAAGTGGACCAATTATATCTTTATCTTCTGTTAAGTCTAGTAAATGTTCATAAGTTGCTCTTGCTCTTTGCTCTCCTGCCATATCACTTTCTAAGTCAGTTATATGATCGCCTGTAGTTACAACATAAGCTGCAGTAAATGGTGTTCCACTTGGATTTACCGGAAAAAGGGTAGTATCGTGTTCCGAGTAGAATCCTTCTAGACCTGCTCTTTTTATTTCTTCAATTGTTGAGCCTTTTATTAATTGAATTATCATAGTAGCAATTATTTCTATATGTGCCATTTCCTCAGTTGCTATATCAGTTAAAAGGGCTCTTCCTCGGTCATCTGGCATTGAAAATCTTTGATTAAAGTATGTAATGAAAGCAGTCATTTCTGAGTTTGGACCTGCATATTGTGCAAGTAAGTTTTGAGCCATTTTTAAGTCTTTATTTCTAATACTAACTGGATATTGAAGTTTTTTTTCATATTTCCACATTATTTTTCACTCTCCCAAGGCCATGGTGATTTTATCCATGCATACGGATATTTATTTAAGGCATCATTATTTATACAAATTGGACCAAACTTCTTTTGATATTCATAGCTGTATTGATTTAAATCATAACGGTATTTATTAAATTTTTCTAAGGCTTCTTTATTATCTGGATAAATATCTAGATATAGTCCTATATCATTCATTGCAAATTCTAAAGAATCAATGGTTGTAAGCATTTCTGCTTGTTCATTTTGAGGGACAATTTTTATTGGTGTTGTAACTTTGTAAGTATTATAAAGAGATGGATACATATTACCTCTTATAAATCCTTCATAAGGTTCATAAGTTTTAAAATCTACTTGATTATAATTTGGAATATTATAATTATTATTTAAATAATTATAATCCCTATAGTTATTCATAACAAAACCTCCTAGATTAATATATGTGTTAACCTAGAAAAGGAATGGGCAAAAAAAATAGATTAATTTAAATCTATTTCTTCTTCATCTACTATTGTAAAGTCTTCTATTTCGTCGTCATCATCGTCAACGTCTAATTCTTCATCATCAATTGCGTCTTCTATGTCTTCTTCTTCTGGTTCTACTTCTTCATCAACTTCTTCAAGATTAACATCTTCTTCATCGTCTTCAATACTTATCTTAATCGAATGATTATCTCTTAAATCCCATTCTGCAGTATCTAATAAGACAAATCTTTTATCTGTTGTTAACGATGTGTAGAACTCTCCTATTTTATTTGTAAAGTCATCTTCTGAATATCCTAATAATTTACATATTTCTTTAAAAATTATTGCTGTATTCATTGGTTTCTTTTTTTCTTTTAATAAAAGAGAAGTAAGATCACAATGTGATAATAATTCTAGTTCTGTTAAACTCATATCTTTTATTTTCATAAAATTCCTCCTACAGGTTATGCACGACTTAATTTTATCATATATTTTTCATAAGTCAACATTTTTTTTGTTGATATTTAATTTTTCTACATTACTGATGGAATTTCGATTGCTAAAAGGTTAAGCATTTCTTTTATTATTTTATTAGATAATGCTAAAATATATAACCAATCTTTTTTATTTGTTTCATCTTCCATACCATTAATATGATTGTTTTGATAAAAAATATTACATGCTACACATAAATTATATACATATTCTGCAATATAGTGAGGCATTCTTGTTTCAAAAGCTGTTTCTACTGCTGTTGGGTAGTCAAGCATTTTTAATCTTAAATCTCTATCATATTTATTATAGATACAATCAGTTAGGACATTTTCCATTCCTTCTTCTTTAAGAATTTTATTTATTCTTAAGTAAGTATATAGTATATAAGGTCCTGTCTTACCTGATACATCAGAAAACTTATTTAAATCAAAAATGTAATCTTTTTCTCTACAGTTTTGTAAATCTGCAAATTTTAAAATAGCATTGGCAATTTTGTTAACATCTTCTAAAGACATATCTTTATTACTTTCTTTTTTACTAATAAAAAGTTGTCTTGTTTGTTCAAATAGTCCTTCTAGTTTAGGATTATCTCCGTTTCTTGTCTTATATGGTTTTCCATCTTCTCCATTAACGGTTCCATATCCTAAATGTTCTAAAGCAGACTTTGGGATTAACCCTCCCATCTCACTACTTCTGAATACTTGTTCAAAGTGAAGAGATTGTCTACTGTCTACTACATATAAAATATGATCTGGATTAAAGTCTTCAATTCTTTGTTCAATTGTTCCTAAATCAGTTGATGCGTAAAGATAAGCTCCATTACTTTTTTTGAATAATAATGGTGGTATTTCTTTTTTGTCTTCTTCAGTTTGAACTTCTACAATATATGCACCACGGCTTTCTTTGAGAATACCTTTTTGATTAAATTTGTCTTCAACTTTAGAAAGATAATCATAAGAATCACTTTCACCATACCAATAGTCAAAGTTTGCTCCAAGAAAGTCATAATTTTTTTTGATGTCTGCTACTGAAACTTCTACAATTCTTCTCCAAAGTCTATGATAAAGTTCATTTCCTTCTTGTAATTTCTTAGTAATTTCTGCACAGTCTTCTTTTATTTTTTCATCTTCTTTGCATATTCCACTCATTTCTGGATAGATTTTTTCTAGATATAATACATTTATGTCTTCATCTTTTAATTTATCTCTTAATACTCCATAAATAACTTGTCCTATTTGAAGACCATAGTCTCCTAAGTGAACGTCTCCTATTGTTTTGTGTCCCATGAATTGAATGGTTCTTTGAATGCTTTCTCCAACCATTATTGTTCTCATGTGTCCAACATGTAAAGGTTTAGCAACATTAGCACCACCAAAGTCAATTACAAAAGTTTCTGGTTTAGATGCTACTCTTAGCAAACTTTTAATATTTTCGTTCATTTCTTTTAAATATTTATTTATAAATTTATCACTTAATTTTATATTTATAAATCCTGGTTTTACGAATTCTATTTCTTTAAAGTATTCATTAAAGTCTGGTCTTTTATTAAGATGATCTGTGATTTGTTCTCCTATTTCAATAGGATTTTTGTGATATGATTTAGCAAGTTTAAATGCCTCATCACATTGAAAGTCACATAAATCTGGTCTATTAGATTTTATAACTCTTAAATTCGTCGTTTCATAGTTTAATTCATTAAATGTTTCTTTTATTATATTACTCAGTAATTCTATTATCATTTTAATTCTCCTTCTCGTATTCTATTTTATAAAAAAAGTCTGTTTTACTTGTTTTATTTAATATCATACTATATTCTATTTCTATTTTTTTTTCGTTTATTTCTAATTTTTTTGTTACTACTTCTAAATTTAAAGTGCCTAGTTGTTTTACTTTATATTCTCCATTTTGTTTTTCGTTTAGAGTTAATGGTAGTATTATATCGTATTCTTCACTTCGCCGATTAATAATTATTTTGTCAGTATTTAATGTAATTACCACTGTAATTCCATTATCATTATATTTTATTTTATTTGATTCAATAATTCCGTTTGTCTCTGTTTTAAAAACTTCATTTTCGGTTTTATTTACTAGTTCTGTACATAGTTTTATTTTTGACACAATACTCACCCCCACATATTGGTAATTATATCATAAAATAATGTGTTTTGCACTTATAATTTGGAAGAAACTAGTAATACTAATTAGAGGTAAGGTGATATTATTGAAAAAAATTATTAAAATTTTTATTGTTATGTTTACGGTTTTTGCTTTAATGTATGGAGGTTTATATGTATATGCATCTCTATCTAAGAAAATAGAAATTACTTCTGCAAATAGTTATTATATATATGATAACAAAAGTGAATTATTCAATACTAACAATAGTTGGATAAAAAAAACAGATATTTCTTCTTATCTTGTTGATGCAACAATTTCTATAGAAGATAAACATTTTTATAAACATATTGGTTTTGATTATTTAAGAATTATTAAGGCTATGATGATTAATATTAAAAATGGAAAAAGCACACAAGGTGCTTCAACTATTTCACAACAATACGCTAAGAATTTATTCTTAGATTTTGAGAAAACTTGGAAAAGAAAACTAGAAGAAGCTTGGATTACGATAAGATTAGAAAGTCATTATAAAAAAGATGAAATTTTAGAGGGCTATCTAAATACTATAAATTATGGTGGTGTTTTTGGTATTGATAATGCTGCTTATTATTATTTTGGAAAGGCTGCTAGTAGTCTTTCTTTAGCGGAATCTACTATTCTAGCGGGTATTCCTAAAAACCCTTCTAATTATAGTCCCCTAAATAATTTAGAGAATGCTAAAAGAAGACAAAAAATAATTTTAAATTCTATGGTTAAAAATAAATTTATAACTGAAAAAGAAGCAAATAATGCCTTTGAGGAAAATCTTGTCTACATTGGTAAATCGAAGAAAAATGAGTCTTCTACACTGATGTATTATACTGATGCTGTAATAAATGAGTTAAATACTATTACTGATATTCCTACTTCTTTTTTAAAGACTGGTGGGTTAAAAATTAGTACTAATTTGGATTTAGAAAGTCAATTGGAGTTAGAAAAAAATATTGGTATTTATTTAAAAGATGATAAAGAGTTACAGGTATCAAGTGTTATGGTTGATCCTAGTAATGGTAATATTATTGCTCTTATAGGTGGAAGAGATTATGCGTTAAGTCAGTATAATAGGGCTATTCAATCTAAAAGACAAGTTGGTTCAACATTAAAGCCTTTTTTATATTATACAGCTTTAGAAAATGGTTTTACTGCGTCTACCCCGTTTAATAGTTCTAAAACTACTTTTGTTTTTTCGGATGATAAAAAATATAGTCCTAAAAATTATGGAGATGTTTATGGAAATAAGGATATTAGTATGGCTGCTGCTTTAGCCTATTCTGATAATATCTACGCTGTTAAAACTCATTTGTTTTTGGGTGAGTCTAATTTAGTTAATATTCTTTCTAGAGTGGGTATTAATGAGTCTATAACTGCTCTTCCTTCTCTTGCTCTTGGTACTTCAGAAATAAATATTTTAAGTATGGTTAAGGCTTATTCTTCTTTAGCTAATTATGGATATAAAATTACACCTCATTTAATTAATAAAGTTGAGGATATGAATGGTAAAGTTTTATATGAATTTAAGGATGAAAAAGAAATGGTTTTGAATGAAAGTACAACTTATATTTTAAATGAACTGCTAAACAATTGCTATAACTCTACTTTTATTGATTATAATTATCCAACATGCATTAATATAGCGGGTAAATTAAAAAATAAATATGCTATAAAAACAGGAACTACTGATACTGATAATTTAGTATTTGGTTATAATAAAAAAATGTTGTTAGGAATTTGGGCTGGATATGATGATAATAAAAATACATATCCTGCTGTTAGTACTAATATAAAATCGATTTTCGCGGACACTATGGAGACTTATTTTAGTAAGCATGAGACTGAGTGGTATACTATGCCAAAAAACGTTGTAGGTGTCTTAGTTAATCCAATTACAGGTACTCTTGCAACTGAAGCAGACAAAAACAAATCTATCTTATACTATGTAAAAGGAACAGAACCTACAAATAATGAAGTAGGACTTGATGCTATGATTCCTACTATTAAAGAAGAATAAAAAAAAACTAATTAAAGTTTTAAATTATATCAACTATATCTCCTTGTTTTAATAAGAATGCATTTCCATCATCTGTATCTAAATGTAATTCCATTACACAGTTAGGGACAGTTTTTAGATAAACATTGTCTAGTATGCCACCTTTTTCGCCTTTAATTGCAATTTTTACTGTTTTTTTATTTGTAAGGTTATACTTTATCATATCTTCTTCTGTTAAGTGAATATGTCTTGTTGGTATGATACATGAATTTAATAGAACTACTTCATTTTGGTTTGACACAAGTGTTACTGTTTCACTTTCTAATAGTTCTCCTGATGTTCTGATAGGTGGATTAATTCCTAATTTAAAGGAATCTGTTTTTGAAATTTCTACTTGATTATATTTTCTAAAAGGTCCTAATACTCTTACTTTTTCAATTGTTCCTTTTTGTGTTTTAATGGTTAATGTTTTGTCACTTGCGAATTCATTTGGTTGAGTTAATGGTCTAAGTTCTACCATTTCATCAGTTCCAAATAATTGTTTGTATATTTCTTTTGTTAAATGTACATGTCGATTAGATATTCCTACTTTGATTTCCATATTATCCCTCCATCAAAATTATAACATAAAATGCTTCTGTTTTTAATATAATTTATAGAAAGGATGATAATATGAATAATGGTTTAAGTGGAAGTTCTTTTTTCCCTGGAGGTCCAATTTATGGCGGTAATCAAATTCCTCCTAGTCAACCAACATTACCTGATTTGCCTTTTGAACAGTCTTATATTGAGAATATTTTAAGATTAAACAAAGGTAAAAAGGTTTGCATTTATACTTCATATCCTGACTCTAATGAGTGGAAGGATAGAAAATTTAAGGGAATTATTGAGGAATCTGGAAGAGATCATATTATTATAAGTGATCCAACTACTGGTAAATGGTATCTTGTATTGATGATTTATGTTAATTATATAGAATTTGATGAAAAAATAAATTATAACCACGAATTTTCTGCAATTAATTGAAATATTTAATTTAATTTGATATACTTAAATTAGGTGATAAAGATGGAAGTAGTAATGAGTATAATTTTATCTATCGTTATAATTTGTATTATATTAATTTGGTATATAAGTTTATATAATAGATTTCAAGAATATATAATAAGAATTAATGAGGCTGAGGCTTCAATTGATTCAACTTTAAGAAAAAGATTTGATCTTTTAAATAAATCAACTGATATAATTAGAGTGGTTATAAAAAAAGATGATGCGTTAGATTGTGTTTTGAAACTTAGAAGTCAAAAATTAAACAATTTTGAATTAGATAGAAAAATTTATGATGCAATAAATGAATTTAACAAGTATAAAGAAGAAAGTTTAGATTTAAAGAAAAATGAAGGTTTTATTAAAATCGATGTTGCTTTAAATGAAACTGAAGCTGAAATCGTTGCTAGTAGAAAATATTATAATGATATAATTACTGATTATAATAAAATGATTAAGCAAATTCCTTCTAATTTTATTGCAAAGTGTTGTAGATTAAAAATAAAGAATTATTTTGATGGTAAAAATTTCCAAGAAAATGGGAAAGCTGAAACTAAAATATAAAAAATAACAAAATTAATTGTTATTTTTTTTATCTTCTCATTATTTTAGTTATAATATATAGTAATAATACTCCAGATATAGTATAGCCTGCTATTCTATAGTATTCTTTTTTTGTAATTTTATTTGTTTCTTGTTTTTGTTTTTCTTTTTTATTTATTTTTAGTACATATTCTCCAGATTTTGTGTAGTAGTAGTTTTCTCTTGCGTATTTTGCTATATATTCTGGGTCTTTTAGTCTTTCTATTTCGTTATTCATTTCTTTTGCTTCTTCTTTGAGAATTACTAATTTTTGTTCTAATTCTTTTTTTCTATTTTTTAAATTTTCTATTGTGTATACATAATTAAAGGTAGTATAGATAAGAAAACAAAAAACACCAATTGATATTGGCCCTAGAAAAAAACGGAGTCTTCTTTTTAAAAGTTTGTTTGATTTCTTATTCATTGTGTCACCTTACCTTATTTTATTATATCATTTTATTTTTTTGTTTACAATGTAATGAGTAAAAAGATATGCTGTAACTATACAAATGAAACTATAAATATGTAAAGTACCATCATTTATTTTTTTGAGGATTATGAAGTAAATTAAGGAACAATTTATACATAATAATAAAGTGTAAATTAGTTTTTTTAAGTTTGTTTCTTTTTGTATATATTTTAAATTTATATCTGTCAATATGGAAAATAGTATTCCAAAAATAAAAGAAAATATTATGAGTATTATTTGTGTTTTTAAAGTCATTTAAATAGTTTTGAGAACATTCCACTTTCTTTTTCATTTTTTTTACCATCTAAATAGGCAATACTGTTTATTTGTCCTTTTATTGATATACTACCACATAGGGTGTCTAGTTTTAATAATTCCAGACTTTCGCCTTTTACGAGCATGAATCCGAGTGTTGATTCAATAAGAAATTCTTCATCATCAAAATTTTCTATTCTTTTTACTCCAGATATGGTTATGCTTTTTCTTTCGTTAATATTTACTATATGATTGTAATTAATAATGTTTTCATTTTCTTTCATTGTATCACCAATATATTATATGATGATTTTTTCTTTTTATGAAAAAACTTAAGTTTTCACTTAAGTTTATTCTTGTTTGTTATAGGCATCTAAAATGGCATCTTCGAATTCTTTTCTTGTTTCTGGATTTATTGGATGAACGATGTCTCTATAACCGCCTGTTGCTGTTTTGCGACTTGGCATGGCTATAAATAATCCGTTGTCTCCTTCGATGATGCGTATATCATGAATTGCAAAACTTTCTTCTAAAACTAATGATACGATACCTTTCATTCTAGAGTCCTCTTTTTGTATTTTTCTGACATTAACTGATGTTATTTTCATTTCGTCTTCTCCCTTCGATTATACTATACAATTATTGTATACCAAATATTATTAAAATGCAATATTTTCTATAATTATTGTCTTAGTTAGTATGTCACCGTATGTAAAGCACTTTACTTTTTTATCTAATGTTTCAATTAAAAAGACATTATCGTATAATTCTTTTATTATTGCTTCAAAGGTTTCGTACTTATTTCTTCCTAGATTATTTTTAATTTTTATTGATTTTCCTACTTTTAATTGTGTTTTAATTTTATCTTTAATTGTATTCCTCCTATCTAGGGTAACTACATCTATAGTAACTTTAGTTATGATTCCTCCAATTCAAACTGGTTTTTTATTTGTTGAGGCTTATTTAGTTTAATATGTATTTATATTTTCCCTCTTCTTATAATATGCAAAAGGGTTTGCAATTAGGACAATAACAGGTTCTATATTTATAACAATAAAAAAAATATATAATTACTACCAAAATAAAAGTTTGGGTTTAGTATGAATTATATATTATTGATTTTTGTTATGAAATTTTAGTCTACACTCTAAGTTCTAGATATTTTAGGATATTTCTTATATGCTCTTTGTTTTCAGAAAATTAGGGCTTCTCATAGCGGTCGGCCCTCCTTGATTCAAAGCGTAGGAGAAACCTCCAACTACCCCATTACAAAGCAGTTTTAAGAAGACGTGAACCGACATCAGAATTAAAAGTACTTGAAGAGTAGTAGAGAAGGAAGTGACTCATACCATCATTAGAAACATTACGCCAAGCTCCACCAAAAAGGATTATTCTTTTACCTGCAGTTGTGTTCCCCCAATAGTAGTCACCATATTTTGTGCTTGCATTTGCATTTAGTTCTTGAGGCATTTGTAAAAAGGGATTATCGGAATCATATCCCATTTTGGTTACCCATCCTTCTGTATTCAATTTATTATATCCTACATTTGTATAATTACCGTTAGTTATGTCTGATGCGTAAGTTGATGCGTCTCTATTTACATAAAAGTAAGCGTTAGTGGTATCTACATTATCAATGTTTACACCATCAATAACTTGCCATACATTTCCATAGATATTTTCTATTCCACGATATTTCATAGCGTTTTTCCCGTTTTTTAAATCATTAATTGATCCGCTTGATGCAGTAACTACGTCTGTTGTCCCATTTATAATTGATTCTGTATTACCGTTTGCGTATCCTTGCATTATATTTTGACTATTTAAGGTAGCAAATTCAATATAGAATAATACTTGAATTGCATCAAGTGCATGGATATCAAGCAATTGATATCCTGTTACATCACCTACATTATTTGCTTTTGCATAGTTTCTAAATG
>JAVWTD010000004.1:0-53982 GCA_036667875.1 Bacilli bacterium
TTGTTTATAAAAATCATTAATTCTTCCATTAGCCATATCAATCACGTATCCTTTATGTAATAATTATAATATATATATAAAATTAAATATAGTCTTATATTTTTTGAAAAATTGTAGTATTATTATTATAAAGCTTAAAAAAGATAGACTTAATTATCTATCTTCTTGGCTGAACTGTAACATTTTTCACTCATTTACTGAAAATTGGTAACTTTTCTTGATTGAATCTCTGCAATCTTTTCAAAAACTTCACCAACATTAGCATCATTTATTGTTGTGTATCCAAGTTCTTTTAACGCTTGAACTTTAATAGTATTAATTTCTAAAGTTCTACTCATCTTTTCTTCAATTTTATGTTCTATTTGATTTACAAATCTTTTATGAGCTTCTGCAATTTTGTCATTTGAAGTCTTGCCGCTTCCATAAAGTGACATTCCTGAAAACATAATTGATTCAAAAACAAATTGTCTTTCTTCGTTAAACATGAATTCCATTGGTTTAACAAAACCAGTTACTTTAGCAAAATACCCAAGAACATATTTAAGTTCTTCAATATTATCTAGTGATTGCATAAAATTATACATATATTTAAAAGTATAATATGCATCCATATCATTTGAATCTTCTAGTCTTTCTTTTATTAAATCTATTATATTAATAAGTAGATCTTTTTGTTTTTTTCCTAATTGATTAAAAACTTGCTTTTCACCGTTTATTGTAACTTTTTTTTCTTGAGAGTTTTCTATTAAACTATTTAATCTTGTTTCAACATCTAATATATAATCTGTATCTATTTTTATGTGGTTTAAATCCTCTGGAGATTTGATACCTAATAAGTTTAACAATAAAACCTTTTTATCTTTTGGCCACTTGTTTAAATCTTCTAATTCAAGATAATTATATATCATCTGTCTAGAAACTCCTAAAAATTTAGCTAATTTTACTTTAGAAATTCCTACCTCATGTAGTATGTCATTTAGTTTACCCATATCAATCACACCTCCTATTTTAATTATACTATATTCATGTTTAATGTCAAGTGTAAAGTATACATTTTTACAATATTTATCTCCCCTTTTGTTACAAATTTAAAAGAGAATACTTAACAGTAGTAGACATTTTCAAAATTTGTAGTATAATGCGAAACAAAGTAGAAAGATTACCTTAAAAAGCGTAAGTCTTTTATTGCTACATTAACTCCATCTATAAAAAAATTAAGGATTAAATAATATTAATCCTTTTTTGCAAAATAAAAGAACCTCCCGAGTTAAGTTCCGGACAATCATACTATAAATGATCGCCACTCGTTTGGTTCTTTAAGTATTATAGCACATTTTTCATAAATTGCAACATTTATTTTACATTTTAGTAAAGGCTTACTCCAACACTTGCTAGTTCTTTAAAATTCTTAATCATTTCTTTTGAAATCTTGCCCGTTATTATTCCTGTTGGAATTGAAAATAATAACAACCAGGGAAGATAAAATATCATGTTCGTTGACTTTATTAATACTATAGCTACTATGATTTGTCCTATACTATGAAATATTGACCCAACTATGCTAACCCCTATTAAAGATAAGGAAGAGAATCTTTTGATAATATACATAGAAATAAGCGATAAGATAGCTCCTCCGAGCGAAAAGAAGAAAGACACACTAAATAGTCCAGTCCTTGTAATGCCTACTAGAATAACCCTTAAAATAGACACATACATTGCATCCTTAAATGAATAACAATATAGAATAAATAAGATTACAATATTCGCCAAACCTAGTTTTAGTCCTGGTATATATCCATTAAATAAAGGAATACATGTTTCTATTATATTTAATACTACTGATAAGGCTAAAAGTAAAGATAGCCTTGTAAATTTCTTCATTTCCATTTTTTACCTCGCTACAACATCTAAGTCACTATTATTTTTTAATTTAATTACTATTTTATTCGGAAGACATACTATTTCTTCATAAGATTTTGTTATATAACCTTGTTTACTGCATAGGTGTAGTGGAGATTTTTCTGTTTTTACTTTTATTTTTCCATTACCTGCTATTATTCTTACTACTCCATTATAACCATCTACTTTATATTCTTTTTCTTTTCCATTTAAATCAATTGTTTTTATTAATTTATCTTCATAATAAACATAAGCACTGGAAATATCTTTATCTTCAGTAAGATTTAGAAAGGTAAATAATAATGTTGTTACTAGTAAAATAAAAAGAATTAAAATTTTATCTTGTTTATTCATATTTAGAGTACCCACTACTTTTTAGTATCTGATCTTTATTTATGTAAATTATAGCTTCTGTGTTTGGAATGGTCTCAATCAAAGATATTGCTTTATTTGGTTCCATTAGAAATAGAGTTGTTGACAATATGTCTGCTAATCCAGAATCATTTGAAACAATAGTAACTGACAACATATTTGTTGCAGGATATTTAGTAAACGGATCTATAATGTGATGGTAATTTACACCATCAACTTGAAAGAATCTTTCATATCCCCCACTTGTTACAACACTAATGTTTTCACCCTTTACAACGCTATACACTTTTGTTTTATCAGTTGGATCTTCTATTCCAATTTTATAGTAACCTCTGCTTTCATTTTCCCCTGCTAGAATATTTCCTCCAGCATTTATTAAATAATATTTAATATTGTTCTTTTTAAAATAGTCTGCTACTTTTTGGGTTGTAAATCCTTTAGCTATAGCTCCTAAATCTAAATTATTAGAATAAACCTTTTTATTTCTTAATTCTATTTTTTTAATTTCTATATTTAATTCTTCTGGTGTTGGTAATTTCCCATCGTTTTCTTTATGGTTTTTCCAAACATCTATTAAGTTACCCATGTTTATATTGAATAGTCCATCGCTTTTGTCATACCACGTTGAACCAAGTTCTAACATTTCATATAATTCATCACTTACTTGATGAGTAAGATTTGCATTTATTTTAGATACTTCACTGTCTAAATCATATTTATTTGTTATTTTTTGATATTTTTCATATATTTTTGATGCTCCATCAAGTATTTTTTTGGCTTGTTTTGGATTATTCATATAGACTTTTATATTTATATAGGTATCCATAAAAAATAGGTTTTTATTATATTCTTTTAACTGTGTACACCCGGTTAGAAGAAGAACTAAAGTTGTTATTAAAATTATGTATTTTTTCATTCTATCACCATAAATATTATAGCATGTATTTTTAATTTTATAAACAAAAAAAGAGTTAGACGTTTGTAAGTATAACATCTTCTCCTATTTTTTCTATTTTGTTCCATTTTATTACTACTTCATCTTTTGATGTGAATCTTGATATTATGAATTTACTTTTTTCAACCACTATTGATTCTATTTGCCCGTTATTATCTATTATAATATCAATTATTTCCCCAATGTAACCTCCCGTAGCTGAGTTTACAATTCTTTTGTTTTGGAGTTCTGAAAGTCTCAAATTAATCACCTATTTAAGTATATTCAAATTTTTTCATATTATAAGATATATTAAAGAATTTGTTTTTTTATTGATTCAATTCCACTTTTTTCTAGTCTTGAAATTTGGGCTTGTGAAATTGAAAGTTCTGTTGAAAGTTCCATTTGTGTTTTACCGAATATATATCTTTCTAGGAGTATATATTTTTCTTTTTCTTTGATATGTTTTAATGCTTCTTTTAATGAAATTTTTGTTTCAATATCAAATAGTTTATCTTTTTTGTCTTCTAGTTGGTCACAAAGATATATTGTATCAGAACCATCATTATAGATTGGTTCAAACATGGAGAGTGTTTCTTTCATTGAATCAATGGCATTTGCAAGTTCAAATTCGGTTATTCCAAGTGATATTGCAAGTTCCATTTTTGATGGTTCTTTTCCTGTTTGCATGATTAGTTCTTCTTTTTTTCTTAAAATTTGATATGATAAATCTTTAACACTTCTTGAAACACGATAACTAGTGTTGTCTCTTAGATATCTTTTTATTTCTCCTAGAATCATTGGAACAGCGTATGTCGAAAATTTTACTTCGTGTTTTAAGTCGAAATTATCGATTGCTTTTATAAGCCCTATACACCCTACTTGGAATAAGTCATCCATATTATCACATCTGTTCATATACTTTCTTAAGATGGATAAGACAAGCTTTAGATTACCATTTACGAGGTCATCTTTGGCAAATATATCTCCTTTTTTTAATTTTATGAATAGGTCTATCATTTCATTGTTTGTTAATACTTTTATGTTTGATGTATTAACATTTGATATTTCGACTTTGTGTCTAGCCATAATAAAAATCCCCTTTCATATCAATAATGATACTTTGGGGATTATTTTATTCACTTTTTATATTAAAAGTAATTCCTCCGATTATAACTGGCATTATATAAGTAATAAAACGCCATAAAATGAGAGATGATGACAATGGAGAACCTTTAATAAAAGAACCTATTACTTTTATATAGGCATATTCCATTCCTCCGGTTCCTCCTGGAATTGGCACATAAGACCCTGCTAGGAAGATAAATGTCCCTGCCACTATAATTCCTATGATATTACTACTAATTGTAATACTTAGGGCTTTAAATATGAATATGAGGACTAGGAAATTAAGAATCAATGCTATAAACTGATAAAGGATTCCTTTTAAAACTAATATATGATTTTTACGAAGATTATAAAAACCATTATAAAAGTCATTACAAGTAATTTCTAGTTTTTCAATTAGTTTGTCTTTTTCTTTTATTATTTTTAATTTATGTAATAATTTTGTTGTTTTAAAAACTATTGCTTTATTTATTTTTTTATTGAATCCAACAATATATGCGAATATTAATAAGAATAAATTAAGTAAAAAACCTAATAAAATCATTTTACTAATAAAAGAAGATAATGTGACTAGTTTAAAGATTAAATTAACAACATAACAAATAACACTTAATATTATTAATGCTATTTGATAAAGTAAAAAGTTTTCTACTATTATGTTTGTTCCATTACTTACTTTTATATCATCTTTGGTAAGTTCATATACTTGAAGTGGTTGTCCTCCACTTGCAAGTGGAGTTATTCCGTTAAAGAATTTTGTTATAGTATTTAATCTAAATGATTTTCTAAATGTATATTTTGGTTTATATTGTCTTATTAATGTTTGAAGAACTTTAGTTTCAATAATAAATCCAATATAATAAAGAATAACTGAGCATATTAACCAAAATAAGTTTACATTTTTTAAAGTATTTATTATATTGTTATATTCAGGTGCTATAATAAAACCCATCATACCAAGTGACAACAACAATACTATAATACTTTTAAATTTTATGTTTTTCATATATTTCACTCCCACTTTCTCTATTATATCATTTCTTATAATTTAGTATATTACAAATATGTAATATACTAGGAATATTATTTTTTATTAGAAAACATTATTTTATATATACGAATGGAATCCTTTAATGGTTTAAAATGACTCATCCCTTTTTCTTTATTATATATTGTATTTATAAATTCAAATTGGAAATCCATTTGGTGTTTAATCAAGTAAATAAGAGCTTCAAGTTCAAATTCAAACCCATCTGATTTAAGATTTTTAATTAAATCTACTGCTTTTTTGGAATAAATTCTAAGTCCTGTTTGGGTATCAGGAATATATACTTTATAGAGTTTTTTAAAAATATAGGCTGATAATTTATTTGCTTTCTTTCTTAAAACGGGAACACCTTTTTTGTCAAAATCTCTTGTTCCTATAATAGTATAGTTTTCTGTTGGAACAAATGAATCTACGAGTTTTAGAATTGATTCTATGTCGTGTTGTCCATCATCATCTATAGTTAATATTCCTCTATAGTCTTTATAGTTTTCTTCGATATAAGCAAATCCTGTTTTTAATGCTTTTCCTTTTCCACTATTTTTTCTATGTGTTAAAATAGTATGGTTTATCTCTTTAAATATTTTTTTTTGTTCTATGTCTGATCCGTCATTTACAATTACTATATCAGTAAGGTTATTTTTTTCTAAATTTTCTATTACTTCAAGTAGTTTTCTAGTTGGGTTTAGTGTTGGAATTAAAACAATTAAATTTTTCACATTATTACTCCTTCAATACTTTTAATTAGTTTGTCTTCGTCTTCTTTTGTTCTTTTCTTTATTCCTTTTGATCTGTTTTTCAGTTTTCTTTCCATGGCATTAAGATGTTTTTCATAATTTAGTTGGTCAATATTTTCATTTGTAAATATAAGCCCTTTTGGGCTTATTGGTATTGCTCCTAACGCTAGTGCAATTGTTGCTAGTCCAAAATCTTGTGTAATTAAAATGTCTCCATTTTTTAAAATGTTTGCAATTTTCATATCAACACTTTGAAATCCTTTTGATACTGTAATTATTTTGGCGTAGTTATTTTCTATTTTATGGGTATCATCTAAATATAGTTCTAATTCAATATTGTAATTTATAGCCAAGGAAGTTATTGCTTTAATGCTTGGACACGCATCAGCGTCTACTATTATTTTCATATTTTTACCTTTTTAATTTTTTAGAATATCCATTAATATTATATAATAAATTTTCTTCTAAAAAATCAATCTTTTCTATAGATTCTTTTAATTCTTCTCTAAAATAATATATAGGATAATTATTTATTAAGTATTTTTTAATTTCTCTTAATCTATTTAGAGAATCATCTATTAAATTTGTTGTTGTACTTTCTATTTTATCTTTTTTAATTTTGTTTATATCAAGTAGTTTAATATCGTAATCTTTAGTAATATTTATGCTTGCTAAGCGAGTTGCATTATTAAACATTATGGAGTCAATTAGTGTTCTTATACTACTACCTTTAAATTGATGGTTTAATAGATTTACTTTATAATAATAAAGCAAGTTAACAGTAGATTTAATCATATTAAACGATTGTAATTCTAATAGTGATTTAAATAATTTAGTTTGATTAGTTATATCTTTTTTTGTTATTTTTAAGTCTATAAATTTAATTATTTGTTCTTTTTTTAATGTTGGTTCATTTTTTTTGATTAATTTTATTTTATCAATTTTTTGAATAGCCTTTTTATTAATAATTATATTTGATTTATTTTTAACTTCTTTAGTTTTAGATGTCTGATTATTTAATATTTCTTTTTCTACGATTTTTTGTAATGTTTCTTTATCAATGATTTTTAAATCTTGGTAGTCATTTAATATTCCTTTTTTTACAAGTTTTAAGTTGTGATAGTTATTTATATTTCTTTTTTTAAAGTTTTTTATATTTTTTTGTAATTTTGCTTTTTTTGAATTTTTTTGTAATTTTTCTTTTTTAACAGTTTTTGAATTTTTTGTTATATGGTTTGGAATTAATACCGAGTTTTTTTTGAAAGGAATATTTTTATTTTTTAGGGGTATATCTATTTTATTATTTCTTTTTTTGATTAATTCTCTTTTTTTAAGTTTGAGTGTTTCTTCTCTTTTTACTAGATTATTATATTTGCTTTTTAAACTTTTTATGTTTATTTTAACCTTATCTTGTTTTTTATTTGGAACAAAAAAGGATATGATGAATGTTAAAAAAAAGAAAAGTAAACATAGTGGTTTTCTAAACAATCTTATGTATATTAGTTCTTCTTCTTTTTTCTTTTTCATAAATTACACCTCTTTTGCCAACTGCTCAGTTAATATTATACCACAAAAAAAATAACAATTTAATGTTATTTTGTTAATATTAATGCTTGCCCATCTTCTTTATTGTTTGCGTCTCCTTCGTAGTTTTTAAATTTATAGTTATTAAGGAGTTCGTCTTTAATAATTTGATAACCATAGTCAATAATTACTTCTTTTAAATCATTTCTTCGCATACCTATCCTTACTTCAGATATAGGAATATCTTTATTTTTCATTGCGTCTATTTGAGATTCTACTCCTCTTAGAATCGCTTCTAAAATAGATTCTCTAGATCCTTTAAAGGATTTACTTACTTCTATATTATTAAATAGAATATAATCATTATTATAAAAGGCTGTTGATTTTGCTATTATGTTGTTTTTATTAAAAATTACTAAGTTTTTAATGCGTGGGTTAATTACAGACTGAATCATAATATCTTCACCCTTGCTGTTTAGTTTGGCACAACAATTTGCTTTATATCCAAGAATGAAATTAGTAGGATTAGTGTTTTCTAACCATTTAAAATAAAAATCATTTTCTTCTTCGCCTATATTTTCAAAATATTCTGTATCATTAATTTTAGTTCCTTCAAGATAGATTTTTTCTAGTTTATCAAATCCTTCTTGATCTATATATCTTGCTAAGGTATTTGTTATTTGATGTAAATTTACGCATCTTTCATCTATTTTAAATGTTGTTTTAATTAAAAAATTATCGACATCAGTTAAAGATATATTTTTTTTATTCTTTTTTAAAATATCAAGACCTAGTATTTCATCTTCGTTATTAATATTAGGTATTTTTATATAATTTGTTAATTTCCTTATTTCTTCTTCTCTAATTTTAATTATATTTTTATTGATATTTGAAAAGTTATTATAATAATTTGCAGCATTTTCTAAAACTTTTCTATCCTCTTTATAGATGGCATCAATTAATACACTTTGAAACTTCTTATTGTAATCTTTTAAAACCATATTATTAAATATTAAATCTATTGCTTCTAATTCTAAATTTTTAAATATATTTAATACTGTTTCTTTTGAATTACCATTATTAAAAACACCAAAAATAAAACAACATTTTACGATATTTTTGAAAAGTTTATTTTTCAAATCTAAAAATTCATAGGGTTTTAGAGTATTATCGATTTTAATATTTTTTGTTACTTGGTCTATTACTTCACTAACGTGTCCCCTATTATGAACAAATGATTTTATTGCAGAATTTTCATTTGGTAATATGACTAATATTTTTTCATCATCTTCGCTAATGTTATTTAATAGTTTTTTGGCTTTATCATACTTCATTATATTTTGAAATCCTAATGTTAAATCAAATAATTCATCATATTTGATACCCTTATAATAAAGGTTTGAATCTGAATCAAATGAACTACTTTCAAAACTATAAAGTGAGTCGTTTAAATATACTTCTTTTACTTTATTTCCAAAAAAACACATATTTCCAACTGTTTTAAGATTTTCAGGTAAAGTTAAATAATCGATTTTATTACACATGAAGGCTTTTTCTTCAATTACTTCTACATTTTTATTAAATTTTATTGATTTAATATTATTTGATGTGAATGCTGATTTTCCAATATATATTAGTTTATCTGGTAATTCTATTTCTTCTAAATCATTACCAAGAAAGGCAAAATCTTCAATTCGCTCAAGTGTAGAAGGTAGTTTAACAGTTTTTATGTTTTGAAGCATAAAGGCACGTGTTTTAATCATTTTAGTACCTTCTTTTATTACAAGGTGCCCATTATTTAAAGTGTAGTACTCCATATTATCCTCCTATAAATTGAAAAGAAGATAATTAAATCTTCTTAAAATAGTTTTCACTATCGTATTTTTTTTGTTTTTTTAAATCATATATTTTTTGCATTGTTTTACTTTTTATTGGTAGACCATACAATATTTGTTCATATTCTGAGATATTGCTATAATCTTCAAGTTCTGTGAAGTCTTTTTTAATTATTTTATATTTTTCTAATGGAGACATAACCCCAAGTTCATCAAAAACATAAGTTTGCATTAATGTATCATGAAGATACATACTTTGTGCTTTTTTGTTTATATTGCCCATTTGGTTTATTATCTCTGTTATTTTGAATTTAGCTTCAATGTTAGCGTTATATTCAATTAAAAAATAATCATGATGGTCTTTATACAATTGACTACAAAATGCCCTATCTTTAAAGGATTCTTTTAAGATATTAACAATTTTTTGATCTTTACTATTTTCTTTAATAATTTTTCTTTGTTCTGCATGAACAATTTCATGAATGACAGTTGCTAAAACGGTTGTGTTTATTGATAAAACATCATTTGACTGTCCTGAATAAAGCATTTCTTTAGTTGCTTTTAATATTTTAACTAAGTTTAAATTTATTCTATTGTTATTACTATAATACATTGCTATTGCATTTGTATTAGTAGAAAATGTTACATCTTTGATATAATCGTCTAAATAATTTTCTTCGATATATTTAAATATAAACTCAAAAATAAACTCTTCATCAATTATCTTAGATTCTTTATAATAATTATTAAAAGTGGTTATTATTTCCTTATTCATACATATACCTCCTCAAGTTGATATATATTATATCATTATTAATGTTTTAGTCAAATTGAACACAAACCATTAATTTATATAATTAGGGTATTAACAAAAAAGAAGCTATGCTTCTTTAATAAAATTTAAATAATCTTTTACAGAGTTTAAATTTATTTTACTTTTTAATATGTTTCTATATTTAGAAAGAGTAACAATAGAGTCTCTTTTTTCTTGGTAGTCTTTGCTGTTTATATTAAGTTCTATAGTACATTGTAATAGATTATATTTTTCTTCTATTATTTTATCTAATTCATTGTATTTTAAGAAATCAATACTTTTACTTATTATAATATAAGGACTATTTATAAAATCATAAAAATTATCTAGTTCGTTTTCCATTTTATTTGTTTTTAAAATAGATATTAGTTCAATATAATTGTTATTATATAAATTTAACGCGTCATAAATTGAACTGTTTTCATTAAGGTTTAAACTAACAGTTTCTTCAAAAAAAGCCTTGTTAAGTGTTTTTTGTTCTGCCTTAATTTCTTCTATTTTTTTTGTCAATTCTGATCCGTTTTTTTTAATTTCAAAGTCTAGTTTTTCTATTTTAGCTATTTTAGACTTTTCACTGCTTAAAATACTAGTTTTTTTGGTCAATATTTTAGAGTGTTCATTTAACATTCTATTGCATACCGCTAATAATTTTTCTTTTTCTTTTTCTTGTTTTTCTATTGTTTTAAGTTTGTTTTGGTAGACTCCTTTAATGGAATCTTTTTGTAAAAATATTGTTTTTAATGAATCAAGCATGAAAGAAAATTTGTGAACATTTTCAAATTCTATAATATTATTGTATAAATCATAAATGTTTTCAAAGAAAATTTCTTTTTTATCCGCTCCTAAATTGTTAAATGCTTCGTCTGTAATGAATTTTCTTCTTGCTTCAACAATGTTAGCACTTTCTTTGGTGTAGTCTTCTGGATTTTCTCCTTTTAATAGAAATAATTCCTTAATGTTTACAGGTTCTATTCTTTTTAGTTCTTCAAGTTCAAATTTAATTTTATCTAGTTTTTCAATAGCTGTTGATTCATCGATTGATTTTTCTTTAATAAAATTAGTTAATTTTATATTTGATTTTTCTTTTATGCTTTTTTCATTTTGGTTTAATATTACTTTTATATTTAATGATATATCTGATAGTATTTCATTATTTTCCCAATAAATTCCATCAAATGAACTTTTCATATTTTTATTAAAATCTTCTTTATTATATTCTTTAAAGAATTCTTTCATGTAGTTTGTTACATAGGGTGTATAGGTAAAACTTTCTTCGTTTACTTTTATCTCAATATTTAAAAGTATTTCAATTATTTTTTTTAAGTTAGAATTGAATCCTTCAAGTGTTTTTGGGTTATCTATTTCATAAATTATTTTATTTATTCCTAAGCTCTCTTTAAAGTTTTGACAAGCTTTTTTAAGTTTGAAATATTCTAGGTATTTATTTTTTTGAAGTTCTAATACGTCTATTTGCTTATTCTTTATAACTGGTAAGTTTACTTCTGATAATGCTCTTAGAGCTTTAAGAACTAATTCTCTATAAATTAGTACTTCTTTTTTTATATTTTCTATTTTTCCTTTTTCAATGTTTGAAGATGCCTGTGTTATCAAATTAATTCTATCTAGGATTTCTTCATAATTATTTTTCATTTACTTCATCCTTTTCTTCAAGCAATTTTAAACATTCTTCAATCTTATTTAAAAGGTTTTTTAATTCAGTTATGTCTTTTGTTTTTAGATTCTTTATTGTTTCATCATACATCTTTTATTCCCCCTTTTTTATATTTAGATAGAATTTCTTTTTTTCATCATTAATTTTTAAAACCAGAAAATTTTTATGCTGTTCTATTATCTTTATTTGACGGTTATTTTTAAATCCTACCCGACATTTTAAATTAATTGTTCTATTTGATATTGTGTAAGTATATTTTTTACAATTTCTATAATTTTTTATTGGAGTGTTTGTTTTTTTATCATAATACTTAAAACCATTTTTTAAATCAAGGACACTAATATCTCCTGTTTTTTCTACATTATACCATTTATTCTTTTTTAAAGAGTTTACACTATCTAATGTATTAAATATTTCAAAAAAAGCTAGTCCTATTAAGATAATTATTATTATATATAATACTAATTTATTATTGTTACCATTCATTTTACCACCATAAACATTATAGCATAAAAAAAATAGTTTTGTAATTAAACTATTTTAAATATAATTTTTGATAATTTTCTTTTTTATGTTTTTTACTATATTTATTACTTATTTGATAGTTTTCTAGACAATTTATTATTTCTTCTATTATTTCTTCAGTTGGAGCTTTTTTAGAGTCATTAATTATTTTAAATAGAATATTTAATTTATCATATAATTCTTTATCATCTTGCTCTATTACATGAATATATTTGTGAGCAATAGATGTAAGAAGTGCTCCGTTTGTAATATCAAATGTACCACCATGTTCACTTTTGACAATATGATGAAAAGTATATTGATTGTTTTTCTTCATTTTAAAGTTCATCCAGTCTCTTCCTTTTGGATTATATATCTTTATTAAATTAATTGTGCTTTGTTTCATACTACACCTCTATATAATTATAAGAGCAAGATCTTATAAGTCTATTCATAATAGCAATTCCTAACCCTGTTTTGGCTACACCCATTATTATAATAAGTTTTGGATTTAGTCTGTCTACTTCTCTTAGTAATTTGAATATATTGTGTGATATTGAATCTAAATCTTCAATTGAACCAAATGATAAATATTTTTCGCATTTTATATCATTTTTAAGTTCTTCACATCCAATAACAACTGTGTTTTTTACAATATGTTTGTCAATTTCATTTTTCAGTTTATCTAAATCTTTTGAATACACTAATAAACATTTACCATTCGGTGCATAATGTTTATATTTCATTCCTGGACTTTCAACTACTCCAACAGCCTTTTTAAAGATGAAATCATCTATTTTACATGTTCCAATTATATTGATAATATCTTCAGGTGTGATTTTACCTGGTCTTAAAATTGTTGGGACACCATCAATTACTTTTACAACTGTTGATTCTAACCCTACTTTAGTTTCTCCGCCATCAATAATATATGAAACACTTCCATCAAATTCACTTATTATATCTTCTATTCTTGTACCACTTGGTTTTCCTGATTTATTAGCACTTGGTGCTGCTACAGGACAACCTGCTAGTTTAATTAGTTCATGTGCTATCTTATTATCAGGCATTCTTATACCTACTGTTTTAAGGTTAGCACTGACATTATTTGGAATAATATCTTTTTTTGGAAGAATAATCGTAAATGGACCTGGCATGAAAGCATCCATTAGTCGTCTTTCAACTTCATTAATATCTGTTACTAAATCATTTAAATCTTTAAAGTCACTTATGTGAACGATTAAAGGATTGTCGTTAGCGCGTCCTTTGGAAATAAAGATTTCAGAAACTGCTTCACTATTTAGTGCGTTAGCGCCTACACCGTATACTGTTTCAGTTGGAAATATTACTAGTGAACCATTTCTAAGAGCAGTTGCTGCTTCTTTTAGTTCTTCTGTTATACCATCTTTAAGGTCAATTATTTTAGTCATAACTTTCACTTCCTTATGTGCTATAGTATACAATAAAAGACTTCTTTTTGCAAATAGTTATAAAAAAAGAAACTTTTCCAAGTTTTCTTCTAATAAATATTTTTTATTTAATTATTTTAGCTTCTATTATGCTATTCTTACTGAAAGCATTAACTGCTATAATTTCACTTATTCCATCGATAATTAGAACAATTCCTATTAAACGAATTACTATTTTTACAGCATTAAATGGATTAAAAAATAGGAAAAGTCCAAATAGTAAAAGAATAATTGATGTTATTAAAATATATATCCAATTACTATAGCCTTCTTTTTTTAAACTGAAAGATTGCATTAATTTAGAGATTGAATCTATAGTGATTATAACGCCTGCTACAAGAGGAATAAATGATGCCGCTAATTCTGGATTAAGAATTAGATATATTCCAAAAATAGTCGCAAGAACTCCTAAAACTAGGTTAAATTTAGATAAAGAAGTTTGTCTATTATTTATAAATGTTATTATTTGGTTTGTTGCAAATAACAATATAATTAGACCTAATAAATAACAAATAAGGTTTGATATTGATGCAGGACTTACTATCATAAATAAACCTACTACTATATAAATAAGGGATGTTGTTAAAAGTGTTTTTTTCATTTCTACTCCTTTTTAATTATCACTGAAAACTGGTTCACTAGTGATATTTATTTTTAATGATTTTAATAATTTGATTTCTAATGAGTCAATAATGTATGATGAATGAGCATCACAGTTTTCTAATTTTTTCATGTTTTCTAAAGCAGTTACTATTATTGGATTAGTAACTGAACATATTGATAGTGCTATTAGTACTTCATGCAAGTTTAAGATACTTTCATTAGATACTTGTTTTTTTAGTTCAAGAATTGGCTTTAAGACTGAAGGAGATAACAAGTAAACATCATCAGGAATGTTTGTTAATTCTTTTATGGCGTTTAATATCATAGATGATGCTGGAGAAAGTAATTCTGTTTCTTTTCCAGTCACTATTTTAGAATCGTCTAACTTTAGTGCTACTACTCCTTTATTTACTAGTTTATTTTTATCTAAACATGCTTTTATAACTGGTCTTATACTTGAATCTATCTTTAATTCATTCATTAAGACTTTAATTAATTGTGGTGTTTCTTCGTTTACTTTTTCTAATTTTTCATCTACTAGGGCATTATAGTATCTTCTTACTATTTCTTCTTTACTTGCTTTTATAATTGCTTCATTATTATCTATACAGAAGCCTACCATATTAACACCCATGTCTGTTGGTGATTTATATAAATCTTCTTTCATTATCTTTTCTAAAATGTTTTTTAGAATTGGAAATGTTGCTATATCTCTATTGTAATTTACAGCACTCACTCCGTAAGCTTCAAGATGAAACGGGTCAATCATATTAATGTCATGCAAGTCTGCTGTAGCAGCCTCATAAGCCATATTCACAGGATGTCTTAAAGAAAGATTCCAAACAGGAAATGTTTCATATTTTGCATACCCTGCAATAGTACCTAATTTATTTTCATGATAAAGTTGAGAAAGACAAGTTGCAAGTTTTCCACTTGATGGTCCTGGAGCTGTCACAACTACAAGTTTTCTTGTTGTCTTAATAAATTCGTTTTTTCCATAACCTTTTTCTGAAACAATAGTGTCAATATCTGTTGGATAACCTAATGTCTTATAATGAACATAAGTTTTTACACCCATATTTTCAATAACTTTTCTAAATTTATCAATGCTTGGTTGTCCATTATATAAAGTTACAACTACACTAGAAACAAATATATCCATACTTTTTAAAATATTAATTAATCTTATTAATTCCATATCATAGGTAATACCATAGTCAGCTCTAATTTTCTTCTTTTCTATATCTTTTGAATTAATACAAAAGATAACTTCAACATCATCTTTAAATGACTCTAATATTTTAATTTTAGAATTAGGGTCAAATCCAGGTAGAACTCTACTTGCATGAAAATCATCAAATAATTTGCCTCCAAACTCTAAATATAGTTTACTATTAAAAAGTTCTATTCTTTTTTTAATTTCTTCCTTTTGTATTTTTAAATATAGTTCGTTATTAAATCCTTTTGCCATTTTTAGTCCTCATACCATTCTAGTGATTCACTATCCCCTATTACTATAACATTCTCGTGTGTTTGAAGAATGCTTGCAGGGACATTTGTTGTTACAGGACCTGTTAGGGATTCCTTTAATATTTCTTTTTTATTTTTTCCTGTTGCTATTAATAAAATTGTTTTTGATTTCATTATTGTTTTTATTCCCATTGTATATGCAAATTTTGGTACATCTTCTTCTTTTAAGAAGAATCTTCTATTAGCGGAAATAGTTGATTTTGATAGTGAAACAAGATGAGTTTCTTCATTAAAATCAGTACCTGGTTCGTTGAATCCAATGTGACCATTTAGTCCTATTCCAAGTATTTGTAAATCAACTGGTCCTAGGTTATTAAGAGTTTTTTGATATGTGTTACAGGCTTTTACTGGGTCTTTTTCCATTCCGTCTGGTATATTAGTGTTTTTAATATTTATTTGATTAAATAAATGCTTATCCATAAAATAACTATAACTATTAGGGTCATCTTTAGACAATCCCTTATATTCATCTAAATTTACGGCTGCTACTTTAGAAAAGTCTATTTTCTTATTTTTGTAGGCATCAATTAAAAATTGATAAGTTTTTAAAGGAGTTGATCCGGTTGCTAAACCTAAAACACAATCCTCTTTATTTTTTATTGTTTCTATTATTATTTCAGAAGCTTTTCTGCTTGCGTCTTCTTCTGTTTTAAGTTTATATATTTTCATTCTTTATTCCTCTTACTTTCTTAATTATTATATCATAATTGTTTTATATTTAATAAAAAAATAGTATTTGTTTACACTATTTTCTTTCTTATATCAGTAAGTTCATTTTCTAATTCGTTTTTTATTTCTTTGAATTTTTGATAAAATTTATTATCATCACCATTTATATCTACTTTAAGTCTTTTCATGTCCTCAAATAGGTATAATACTGTTTGTGATCTTGATTCAACATCCCCACTGAGAGTAAGAGGAAGAAGCATATTTATTTCACTTATTTCAGCTTGAATAAATTGTTCAACATCTTCATTTTTATAGTATTCATCGATACATTTAATTGTATTTTTTGGACTATTTTTAATTTTTAAGCAATATTTATTGTTTAATTTTTTTTGTTCAATTTTAGTAATTGACGATATGTATTCAACTGTTAAGTTCTTTTCTTTTGCTTTGTTCCACACTAAGTATCTATTGTTTTGCATTTTAAAATATATTTTAGATATTTCATTTAATTTATAGTATATAGCTGCATCCGCATTTTTTTTGTATTCATATTTTTTAAAAGTTGCGTATTTAGTTTTATATATATAAAATGTTAAACCAAATAGAATAATTGAAATAATGATTATAATATTTCCTAATTTTTTCATATTATCCCACCATTTCTTTTAATTCTTTTAAGTTATATTTTATTTTTTTAGTAATAATATCGTATTTTAATTTAAATGATTTTTGATCTTTTCCTACCATATCTTTTAATTGATAAAGATTAGATAAGTTTGTTAATACAAGTGATGCTTTAAGGTTATATAAGTCGGATTCTCTTAATTTAAGTTTGTTTGATAATTCATTAATATTTGAATTTATATATTTATAAGTGTATGTTGCTGCTCTACTGTCTTCGTTTTTTCCCCATAGTTTTTGTTCTTCAATATAAAGTTCATCTAATATTTTATAAGTACCTTGTAATAAGTAATAGGTATCTTTATCTTGCTCGTTTTTATTATAGTCTATTAGATAGACTTTATTAATTACAGAATATAATAAGAAAGATGAAATAAGAAAAAGAATAATTGGAAAAATTAGTTTTTTCATGATTGTTCTCCTTCTTTTATTTTAAGATCAATTAGATTTTTTTCGATTCTATTTAAGTATTTTATTCTCTCAGCTTCAAATGTTTGAAAGTTTTCTGTTTTTGTTCTTGAAATTGAAAATAAATTAAATAAATTATTGTGTAGAGCGAACAAATTGTTATCACCTTTAAATAGTTTTTTTGTGTCTTTAGAGTGATTATATAGTATGTTCAAACTGTCATAACATGAACTTTCTATTTTGCTTATTTGATGAGTTACCTCAATACATTTGATTAAACTATTTTGATCTTGTTTTTTCAAAAAATTATTACATGTTTTATTATTCAATTCTTCAAATGAGAAGGAGGTCATTTTATCTATTTCAATTAAATTAAGTTTTGTGTTTTCAGATAATTTTTTCATTGGATAATATAAATTATTGGAATAGTCTTCTATTTCTTTTACCGTTTTCATTATTAAAGTTTTATTTATTTTGCTCTCTGTTTCTACTGGTTCTTTTATTTTGTTTAATTCTCGTATGATAAAAAAAGCTATTAGAAAGAGAAGAGGAATTGAAACAATTATTGCAATTGTTATTAAAATTTGTTTTCTTTTCATTTTATTACTCCCTACTATATATCTATTATACACAAAAAAAGAGTTAAAATAAACTCTTAATTGGATAAACTTTTTAATTTCTTTATTATCTTTTTTTCTATCCTGGAAATATAGGACTGGCTTATGCCTAGATTCTCTGCTACTTCTTTTTGGGTTTGTTCTTTATTATTATATAAACCATATCTTAAAATCATAATATTTTTATCTCGTTCTTTTAAATTCTCTATTTCTTTATATAATTCTGTTTCTAAAAATTGATCTTCAATTTTTTTTGTAATGACATCTTTTTCTGTTCCTAATATGTCTTCTAAGTGTAATTCATTTCCTTCAGCATCATAACTTAAACTATCTTCAAAACTAACTTCTGTTTTCCTTTTTTTGTTTTTCCTAAGAAACATTAATATTTCATTATCAATGCAGCGTGAAGCATAAGTTGCTAGTTTAATATTTTTATCTAGTTTATATGTATTTACTCCTTTTATTAGGCCTATTGTTCCTATACTTACTAGGTCCTCTAAGTCTATTTTAGTGTTATCATATTTTTTTGATAAAAATACTACTAAGCGAAGATTATGCTCAATTAATTTAGCACGAGCAAACATATCACCTTTACCACTTTCTGTAACATATTTTATTTCTTCTTCTTTTGTTAAAGGTTCTGGTAATTTGTCTAAACTTCCTACATAGAAAATAGTTGTTGTTGTTTTCATTTTTCCTCCATTATTTTGGGATTTAAAATTAATTCTACATTTTCTTCTGTAACTGCGATTATTACTTTTTTAATAGTTTTATTATTAATAACTACTTTATCTGGAATAAACCCTTTTAATATTCCTTTTTCTGTGATTGTTTGATATGGAATGTAAATTGGCTTTTTTAGTTCCACATTTTTTGGAATTTGTTTTTTACTTATTATAAGGACTGGTATATTAAGATACTCTAGTGAATTTCCTGTATCCATTAAGCCTTTTAACTTAATTACTGTACCACTAATATAAATAGTGGTGTAATAGTAGATTATGTTTTCTTTATTTTTAAATGATGTTAAAAGATACATGGCTAAAAGAGAAATAAAAGGATTATAATTAAGGGCTTTTAATATTAATACAATGATTATAAAATTAGATAAGTACTTTAAATTTTTGAATGTTACATAAATCATTAATATATCAAACAAGAAATAGGGGAAAAAGATTCGGTAGGCACCTATTACAGCCCCAAGTATTATTTGACTTCTTGTTGTTTGTACTTTTAATATATATGTTATAGTTGTCAAAATTAGTACATTAAAATACAAATTAATAATTATCATTTTATATCACCATTTATATTATAAAAAAAAGACACAAAATATTGTGTCGATTTATGGTTAAAAACCTCTTTTTCTTAAACTTGAGAAGAAATCATTGTCATCATTGTCTGTTTCTTCAGGTTCTTCTTGTAAAGTTTCTATAATATCTTGAGTTGGGAATGCACGTCTTGGCTTTTCAGCTTGTGCTTGTTTTGTGTCTTCGAATCCTGTTGCAATTACTGTAACGATTATTTCATCGTTTAAGTTTTCATTAATTACAGCTCCAAATATTGTATTAATATCAGTGTTAGCAGATGTACGAATTACTTCTGCTGCTTCTTCTACTTCAAATAAAGTAAGGTTTGATCCACCTGTAACGTTTATAATTGCATCAGTTGCACCACTGATACTTGTTTCTAACAATGGGCTTGATACTGCTTGGCGGGCTGCTTCTGTAGCACGTCCTTCTCCAACTCCAATACCAATTCCAATAAGTGCGTTTCCTCTTTTTTCCATAACTGTCTTAACATCGGCGAAGTCTAGGTTTATTAACCCAGCAACAGCGATTAAATCGGAAATAGACTGTACACCTCTTCTTAGTACATTATCTACTTCTTTAAATGATTCTAATAAAGGTGTTGTTTTATCAATAATGTCTCTTAATCTATCATTTGGTATAACAATCAATGTATCTACATGTTTTTTTAATTCAGATAAACCAAGATTGGCATGTTCCATTCTTTTTCTTCCTTCGAATGAGAATGGTTTAGTAACTATACCAACTGTTAGTGCACCCATTTGTTGTGCAATATCTGCTATAACAGGGGCTGCACCAGTTCCAGTACCTCCACCCATTCCACAGGTAACAAATACCATATCTGCTCCTTCTAAAGCTTTTTCTATTTCTGCTTTAGATTCTAGGGCAGCTTCTTTACCTATAGTTGGATTAGCTCCAGCTCCTAGTCCATTAGTAAGTTTCTCACCAATTTGTATTTTAATGGCAGCTTTTGAATTATTTAAAACTTGTAGATCTGTATTTGCTACTATGAATTCTACACCTTGTACTCCAGATTCTATCATACGATTTACAGCGTTATTACCGCCTCCACCTACACCTATAACCTTTATTTTTGCTAATTGATCCATTTCTAAACCAAACATAAATTATCCTCCTCTTGTGCTTCTATTCCCCAAAAAAGTAACTAACAACTTTGTTTAACATTGAGTCACTAGAAATATTAGCTGTGTTTTTTCTTACTGATGATAAGTCTTCTAAATCACTTGTACTTAACATCGAGCATTCTGTGCCTTTAAGTTTTAATTTATTAATAAAATATATTATATTTCCTACTGCTGCTGTATTTTGGTTATTTCTTAATCCAACAATTTTAGTTTTACCAACTTTGGCTTTTTTTCCAAGTTTTTCTTCGATTAAAGTGTCAAAGTGGAAAGCATTAGTAGCTCCTCCTGTGAATATTAAATAGTCTAGTTGTTTTCCGGAAAGACTTGATATTTCTTTTACTGCTAACTCTATTAATTGTAAATATCTATTACTTACTAAAGTTGAAACTTCAAGTTGAGATATTTTAATTTTTTTAGAATCTTTAGTAGTAACTTCATAGAACTCACTATTACTAGCAAATTTCTTATCTGCTACTGCAAATCTTTCTTTAATTTTTCTAGCATTATTTAATGTAATATCATAAGTTTTGGCTATATCTGTTTCAATAACGCCACTACCGACTCCAATTATACTATTTTTTACTATTGTTCCTTTATTATATAAAGATACATTCATTGTTTCTGCACCTATATTAATAATAGAACCTGCTTCTTTATCCATTTCTTTTGTTTTTAAAGCATTAATAGTTCCTATACTATTTATCATGAAGTCAATTACTTCTACCCCTAATGATTCAATGATTGAAACCACTGAAATAATGTTTTTCTTAGGAGCAGTAACCATTATAGCACGAGTGCTAAGAACTTTAGCCTTATGACCAAGTGGGTTTTGTATTCCTTCTGCATCATCCAATTTAAAATCAATCGGGATAATAGTAACCATTTCTTTTTCAGGAGTAAGTTTAGTTTTAGCGGATTGTTGTAAAACTTTTACAATATCATCGCTTTTAACAATTTCATTAACAATTCTTACTTCACCTTTTACAAATGTAAAATCAGCGAAATTAGCAGGAATAGATGCTATAATTTGTTTTATTTTTATCCCTAGCATCTTTTGTATTTCATCCATTGCTTCCTTAACAGAAGCTTGTGCTTTTTCCGCATCAACAATTAGTCCCTTTTTTATTCCCTTAGATTTTACAGAAGATGTTGCTAATAAATTTAGCTTGTTATTTTGAAGTGTGCAAACAACAACTTTTATGCTGTCAGAGCCAACATCGATGCTTGCAAATACATTTTTCATGTTTCTCATCTCCTATAATCTACAACTCAATTATACTATATTATTTAAGAAAAGTAAAAGAAAAAAAGAAAAAAAGACTTTTTTGTCTTAATTTTCCATGATTTTAAAGTATTCTCCTGAGTTTAGGTATAATATTCCTTTTTTATTATTAAATTCTTTAACATAATTGTTATAATTATTTATTTCTTTGAATTTACTTAATGTAACATAAACATAATTTCCGTCAATCATCGTTAAAAGAAAGCGTTCAGTATCAACTGCATCGGGGTCATATTTAATTTCGGATATTTTATTTAATATGTTTCTATTAATTAAACTTAATTTTTTTATTAGTAAATCGTGCTTTTTTTTATCAATTGCATTTACAAGAATTGGGGCATTTAAGTTTTCTTTTACTACAGTTCCATTTTTTAAAATTGTTACATTTTTTAAACTATCATAAAGTATAGGTATATTTTCTTTTACTTCTATATAGACAGTAGTAAGAAATTTCTTTCTAACTTTAGCTTTCATAATGAATTTATTTTTTTCTAGTCGTTTTTCTATTAGGAAACTAAAATTAGTAATAGAGACTGGATAATCTTCTATACCGGCAGTTCTAATTATTTCATAATCTTCTAAATAATTGTTGCCTTTAACATAAATACTATTAATGGGTTTTGTTATTATAGAAAAGAGTAAAAAACATACTAAATAAATACTTAATAATACTAAGAATATATTAACTACTTTTAAACGTACTTTCTTTTTTTTCTTTTTTCCCAATTTATTCACCTATTCTATAAATTCTTGTTCAATTTTTAAATCTATATCAAATTTTTCTTTTACTTTTTCTTTTATTTCGTTTATTAGGTTTTTAATGTCTTCTCCAGTTGCATTACCGACATTTATAATAAAGTTAGCATGTTTTTGTGAAACCATTGCACCCCCTATCATGTGACCTTTATATCCTATTTCTTCTATAAGTCTTCCTGCGAAGTCTCCTTCTGGGTTTCTGAATACTGATCCTGCTGAAGGATATTCAAGTGGTTGTGATTCAAGGCGTCTTATTTTTCTGTTTCTTATTACATCTAGGATTGCTTCCTTTTTGCCTTTATAAAGTCCTAGGGTTGCTTCAAGACAAATATAATTTGGATTAGTAGCTAGAAAAGAAGTTCTATAATGGAAATTTAGTTGGTTATTATTAAGTTCAATGATTTCTAATTCTGGTGTTAAAACTTTGATGCTTTTAACAATGTAACCCATATCACTTTTATAGGCTCCAGCATTCATAAAAACGGCTCCTCCTACTGTTCCAGGAATTCCACTAGCAAACTCTAAACCTGCTAAATCATATCTAGCAACTAAAAGGGAAAGTTTAATTAAAGAATAACCTGCTCCAACTGTAACAATAGTCCCATTAATATTTACATCATTAAGATTATCTAATTTTATAAGGACTCCATCATATATTTTTTTTGTAAATATTAAATTAGAACCAAACCCTAGAATTTTATGTTTGATATTATTTTCTCTTAAATATATAAGTAGTTTTTTTAATGAGGATATATTTTTAGGAATTGCTAAAAATCTTGCAACTCCCGCTAATTTGTATGTAGTATATTTTGTAAGATCAATATTTTCTAATATTTCACCTATATTTAAATTTTTTAAATCTTTATAATTCATAATTATTTCCTATCTATTAGTTTTTTGATATTGTCGTATATTAATGAGGCTGAGTTGTTACAACTTCTTTGTTTTAAGTTCTTTTTTAATTCTTTAATTTTATTTTCATCATTAATTACTTTATCAATTGTTTCTATTAATATTTCACTAGTAAGGTTTTTTTCTTCTATTATTATTCCAGCATTATTTTTTTCTAAATCTAAGGCATTTTTATATTGATGGTTATTTGTTACATAAGGACTTGGAATAAATATAGCAGGTATCTCTAAGGCTTCTATTTCTGCTATTGTACTTGCTCCTGCTCTGCATACAATTAAGTCTGTTTTCTTCATTATACGAGGTAAGTCATTTATGTATGGAAAGACAAAAACATTTTTTGAAAATCTTATTTTTTTAATTTCATCGTACATATCTTTACCTGTGATAAAAACTATTTCATACTTTTTATTGTTTACTTTTTTTAGAGTATCTATTAAAAATTCATTAATTTTTGATGAACCAAGTGAACCCATTACAAATAAAACAAGTTTCTTAGTTTCACTAAGCCCAAATTCACTTTTCTTTGCAGGAGTAATTTGAAAAGCATTTTCACTGACTGGATTTCCTGTAAAAACAACTTTCTCTTTTGGAAAATATTCCATCGATGATTTAAAGGATACTCCAATTAAATCAGCATATTTTGTTAAGAATTTATTACTAACACCACTTATGCTGTTTTGTTCATGAATAAATGTTTTTATTCCTAATTTATTAGCAGCTTTAATTACTGGTGCAGTTACATACCCTCCAATACCTAATACAATATCAGGATTAAATTCTTTAATTATTTTAAGACATTCTTTATAACTTTTTAAAAGACATTTAATAGTTTTAAAATTTTTCAATGGTTTTTTACGATTAAATCCATAAATTTCAATACTTTTAAAGGGAATATCTTTAGCGGGTACTATATCTTTTTCCATTCTATTATGTGTTCCTATATATAAAAACTCGCTATTAGGTTCCATTTGTTTAATTTTGTTAATGATGGCTAAGGCAGGATAAATATGTCCTCCTGTACCTCCAGCACTTACAATAACTCTCACATTAATCACATCCTATTACTAATTATACCATAATTATATGCAATGACAAATTTTTATATTATTAGTTAAAGAAAATTTAGTTATAGTTAAAAAAGAAGTATTGTATATACTTCTTAACTTTACTATTAATAATTAATTCTAATAAATCAAAAGAATTAAGATTTTAATTATTTCATTTTTTTGGTTTCATATTCTTTTTGATATTCAAGTATACCATCTACTATTTCTAGTTCTTTTTCGTTGAATCCTTCGAAATCGATTAATTCTAAATTGCTTTCTTTATAGAGGGCAAAAAGGCAATATTTTATAGTTTCAATTTTGTTTGGTCCATTTAGTATTAAATACATAGCAAACCTAAACTCAAATCCTTTTTGTGTCATCTAAATTCCTCCTTTTTTTAGATTGTATTATAGCATTAAAAAAAGCCTTATTAAAGGTTTTTAGCAAAATTTATCAATAAAGTTAAATATTTCATCAGAGAACTCTACAATTTCATCTTTATATAGTTCTAAATTGTCAAAGTCATCTATTAAAGCAATTATATCAATGCCTCTTTTTTTAGTTAAACTAAAGTGAAATTCACGGCAAAGAGTTGTAAACTTAAGTAATACTTCTTCATATCCAAATGAGAAAATATTATGAAAGTTCAATATACATTTAAGTAAAAGAAGCATCTTTTTAATGTGCGTTCTTGATGGTTTTACTTTATCACTTTTAAGCTCCATAATCATTTTTTTATAGTCTTGATAGATACTTGGAAAATTATGTATATCGTTTGATCTAATTGTTTCATAGGTTACAGGAATATAATAATCTTTTCCATATAATGTAGGATTTAGATTATACTTGTATTTTTCATAAATCATAACTTTTGTTTTGTAACTTACAATATTTTTTTCTACTTCTTTTAAGGTATAAAAACTAGTTCCAACATGAATTGAATCTTGCTCATTACATTTTTCATTAAATTCAATTATTTTTTCCATTTCATATTCATTAATTATAAAGAATAAATCAATATCTGACCATCCTGAATGAATATCTTTTTTGCCAGCTGAACCCCCTAGGGTTATACTTAATATATTATCTCCTAAAATGTCAAAAACTTTTTCAATTGTTTTTTCGACACAGTCATAATAATTACTTGGAAGTTCTTCTTTTAAATTATAATGCTTGAGATTTTCTTTTGCTATATCCATATTCTTCATAGTTGTATTCTCCTAAGTCTTTTGTTGTTATACCAATTAGTGTGTTATTAATTTTAATTTTGATTCTTTTTACAAAGTAATTGTATAAAATCTCTTTTTTTTCAGGTGAAATATTTTCTATTTCATCTAAGTAGTTTATGTTTGAATAATAAAAGTGCATAAAATCTCTTAATCTTTTTAGTTCTTGATGTTTGCTTGTGTTTGTTGTTATACTGTTAGGTCTTTTTATATAATTGTACCCTAGATAATCAATAGAAGTAACGCTTTTACTGTTAGCATATATTTTAGGCATAAGTCCAAAGTCTTCATGATATTTTTTGGGATCAAAGAATAAATTATTATCTATAAATATTTCTCTTTTTATAGCGGACCCCCAAGGTGTTGCCCAAATGTTACCAGTATTTGCAAATAAGACCATGGCATCAATTCCTGAAACATTATTGAATTCTATTAATGAAAGTCGGTCATTTGGAAATTCTTCTATACACCTTACTTTATATTTAATTATATCTGCATCAACTTTTGACAAGTTTTTAATTAGGTCTGGTTCAACAGTATCATCAGCATCTACAATTATTATATATTCCCCTTTACTGTTTTCAATAGCAGTGTTTCTAGCACCTCCACAGCCTTTATTTGTTTGTCTAATACACTTTACTATATTATTGTCTAAATACTTTTTAACTATGTTATAACTGTTATCTTTTGACCCATCATCTACAATTATAATTTCAAAGTTTTTTTCAGTTTGATTAAGAATTGATTTTATACAATCTTCTATATATAATTCTGCATTATACATAGCAATAATAAAACTATATTTCATATAATTCACCTCTTTTTTAGTAGCTATAATTTTCCTGATTTCGTCTTACTATGGTATATTAAAAAGTTCTAAATGTCAAACATTTTTACAAAAAAAGAAGAATTAAATATTCTCCTCTCTAATAGCGTTTAATATGTTTTCATGTTTGATTTTTTTCGTTGCATAAACTGTTGATAAGAAAACAATTATGAATACACCTACTATTGCTATTATTATGCTTTTCCAAGGAATAAGAATAGATTCCATCTGTATTATATTCATCATTGACAAATGCATTAACAGAATGACTCCAAATGAGAAAGGAAGAGCATATAGTATAGCTTTTAATCCAAAGAATAAACTTTCAAACCATAAAATCTTATTAAATCCTTTTGGTGTTAAGCCTATACTTCTTAAAACAGCAAATTCTTTTCTTCTTAATGCTATACTTGTATTTATAGTATTAAAGACACTAGTTACTCCAATAAGAGTTACTAAACTAATAAAACCATATACTAATATTTTTATTATTGTCATTATTTTATTAGCGTTTTCTGATTGTTCTTTAATATTTATATAATTATACTGTTTAATTTCCCCTTTTTCTATATATTCCTTTATTACTTCATCTACCTTTTTATAATTAGAAGTTTTAAGTAACAATATTTTGGTGTTTGTTTCCTCTTTAATTATACTTTTATAAATAGAATTAGATAAAATAAATGATGGTGAAAAATTCCCTTCATAAGAAGATGATCCTAGAAAAGGTTTACTACTTATGTGGTAATCTTTTATATTTGTAATAGTTTTTCTTAGATTAGTATCTGTATTTTCATCGTATATATCTTTTGATATCTCTAAGTTTATTTTTTTGTTTTTTCTGTATTTTTCAAGATCATACGATTTTCTTGAATTTTTTTTATAGATAACTCCTTTATACTTATTAAGTAAAACCGGTTTGTTTGTCTTTTCTCCTATTTTATTTAAATATTCATCAAAATATTTATCATCTAAAATAAATAAAGAAGATGAACTATTTTCTAAATCTCTTATTTTATTATCATCTAAGAATTTTTGAAATTTAGGAGTGTGAATTTCTTTAAAGTCCCCTTTTGTGTAAATTCTGTCAACTGAAAGACGAAGTGATTCATCAATTTCTTTCATTGATTCAATTTTATTTAACACAGGACTTTCTTTATCATAATTAATAATTAAGTCTATGTCTGCTACATTTGTTAAACTCTCTCCCCCATCAATAGTGTAGGCCAAATAACCTGAGAAAGATATAAACATTACAATACTAATAAAAAGTGATACTACTGTAATTCGATATTTCTTTTTATTTCGTTTGATGTTCTTTAAAGCTAATTCTCCTTCAATTCCAAATAACTTTAGAATAAATTTAGGAGTTCTCACTTTTTTTGCTTTTATTTTTATATCATCATTTAAACGTATAGCTTCAATAGGTGATATTTTACTTGCCCTATGTGCTGGTAAGAAGGCACTTATAAATATTGTAATAATCATAAATAATATTGGTACAAAAATAAATAATGGATAAGTGGAAAGTTTAAATGATAAATTATTAATTATTCCTTTTATTAAATTATTTAAAATTATCAAAACAGTTCCAATCCCTAAGTAAGCTGCCATTATACCAAGTGGTATTCCTATTACCGCTACTATTATGGCTTCAAAGAAAACAGTCTTCTTTAGTTGATTTCTTGTTGCCCCAATACTTGAAAATAGTCCAAATTGTTTTTTTCTTTCCATAACGGAAATAGCAAATGAATTATAAATAACTACAATACATGCAATTGATACAAGACTTAATAAGATTGCTAACATTCCAGTCATACCATTTACAATATTATTATATTTTGTTACACCATAAATTCCTAATAAATTATCATTATAAATAATTCTTTCATAGTATTCTTGACTTTCATATTTAATTTTCAATGATTTAGATATCATTTTTCCTACTTCAAAAGTTTTTTTAGGATATCTCAATTGAACAAGGATATCTACTTTATTTTCTAAATTTTTACTAGGAAGAGTGAATGAATAATATCCAACATCTGTTCCTTCGGAGATATCTTTTTCTATGATTCCTACTATTTTGTATGATTTACTAAATTTTTCTTTTATGTATTCATTTTCTACAATAGAATTTTGATTAACGATTTGATTGTCTTTTAGTCTATCACCAACTTTTAAATTCAATGTTTCTCCAATTTCATAAGGTAAATTATATTTACTTAATAGATGCTCTGGGATTACTATTTCATTTTCAGTTTTTGGAAATCTTCCTTTTTCCAATTTTAAGGAATTAAAGAATTTTTCATTTGCTCCATAAATTTTAAAATAGGCATCATTTATTTTTTCGTTTATTTTAGCGTATCCATAATATTCTTTTATCTTAATTTCTTTAATATTAGCATTATTTTGAATCATGGATATTTGTTCTTTTTTTAAATCTTTTATTTCAATATGTTGACTACCAAAGTTGCTGATTGCATCTTCTATCATCATTTCTCTAGTAGAAGATAAAAGTAACCCAATACCAACCATTAAAGAGGTCGATAATACAATACCTATGATTGTAACGATTGTTCTTTTTTTGTTCATTTTTAAATGCTTGACAGTTAGTTTATTTAAGATATTCATTATTGTACCTTTTCATCACTTATTATTTTACCATCATCAATGGTAATTATTCTGTCAGCATTTAGTGCCAAATTATGATCATGAGTAATCATAATTATTGTTTGTTTGTATTTTTTGTTTGATAGTTTTAATAATTCGAGTATTTCTTTGCTTGCTTTTGAGTCTAAGTTTCCAGTAGGTTCATCCGCTAAAAGTAAGGCAGGTCTATTCATTAAAGCTCTACCGATACTAACTCTTTGCTGTTGTCCTCCTGAAAGTTCATTTGGTAAATGGTTTACTCTATTTTTTAAGTTTAGAGTAGTTATTATTTCATTTAAATATTCCGTATCTGGTTCTTTTCCATCTAAAAGAATAGGAAGCGTAATATTTTCAGTTACATTTAAAATTGGTATAAGATTATAAAATTGATAAATTAAGCCAACTTGTCTTCTTCTAAAGATTGCCAAGTTATTTTCATCCAAGTTATAAATGTTTTCACCGTCTATAATAATATTTCCACTTGTTGGTTTATCAACCCCACCTAAAAGGTGTAAAAGAGTTGATTTCCCACTACCACTTGCACCTACTATTGCAACAAATTCACCTTTTTCTACTTCAAAATTAATACCATCTAAAGCTCTTACTAAGGTTTCTCCTTTTCCGTAAGTTTTTTTAAGATTTTCGACTTTTAAAATGTTCATATTTTTCCCTCCACACTTAAAGTATAGTATTATTAGATGACTTTTAAATGACTAATGTTGTGACTTTTTTGTCATATTATATGATTATAAAATTTAATTCTAAAAAGTGTTCCATTTGAATCACTTGTCACTGTTATATCACCATTTTCTTTTTCAATGATTGTCTTTGCCATGTTTAAACCAATTCCAATACTTTCTTTATTATTTATTCCTTTGTAAAATCTTTCAAATATATGTGGCAGGTCTTTTTTTGAAATACCTAAACCAGTATCCTTCACGGTAATTTCTGTGTACAAAGGGTTTTCACTTGCATCAATTATAACAGAACCTTTATTTGTGTGTTCAATGGCGTTTTTTATGATATTTCCAAGAGCTTCTACTGTCCAGTTAAAGTCAATATTAGCATATATTTTTTCATTACAATTAATAAGTAATTCAATATTTTTAATTTCTGAAATTATTTTAAGTGGTTCAATTGAAACTTTTAAAACTTCTTTTATATTAGTCTTTTTAATTGTTAAGATAGTTGTTCCACTATCTAATCTTGACATAATGAGTAAACTCTTTATAAGCCACTCAATTCGCTTTAATTGTTCCTTATTTTGATTTAAAAATTCATGTTTAACGCTATTTGAGACATTGTCATATAATATATCATTTATAACAAACAGACTTGTAAGAGGTGTTTTTAATTGATGTGATATATCTGATAATGTTGTTTCTAAGAATTTTTTGTCGTTAGTCAAGTTTTCACTTTGCTCTTTTAATTTTATAGTCATTTTATAAAGATCGTTTTTTAAATTACTTATATCTCCTTCTGAATATTCTCTAATGTCCATACTGTAGTTATTATTTAAAATATTATGAGTATATTTTGAAATGTTATTTATTTTATTATAAAGTTTTTTTACAAATAAAAATATAATAAACAATAAAACAAATGAAAACGATAAAATAAAGAATGAAATTTTAATTATAATATTTGCTTTTAAAACACCATTATTACCAAGATAATCAAGATTATTTAAATCAGTTAGACCATATCTATCAAGTGTTTCACTATTACTATTACCTTCAGTAATTAGATTGATTACTTCATTTTCTAGTTCTGGATGTTTTTCTATTATTCCATTTACTATTTTAGCATTGTTAGATATTAAATTTTGTTTATATTCTTTATAAATTTCTTTAGAAAATAAAATGCCAAAAAAAAGAAATACTATTAAAACTAGAAAAAAGACTAAAAATAATTTTTTTATTTCTTTGTTTTTAAACATTATATTCTCCTATCTTATAACCCATCCCTCTTATCGTTAAAATGATTTTAGGATTACTTGGGTCATTTTCTATTTTTTCTCTTATTCTTTTTATATAAACAGTTAAAGTGTTATCGTTAACATACTCTTCGTTAACATCCCAAATATCCGCTAGAAGTTTTTCTCGTGTAAATGTTATTTTTTGATTTAGGGCTAATGTAATTAGTATCTTATATTCAAGGGCTGTTAGCATCAAATCTTTACCGTTTTTTAAAACTTTTGCTTGATTCAAATCAATTGTAATATCGAATATTTGAAAAATGTTTGAGGTATTATTTCCTTTATTTCTTCTTAAAACATTTCTTATTCTACTCACAAGTTCTCTTGCTTTAAATGGTTTTGTAATATAGTCGTCTGCTCCCATATCTAGTCCTCTTACGATTGAAAGTTCTAAGTCATTAGCGGTAAGAAAAATTATGGGTATTTTGTTTATGTTCTTTAATTGCTTAAAAAGACTAAAACCATCTATGTCTGGCAAGTTTAAATCTAATAGTATTATATCTACAAGGGATGCTTTATTTAGTCCAATTACCCCAGTTGACGCTATAAAAACATCATATCCTTCTTGTTCAAGATAATATTTCAAACCAGTTCTAATAGCAGTGTCATCTTCAATAATTAATATTTTTTCCATAAAATCACCTAAATCCATTATACATTATTTTATAATATTTTATCTTACATTTTAGTAACAAAAAAAGAATTATAAAATAATCCTTTTTGTATAGTCCTCTTTTATTAGAGGCTCATTGAAACGGTTAACATCACTACAGTGGTCTCTTTCAAATTTTAAAAGGCAATCATATATTTTTAAGAGTTCTGTTTTAGTTGGCATCTTACTACTATTGTTTATTTCTTTTAAAATACGATTTAAATAAACAAACATGTCTAATTCTCTTGATTCAATAACGTGAATATAATTGTGTGATGTTTCTCCTATTAAAATGGCACCATTTGAAATAGTATCTAATCCATGGTATTGTTTTTTTACAATATGATGATATGTAAATTGTTGTCTATTTTCAAGTTTATAACCCATCCAATCAATATCAGTCATACCATAAATTTTAATCATTTCTTTCGTTATTCGTCTCATACTTCTCCCCCTTTGATTATATCAAAAGAAAATTATAGAAACAATTAAGTTACTTTTAAGTATCAATTAAATTTATTAAATACAGTTTGATTGTGTGGTTCTATTCCTTTTAAAGCAAACATTTCTTCAAGTGATACAAATTCATATCCTTGTTTCTTTAAATCGTCCATAGCCATTAATGCTCCGTCTATACTTGACCTATACAGGTCATGAAGTAATATAACAGAACCATTAGTAGTACTAGACATTATATTCTTATATACTGTTTGTGCATCTCTATATTTCCAATCAAGAGGATCTACAGACCATAAAATAATGGGTAGACCTGCTACATTTTTAACATTATCATTTAAATTACCATAAGGTGGTCTTAAGGCAAAAGGGTTTACTCCAAGAACGCTATTTATGGCATCAGTGGTGTTTTTAATATCTTTATATAATTCATATTCTCCAAGATAAGTTAAGTTTAAATGGGCGTAAGAGTGACTTCCTATAGTGTGACCTTCATTATACATAGTTCTAATCAAATCAGCTTGAGCCATAACTCTATTACCTAGGACAAAAAATGATGCTTTAGCATTTCTTATATTCAATTGATTAATTAGATAATTAGTATTCTCTCCAGCGGGTCCATCATCAAAAGTAAATGCCACTACTTTTTTATTTTTGAAGTTTTCTATATTTCTACTTTTTCTTTCTTTACTTACTGGTTTTTCTTTATTATAAATCATTTTAAAACTAATAATATCTTCTATTTCACTTAAAGGTATTTCAATTTTAATATCTCCAATATATCTTGGACCTACTTTGTATGAAGGGAATATAATATTCATTCCACGGTCATCAAAATAAAAATGTTCAAAGGTTTTTTCTTCAGGCTTAACAGCGTTTTTTATTTCTTCGTCTGTAAATAAATCAATATTTTCAGTAAATTTTAAATCTAATAACTTATAATAAGACTTTTTAGAAATAATATCCAAAAAATTAGAATTAGGTTTAAAAAAATCATTAATTGATAGTTTTGTTTTTGTTTCATCATTATAGTGATAAGTATAATTATCTACTTCATAATTAGCGCCTCCACTAAAATAATATTTTTTAAGTCTTAATGTTTTAATATTCCCTACTCTATATTTTTCATAACTAATTATTAATTCATACTTTAATTTATTTTCTTTTAACCATTTTTTGTTTTCTTTGCTTTTATGAACAGTTTCTAATATTGATTCTTTTATTATTTTATTTGTTTCTTCATCAATCTCTTTAACTTCTGTAAATGGTTGATCTATTTTAAGTGTATAATACCTTTTTTCTTTTATAATTGGTTCACTTGTTTTAGTAGGTTTTATAATCACTAATAAAGTTATTGTTAATATTAGAGCAATCATTATTGTTAAAATTATTTTTTTCTTTTTCATATTACTACCTCATTTTTAGTATACCACAAAAAATATTTTCTAGTTATTAATAATTTAGAGAAGTTTGTAAAGGTTGACAAATTTTAATATTTTAAATATAATTAATTTAAAGTTATATAAAGTAGAAAGGTAATATGACTAGCGCCAGACCATTATGGTGACGAGGATTAGTAGTTATCGATTTTTCGGCGGATGCTACTACGGACAGATGAGTTCGTTAAATAATTAGTAAAAAATAAAATAAACATTATAACAAATCTAATTATTAATCATTTAAAAGGAGAATTATATGTGTGGAATTGTTGGTTATGTAGGCAATAATTATAATGCAATAAATGTAATTATAGATGGGCTTACTAACCTAGAGTATAGAGGCTATGATTCAGCTGGTATAGCGTACTCTGAAGAAGGCTTAATAAAAATCATAAAAGAAAAAGGCAAATTAGAAAACTTAAAAAAGAAATTAGATATGAATATACTATCTAATTTAGGTATAGGTCATACAAGATGGGCTACACATGGAGAAGCTAACCTTGTAAATAGCCATCCTCATAAAGTTGGAAAAGTTACAATTGTTCATAATGGGATTATTGAAAACTATAGTGAAATTAAAGAAGAATTACGTGAAGCTGGATATAATTTTATTAGTGACACAGACTCAGAAGTAGGAGCAGCATTATTAGATAAAATATATAATGAAACAAAAAGCGTTGAACAAACATTATCATTATTTTTAAAAAAAACAAGAGGAGCTTATGCTTTAGGTATAATAATTGATGGTGATAATCACTTATATGCATTAAAAAAAGATAGCCCTCTTATCATCGGAGTTGGAAACTCTGAAAACTTTATTTCATCTGATGTTCCCGCTATTTTAAAATATACAAATAAATATATTGTTCTTGAAGATTCTGACTTTGCTAAAATAAGTGCAGATAAAATTATTGTATATGATAATAAAGTTGACATTAAAAAGTATGAAGTTAGAGAGTTTAAAGGAAAAAGTATAGATATATCAAAAAACGGTTATGACCATTTTATGTTAAAAGAAATATATGAACAACCCGAAGTTATTAAAAATACATTTTCTAGTTTTGTAAAAGACAACAAATTAGATTTAAATATTCCAAACTTAAATAAATATAGAAGAATTGATATTGTTGCATGTGGAAGTGCCTATCATGCAGGGTATGTTGGAAAAATGTTTATTGAGGAATATGGTAATATAGAAGTAAATGTGGAAGTAGCATCTGAATATAGGTACAAGAAATTATTTTTAGATTCATCTGTTTTAGTAATTGTTATATCTCAATCTGGTGAGACTGCAGACACTTTAGCAGCACTAAAACTCGCTAAAAAAAGTGGATGCTTCACTATCGGTATAATAAATGTTGTAGAAAGCAGTATTGCTAGACTTTGTGACAAAGTTTTATATACTAAAGCAGGTCCTGAGATAGCTGTAGCAACAACCAAAGGTTATACAAGTCAAGTGGCAATATTAGCTTTAATTGCAATTCAATTATCAAACAAAAATATTGATGGTTTAAGAAAACTTCCAATCATCATGCAATCTATTTTAGATGATACAATTGAATATAAAGAAATAGCAAATAAAATTTTTGACAAGGATCCTGTTTTCTTTATAGGAAGAGATATTGATTATGCTTTATGTATGGAAGGAAGTTTGAAATTAAAAGAAATTTCTTATATTAATTCAGCAGCATATAAAGCAGGAGAACTAAAACATGGTACCATCTCTTTAATAGAAAAAGGAACAATAGTAATAGCTATTATGACAGAACCAAAAATCATGGAAAAAACAATTAGTAATATAAAAGAGACTAAAGCAAGAGGTGCTTATGTCATATTAATTACAACATTAGATGTTAATCCTGAACAAGACTATTTTGATGAGGTAATATATGTACCTCGTACTGAAAAATTATTTCAACCTATGCTTACAGTTTTACCTTTACAACTTTTAGCATACGAAGTAGCTAAATTAAAAGGTTGTGACATTGATAAACCCAAAAACTTAGCGAAATCTGTCACTGTTGAATAAAAGACTACAAATTGTAGTCTTTTAATGTGTATTTTTACTATAATGACTTTCCTTTATTTAGAGAATCATTAAATCTTTCTTCTAAGTTTTTCTTTGTAAAATCATTGTTTGGTAAATTATTGAGTTTATCCTCAAGTCCATCAAATATTTGATCACTTGTCATGTTTAATATTAAAATAGAATCTAATTCTTCCATAAGGTATCTTACCCCCATTGTTGGTTCTTCATAAACTCTATCTCCATTATTTAAAAGATAACCCCCTTCAAAATCAGTTAACGGTTTATAATAATTTACTCCAATTAATGATTGAATTTCTTCATAGTCATTTGCTAAAACAGCATCTTTTATTTTGGTTTCATTATCCTTTATTGATTGATATATTTCTTTATCTATGTTATTAAAAATAAATGATTTAAAATATATGTTTTCTCCATTTGATATTGAAGTAGATGCTAGTTCTCCTATTACATAATCTGCACTATTCTTAACATTATCAAAATCAGTATCTGCAAAAATCTTTACTAATAACTCACTATTATTTTCTTTTATTGTATCAATATTAATTAAAGTTATAAAATATAAGACTTCTTTATTACTAACTTGAATTCCAATATTTTTAAGTTCTCCTTGAAGTTCAGTTGTAGCATTAACTAAAATATCTTCGGTAATAATAGTTGCTTCTTGTTCTTCATTAGTTATATCGTTAAATGTAGTATTTGGGATAAATGTTGTTCCCGCTTTTAGTGCTAAAGCCATAACTGCTATTAATAAGAATTTTTTTCTTTTTTTCTTAAGTTTATCAGTTCCTTTTTTATATGTTACTTTATGTTTTTCTTTTACAGGTTCCATTACTTGTGTTTCATCTACATCTTTTGTTATTACTTGTTCGATAAAACTGTTTGTTTCTTTTTCTCTTCTTTGCTTTTCAATTTCAGATTTAACGTATCCTACAATTTCTGTTGCTAAAGGATTTATTTTCCCATCAATTCTTACGGGTATTGTAAGAGTTTTTCTTTTTCCATCTTCATCAATAAAAGTATATACAAAATCTTTATTTGCAATTACTTCGTATCCTAAAAATTTCATATAATCATCCTTTCCTACATAAATCAACAAAATCTTTAAAGATAAGTTGGTTATTTAAATCGTATTCTTGCATTAATTCTGGATGCCACTGGAAACCATAAGCTTTTTTTCCATTTTCAAAATATTCTGGAATACCATCGTTTGAAAAACCATAGACTTTAAATTCATTAGTAATTTCACCTATGTTATAACTATGTCTACTATTAACCATTATTGTGTCTTGCTTTAATATTTCATACAGTCTTGATCCTTTTTTTAAATTAACCGCATGGACATATTCTGGACCTATTTGGTGATGGTCTATGTCTGTTTCATTAATATAAGTTTTATATTTTGGTGTTGCAATTTTTAAGTTATCTACATACCCTAAAGTTTGCATTCCTAAGCAAATTCCAAGTATTGGTATATTGTTTTCTAGGGCATAATTTGCTACAAATTCATCATATTCATACCATCTGTTACCTCCAGGAAGAATTATACCATCAACCATATTTAATGATGTTTCTAGTATCTCTTTTTCTTTTGGTGTCATCCTTAAAAGTTCTTTTGGTGAAAATTCATTATAAATTACATTTTGAGGTGGATTAATTGTTATTACACACGCATTATTTTTAGATAATGCTTTACGATAATATTCACCTATTCCGATTATTGGATATTTTTTGTCGCTCACTTGAGGTCTTCCCACTATTCCGATTATAGGAATATTTCCTTTACCTTTATTAAATGGAATATGTCTAAAATCTAAATACTCTTCAAGGCACATGTTTAAGTTATACATAATTGTAGCATCTTTACTACCAACATATCTTAAATGCCATGGTTCTTTAGACTGGTGAGTAATTTCTTCTTTAGCTTCTGGAAACCTTAAGACAAATCCAAATTTATGAGCATTTTTAAAAACCCACTTTGATGCTTCATCATCAAACATATCAGTACCTTTAACATAATGTGGTCCATCTTCATCAATGGTTTCTAAGACTGCAAAGTCTATGGCTAATCCTGTTTGGTGTTCTGAGTGCCCTGGTAGGGCTACTCTTTCTATTGCTTTATCATAATCAGTTTTCTCTATAAAGTGGATAAGTATTTCTTTTTGTTCTTGATATCCACGATAACCTGAATTAATATAAATTTTATGACCTTTTTTTAAAGCTTCATTTTGAAGTAATCTAAATGATTTATAAGCGGTTTTATCAACTTTCATTTTTGATTCTATTATAGTACTTTTTATATTATCATCTATTTCAATCAAATTTTTAGGAATAAAATTACTATTTAACTTATTATATTTGTTTACAAGTATTAAGTTTTCCATTTTCTACCTCTTCTAAAATTATTTTTGCAGAATAATTTATGAATTCTATTATTTTTTCTTTTTTAAATACTAACAATTCTTTTTCTTCACTTGCATTAATTATTGTGTTTGTTTCTTTAAGTAAAAGATTTATTTTGTTTGTTTCTATCTCAGTTATATTAGACTTTATTTCTACATAAGGTTCTTTTAGAAAGTCTAAGTTTAGACCATAATATGAATTTATGAAATTATTTAATGAACTATAATCTCTATATATCATTTCTAATCTATCTTTAAAGCATAATTCTAAAACTTTGCCATCATTTAAGCGTATTAAATTTTTAGTAGTATACTTCGGCAAGAAATCTCTAAACCATAAAATATCTGTGAATAAATGAATATAATAACCCATTTCAAAAGGCTTACTAGTATCATATTTTTGTAAAAATAACGATAGATTTGAAGTATATCTATCAAATTCTAAAAAATGCCCCTTATCTTTTGTTTGCCCTAATAGTTTACCTAAGTCGGGAGCAATAGATCCAATCATTAATTCTTTTTCATTCATCTGCAATTTTTTATTAATTTCTTTTGCCACACACATGTGTATCAACGCTGATGCCATTACTATCACATCCTTTTATAATTATATCAAAAAAAGACTAAAAAGTCTTTATTTATTTTATTAAACATGCTAATTGATAAACGGTAACTGCTAGAAGAATTGAAGGAGGAAAAGCAATTGCAAGGGATAGAACCATCATAACAATCTTTTGAAGGTTTGTTGTAACTTTTTTTAAAATATTAGCATATATTAATCCAAAATTAATAGGAGTTAAAACAGCACTTGCAAATGTTACCAAATATCTTACTTCATTCTCATTTGCGGTTATTGAATAAAACAAATATGCAAAACCAATTAGAGTAATAAATTCTACTAAACCTAAAATATTAATAATATTTTCTTTTCTTATTTTATTCCATTTTATATTATAGATTATTATTAGTAATGTTACTACAGCAACTATAACTGATACAATCATACCTACTTCTACATAGTTAATATTTTTAAAAAAGTTTATTATTTGTTCGTTTTTCATAATTTATTCCTCCTAATTATATTCGTCGTAAATGTTTCCTAATAATTCTTCAATTATGTCTTCCATTGTTATTATACCGGTTACTTTTTTATCGTTTTTTACAATCATTAGACCAACATTTTTTTCTTTCATTTTATTAAAAATATCGTCTATTTTATCATCTTCTTTTACAAATATAGGAAGTCTCATTAAATCATTTTTATTGAAATCATCTTTTTTTATTACTATTAGATCTTTAATGTTTAAAATTCCTATTATATCTTTTCCGTCAAAAACTGGAAATCTGGTGTGTTTTGTTCTTCTTATTTGATCTATTACTTCTTTTGGACTATCTTCATAATTAATTGACATTACTTCTTTTATAGGTGTCATTACGTTAGATACTGTTATATCATTAAATTTAAATACATTTAAAATAATATTTGATTCTTCTTTTTCTAGTATTCCTTCATTTTTGCTATAAGATATTATTTTTTTGATTGTGTTTTCTGTTAGTTTATCTTCTTTTGGCTCTTTAATTTTAAATAAATTTTGAAGTAATTTAACTGAATTTGTTAATATATAGACAAAAGGATAAAAAACTTTTAAACTAAAATCTAAAACATTTACTGTATCAATTGCAAATTTATTTGGATTACTTAGAGCAATCTTCTTTGGAAGTAATTCTCCAAAAACTAAAGTCAAGTATGATAATAGAACAGTTATTACAACTAATATAATTGTTTCTACTAATCCTTTATAAGCACTATTTATTGTAAGATAAAGAAGGATTTGATCAGTAAATGAACTAGCGGCAATGGCACTTGCCATAAATCCTCCAAATGTTATAACAACTTGAATTGTTGCTAAGAATCTACTTGGGTTCATCGAAAGTTTTTGTACTTTCATGGCTTTTTTTGATCCTTCATCTATTTTTTCTTTTAGTTTAATTTTATTAAGAGATAAAAAGGCTATTTCAATAGCAGAAAATAGACCATTAATAGCAATAAGAAGAAATAGTAGCAATATTTTTAAAATCATTTTATTTCACGACCTCTCACACAATGATTATAGAAATCTTTATAAGTTATTCCATAGTTAGGAATATCATATTCATATATTTTAGCATTTAAAAGATTGTGTTTTTTTAAAAATTTATTATAGATATCTTCTATTAATAATTCAAAATCAGTATATTTGTGAGTTCCTTCAAATTCTTTCCAAGAGTGTTCATACCAAACATTATCTATTACAATAAAAGAATGAAAGTAATTTTTATTTGAAACTATAAAATATGATTTACATTTATTTTTTAAAACATATCTTTCTAGTTCTACTTGATCTATTGAATTTCCAATTTTCGTTTTAATAAGTTTGTTTGGAGATTGTAATCTATAATCATCAAAGAAATTTATTGAATTTTTTAAATGATAATAATTATCTTTATCTATCCATCCATTTCTTATGTCTTTCATAGATTCTTCTAACATTGTTGATTACTTTCAATTAAATTTTGAATTTGTTTTTCTAATTCTTTTTCTGGATTGTCTTCAAGTATTTTCCAGCATGATTTATTATTTTCATCTAAAACTGGTAAATACCCTAGTTCTCCAAAATGGTTTATTAAAATGATACGCCCGTCCTTTATACCGACTGCCAAGGCATAGTCATTATTAGTAAGTTTATCTAAAAGATCGTCTCTTTCATTGTTAAAGGTTACTTTAAAGAATTTATTTTCCATACCTTCTTTAATTTTTATTAAAGTAGCATAAATATGGTCACAATAATACTCACATCCACATGAACAATGCATGATAAATTTCTTATTACCATCCTCCATTATTGTAACGATAGAATCTTTTTCTCCTGTTACAAGAGCATAATAAGTAATTTCTACTTTTTCTAAATATTTTACATTATCTAATATTTTCTTTCCTTCTTCAATTACTTCATCAGTTAAAATTATATTAGGATTATCTTTTAAAAGATCAAACTTAACATTATTTAAGTAATCAAATTTATATTGTTCTCCTGTAATAACTGCAAGTATTTGAACAAAGAATTCATCAAGTTTAGCAGGTAAATTTTTTGAAACAATTATAAAAAAATCAACCATAAAAATCAAATCTTCAGGAAGATATCTATGAAATTCAAAATGATTAGTTCCTGGAGTCATATTTTTTATATAAGTATCAATTTTAACTACATTTTCTCTTATATTTTTATTTATATTTTTTCCAACAATTGTGTTAGTTTCAAACATTTTTATTATGTAGCCAACAGTTTCTTTTTCAATAACCTGAGAATTTAAATATTTTTTAATTTCTTTTTTATCTGCCGTATCTAAGTTTACTAAACGCAAACGGTAGACTCCTTCTCTTTTATATAAATCTAAACTTATAAAAAAATTAGCTCTTTTATAGTTAAATAATCTAATTTCAAGTATAGGAACAGTATGGGATTTTTTAATAAATTTTTTAATTTCGTTAATTTTTTCTTCTAGCATTTTATCTCACCTTACATTAAGTATAACACGATTGACAATTTCTATAAATAGTTTTTTATAAATTTTAATATATTTATTCAAAGTCTTCTAAATGATAACCTAACTTTTTTAAATTATAATAAATTGTTTCAACGGGACATCCTAAAACATTATAGAAACTTCCTTCAATTTTATCAAGAAAACATGAAGCTGTGTTTTCTAACACAAACCCTGAAGCATGCATAACATATTTTTCTGATTTCATATAATAGTCAATATCTATTTCATCTATTTCTTTTAAAGTTACTTTAGATATAGCGTGATCTGTTATTACTTTTTCCTTTTCTATATCTATAATGCTTATTCCTGTTATTACTTGAACAGTTTTATTTTGAGACTTAGATAAGTTATTTCTAGCGTCTTCAATACTCTTTGGTTTTTCAATTATTAAGCCATCTCTATAAACGATTGTATCTAGACCTATAATAATACCAGTTTCTACTTTTCTACTAGCTTCATAGGCTTTATTCCTTGCTAATTCCATAGTATACTCTGCAGGATTTGTTGCTTTACTTATTTCTTCTCCTTCAATACTAATACAACTATGATTTAAACATACTTTATTTAATATATCACTCTTCATTTTTGAAGTACTTGCTAAATACAATTTCATATTATTTCCTCCTTGTTTCTAATAACTTTATAGCTTCATTTTTTAAATTAAGAACTTTAAATTTATGATAATCTTTTTCTAATTCATTAAAATATACCAAAAAAACATTTTTAACTTTTATACTGGTACAATTCTCAATTAAGTATTTATAAATATTTAATTGAAGTGAATAATGAATATAATTGCAGTCTTCTATATTGTCTATTGGATAGAGCATCTTTTTATTATTAAAACTATTAAATTTAATTTCTTTATTAGTCTTATAATCAATTAGTACCAGTGTATCACTATCTTTATTTATTAAAAGATTGTCTATACTTCCAGCTATATCATATTCTATACTTCCTACTATAAATTCATCCCTAAATATTTTTAAAGTGTCTTTATGGTCAAGATAGAATTTTTTAGCCTGAATGCAACTGTTTTCTACTGATTTCTTTAAAGATTCAATATCTAACTCTTTATATTGATCATAATTTAATTCTACTTCTTCATCATTCCATAGTGCTTGAGCATAAAGATGAACAAGAGTACCCTTAGCAGTTGAATATAAATTATCTAAACGCCATTTTTCTAAAATCTCACTTTGAGGAATATTAAGTTTTTCAGATTGCCTTTTACTTAACCCCTCTTTATCAAAGACATTTGAGTATTCATGTATTAGAGTTGTTACGCTAGTTCCTACTCTTTTACCATCAAGTTCATAATGATGGTCTTCTGGATAAAAAACATATCCTTTGAATGCTTCTTCTAATTCATTCATTTTATCACTTCCCTATATACTATTCTAACATAAAAAGAGACAATATTGTCTCTTTAATTTTCTGCTTCTTCTAGCATATTAGTTATTAGTATTCCATAGCCTTTTTTAGGATCATTGATAACAACGTGGGTTATTGCACCAATAATTTTATTATCTTGAATAATCGGAGAACCACTCATTCCCTGAACGATTCCTCCAGTCTTATTTAATAAAGAAGGGTCTATTACTTCAAACATAATATTTTTTGTTTTATCTGAAATATTTATTTTAGTTATATTGATTTTATATTTTAAGACTTCATTTAAATTAAGGACGGTTAGTATTTCTGCTTCACCTGTTTTTACTTCAGATGGTTTAGCAACTTTTAACAAATTATTATTATTAATATTTATTTCATAATTTCCAAATATACCTTTATTGGTATTTTCAAAAATATGACCAAAGATATTTGAAGAGTCGTACCTAGAATTCTTTTCTCCAGGTGTTCCTGGTTCACTTCTTTCTATACCTACAACTTCTGAATTAAAGATTGTTCCATCATTTGTCTTTATTATATCTCCTGATTGAGAGTCTATTATTTCATGCCCTAATGCTCCAAATAATTTAGTATTTGGATCAATATATGTAAGTGTACCTATTCCAGTTATACTATCTTTTACATATAGCCCTGTTTTACATATACCATTATCTTGTTTTAAGTTTAAGGTTGTTTTTAAGGGTTTTAAGTTTCTTACTAATTCTATTTCTAGTTTAGTACAGTCTGAATTATTAACTTTATTTGTAAGTTCTTCGACTGTTTTTATTTCTTGGTTTTCTACTTTTTTTATGGTGTCTCCTATTTTAATCGTATTATCAGCATTTATAATATAGTCACCAATTTTGTATGAACCAACAATTAAAACTCCTTCAGTTTTAATGTTAATTCCAATATTCTCCCCACTAGCAATTATGTAGTCAGAATAAGCTTTTGCAGTAAAAGGAATACATAACAATATACTTAAGAATAAACTAAAATGTTTTTTAATTATATCAACTCCTTTGACTACTCTATTATTTTACCCTGTTTATTATATTTTATGTGTCTAATTATGTCATTTATATTGCACTATGTCTTTAAATGTTTTATAATGATGGTGAAAATAGGAGGTTTTTATGGATAAAGAGTTGTTAGATAAATTAAAAGATTTATCAAAAAAAGAGATTACTTTAGAAAAACTATGTAATATGTTAGGTTTAAGCAATCTTGAAGTTTTAGGTCTTATTAAGGAACTAGAAAAAGAAGGACTTAATATAAGTAAGATTGCAAAAGATGATGGAATTCATATTTTAAACAAAGGAGACGTTAATGAATTTAATGATAATCATTATAAATTTGGAACAGATGAATACAATGAATTTAAATTTGCAGTAATATCTGATACAAGATTAGGATCAACTTCACAACAGTTATCAATCTTAAATGATATTTACAAAAAAGCTAATGAATTAGGAATTAAACATGTATTCCACTGTGGAAATATTAGTGAGGGTTTATATCCACTTACAAGTGAATATGCACCTACTTTGTTTGTAAGTGACACTATTATGCAAGCAAATTATATTGTTCAAAATTATCCATTTGTTGAGGGAATTAAGACATATTTTTTACTAGGAACAAAGGATATTACTCATTTAAAGAAAAAACAAATTGATATTGGTAAAATTATATCTGAGAGTAGAGAGGATATGATATATCTTGGAATTGATAGATGTAATATTGAAATTGATAAAGTAAAATTAGATTTAAGAAATGTAAAAGGGAAAAAAACATACACTGTATCATACAGAGCTCAAAAAATTATTGATGCTTTAAGAAGCGAAGATATTCCAGACATTATGATTTATGGTGGATTACTACAAATGGAGAGTTTTAAATATCGTGGAGTTAGATTAATTTCTTCCCCTTCTGTAGTTGCTACTACAAACGAAATGTTTAATAATGAAAACAATAATACAGTTGGTAATTGGTTTATAACTATAGTTACAAATAAAAAAGGAGAACTTGTAAAGGTAATACCTACAGCTGCTACTTATTATAGTACAGATAAATTAGATTATCAAAAATCAAAAGTCTTAAGGGGGGAACAATAATGGATATGGATACTGCAAATAAATTCTACCGTTTAATAAAAAATGGAATGACTCTAAAAGATATTGAAAACAAATTAGGAATAAAAGAAGTTGAAGTAATGGGTATGATTGAATTATGTAATATCTATGGAAAACAAATTGAATTAGTAGTAGATAATAATGAATGCTGTGTAGTTAAAAAATCAAGCATTAAAAAAACTTCAAAAGAATTAAAACCAAGTTTAGATGAATTAATTCATACTAAATTATGTATAGTTTCAGATACTCATCTAGGCAATAATCGTCAACAATTACATTTATTAAACAAAGTTTACGAAGAAGCATATAAAAGAGAGATTGACACAGTTCTTCACTGTGGAGACCTAGTAGATGGGGATTATACCTCTGTTAGAAAAGAACAGAAAAGATTGAATTTTTTACTAGGATTTGACCAACAATGTGGATATGTTGTTGATATGTATCCAAGTGTAAATGGAATAACTACTAAATTTATTTTAGGAAGTCATGATGAAACTCATTTTAAAAATGGAGGTGCTACTATTGAAAAGTGGTTACCAAAATGTCGTAAAGACATGATTTTTCTAGGTCAAGATACGGCTGATATAGTTATAGACAAAGTTAAAATAACAATGGATCACCCAGGAGATGGATGTGCTCAAGGATTAAGTTACAAACCTCAAAAAAGAATCGATATTCTAGAAGTTGGAGCAAAACCAAGTGTTCTATTAATTGGACATTATCATAAAAGCTATTACTTTAATTATAGAAATGTAAATGCTTTAATTGTTCCCGCTTTATGTGATAAGACTCAATTTCAACAAAAGAAAATGTTAACAAATGTTATGGGTGCATATTTCCTTGATATTTATTCTGATGAAAAAGGAAATATTCAATATTTTATTCCAGAAGAAATGTCATTTGGACACAATGATGTTTGGGATGAAGCAGGAAAAGATATGAAGAAAGTAAAAAGACTAAGTATTTAGTCTTTTTTTATGAAATATTTTATTTATTTTTAGTGGGACAATAAAAAAAGGGCACAAAAACTTGGGATGTTTTCATACACCTGTTATACATTAAATTAAATTAATAAAAAATTAAAGTTTCCTAGTTATCCGATTTATAATGATTAAATAAATATAATTTGGGCCGCATTTTTATATAGATAGATTGGTCTTAATGCTTACATTTATTTAGTAGTTTAAATAATATATATATATATTAGTAAGTTGAATTTTGGGCTAATTCATCTTATTTTGATAAGTAAAATCTTGGGCTATCTTACTTATACTTTCATTATACCATTTAAATTATATTAATCAACATATATTTACAAATTTTTACATTTTACTTATGATAATTCAAAATCTTTAAGTTCGCCGTCTTTTGAAACAATCTTTGTTATTTTTTCTTCAGCATCTTTTAATTCAATGTCACATTCTTTAATTAATTTCATTGCTTCAGTATATTTGTTTATTGAATCATCTAAATTTATTTCATCAAGTTCTAATTCTGCTACAATTTTTTCTAATATTTTCATTTTTTCTTCAAATTTCATATTATTCACCATTTTTCCTTTTTACTTCTGCTTCTATATTGCCGTTAGATAATTTTACTTTAATTAAATCGTTTATTTTAACTTCATCAATACTTCCTAATACTTTATTTCCTATATAAGTTATACTATAACCTCTTTTTAGGATTGATATAGGGTTTAGTATTTCTAATTTATCCATTAATTGATTGAAGTTATTTTTTGTTATTTTTAATTTATGACTTAACAATAAATTCAACTTATTTTTGCTTGTTTCAATAAATGTTTTGTTTTTAATTATTTTGTTAATGGGATTTAAGTATTCCATTTGTTTATTTAAATTTAATACATTATTTATTGAGTTATCAAGTTTTTGTTTTAAAAGGGTTATTAGTTTTTCATTTAATAAATCTAATTTTTGTAGTTTATTATCAATAATTAATCTAGGATTTTTTATAACAAATGAATTTTTAATGTTATTAATTTTTAATTTATTAATGTTAAATTTTCGGTTCATGCTTTCATTTGTTCTTATATTTATTTGATTTAAATATTTTATTAAATCTATTAAGTTTGGTACGGCCTTTTCTGCTGCTCCTGTTGGAGTCTCAGCTCTGTAGTCTGCTACAAAGTCTGCTATTGTAAAGTCAACTTCATGTCCTGTTCCGCTTATAACGGGTATTCTACAGTTATAAATTGCTCTTGCTACTATTTCTTCGTTAAAAGGCCAAAGGTCTTCAATTGACCCCCCACCTCGTCCTACTATGAGGATATCAAGGTTATAATTATTAGCAAGTTCAATGTTTCTTACAATATCAGTAGCAGCTCTTTCTCCTTGAACTAAACTTGGTAGAATTATTATTTCGGCTATTTTATAACGCCTTTTTATTGTTGATATTATATCTTTAATTGCTGCTCCTGTAGGAGCTGTTATAACTCCAATTCTTTTTGGGAATTTGGGTATAGGCACTTTATGAGCCGGATCAAATAATCCTTCTTTTTTTAAATCTTCTTTTAATTTCTCAAAAGCTATATAAAGGTTCCCTACTCCATCTTCAAGCATTTCTTCAATATATATTTGATAATTACCAGTTGATTCAAAAAGACTAATGTGCCCCATTACTAAAACTTTTGTTCCATCAGTTGGTTTAAACTTTAACTTTTTAGCATTTGTGCTAAACATTATTGCATTAATTTTAGATTTATCATCTTTTAAGGAAAAATACATATGACCTGTAGAATGTCCCTTAAAATTAGATATTTCTCCCTTCAAAAAAACACATTTTAAGTGCTTATCCGAATCAAATTTATACTTTAAATATTTTGTTAATGAACTTATTGTTAGGTACTCTTTTTCTTTCATAAGACCTCCTATTTTTGATGATAAACTTTGTCTAATACTCCATTAATCATTTTTCTTACTTCGTCATCACTATATACTTTAGCAAGTTCTATTGCTTCATTGATAGCAACAATTTCTGGTGTTTTTGTATATGTTAATTCATATATACCCATTCTTAAAATAGCTTGATCAGTATTTCCTAATCTATTTATTTTCCAACCATTTAAGTATTTATTTGCTAATTCATCTATTTCATTACGATATGTAATTACTCCATATACTACTTCTTTTACAAACTCATTGTCTATTTCTGATGTTTCTTTTATTACTTCATTAATATCATATTCAATTTTATTGTTATCATAAACATTTAGTTGATAAAGAATTGTCATTATTTTTTTTCTTAATTCACTTCTATTCATTTGTTCCATCTAAAAATCACCTCTAATCATTATAGCATATAAACTTTAAAATAAAATATTTTATATATATTTTTCAGCTTTTCCTTCATAAATTTTAATTATTGTTGCTATAGAAAGATAGAAAAACATTACTAATAATAATATCCATCCTATAATAGGGACAATAAATAAAACTATCCATACATAAGGTGAAAGATATAATTCTTTTCCAGATACTTCAAGTTTAAATGCTACTTGACAAGTCATTTGAATTAGTAAAACCATTGCCATTATAGCAAGAGGAAATCCACAGCAAAGAGCTCCTAGAATCCAATTTTTATAATTTGCATACCATGCATTTTTATCAAAACAATTTAATAAAGCTGCTAATACTAATACTGAAGTTCCACCTGTAAATAATTGAAGTAGTAACCAAACCCACCAATTTTCTTTTTTTATTATTTCCATTAAACATACCTCCCTTATTATGTATTATATCATATTCTTAATCTTTTTAGATATACTTTTATAATCTAGTTCTAAAAACTCTAAAATTTTATCAGTATTACCTTGTTTTACAAATATATCGTTTACAGCAAATATTTTCATCTTTGGAGTATAACCATTATTAATTGCATAAGTACTTAAAATACTTCCTAAAGAACCCGTTAAAGAACTTTCTTCATATATAAATATGGGCGTATTTAAATTTAGAATTTCTTTAAACATTTTTATATCAAATGGCTTTATAAATCGTGAATTAACTACATTAAGGTCTAATTCTTCTCCAATTAGAAGGGCAGTATTTAAGAAATCTCCATAAGAAATAATTGTTCCTTTTGTTCCTACCTTTAGTTTGTCCCATTTTCCTATTTCTAATAATTTATAGTCTTCATATTTATATTCTATTTTAGCCCTTGAATACCTTATAGCTACAGGATGATTAATATTAAAGGCAGTGTAAAGCATGTTGCCAGCCTCAACAGAATTTGATGGAGCCATTATAATCATATTAGGTATATGACTTAAAAGGGCTATATCGTAAATACCTTGATGAGTCTCTCCATCATCTCCAACAATACCTGCTCTATCTATACCAATAACAACATTTGTATCCATTCTTGCAATATCTTGATTTATTTGATCATATCCTCTTTGAAGAAAAGTTGAATAAATTGAAACAAATGGTTTTTTTCCAGATAAGGCAATTGCATTTGCTAAAACTAAAGCATGTTCTTCTGCTATTCCTACATCAATAAAATGTTTAGGATATTTTTCTTTAAATTTATTTAATTTTGAGCCATTAGCCATAGCGGGTGTAATTGCTATTATTTTATTGTTTAATTCTTTTATATTTATTAAATGATTAGATATTATCTCACTCCATGATGTAAGATTATCTTTCTTTTTAAGTACTTTCCCTGTTTCTTTATCAAAAGGTGCAATTCCATGCCACACTCCTTCAATATCTTCTTCAGCATATTTATATCCTTTTCCTTTTTCAGTTATAACATGAAGAAGAACAGGTCTTTGTCTTTTTTTTGCTAATTCTAAATATAGAAGCATTTCATCGTAATCGTGCCCATTTATTGGTCCAAAGTAATCAAGACCAAGTTCTTCAAAAAGATATCCTTCTTTCATATAAATTTTTTTGAATGATTCTTTTATTAGTTTTAATCCGGTTCCTACTTTTTTGCCGAGATATGGAATTTTTCCAATGACTCCTTTTGTATCTGTTTTAGCAATTTCATATTTATAGTTTGTTCTTATTTTATCTAATGTATTATGAATGGCTCCAACATTTTTAGATATACTCATTTCATTATCATTTAGAATTACAATTAGTTTAGTATTAAGTGAACCAATGTGGTTTAATGCTTCATACGCTAGACCATTACCTATTGAACCATCTCCAATTACTGCTATTATATTGTTTTTCTTTTTGTCTAAATCTCTTGAAATGGCAAAACCAAGACAAGCACTTAGACTAGTAGATGAGTGACCTGCTTCATAGGAATCATGTGGGGATTCATTTCTTTTTTGAAATCCAGATAAACCATTAAATTGTCTTAGCGTATCAAATTTATTAGCTCTTCCTGTAAGTATTTTATGGGTATAGGCTTGGTGTCCTACGTCAAAAATTATCTTATCTTTTGGGCTATCAAATGTTTTATGGATAGCTATTGTTAAATCAACAATTCCAAGATTTGAAGATAGATGACCTCCTGTTTTGGAAATACTATCTATTAGAAATTTTCTTATATTTTTTGCTAGTTCTTCTAGTTCTTCTTTTTTTAATTTCTTTAAAAATTTAGGGTCTTTTATTTCTTCTATTTTCATCATTTACCTGCTTTATTTTGTAATTTGTATAATACATTAAGTGCTTCAAATGGGGTAGTATTCATTAAATCTAATTTTTTAATTTCTTCTTCTACTTCGTTTGGTACATCTAAAGGTAGTGCTTCTTGTATTAATATGTCTCTTTTATTTTCTTTATTTTCGTATATTTTTAATATTTCATCTGCTCTTTTTATTAGGCTATCTGGTAGGTTAGCAAGTTTAGCAACATGAATTCCATAACTTTTTGACACACTACCGTCTTTAATTTTATGTAAAAATGTTATGTTACCTTCTTCTTCGTATGCACTAACATGAATATTTTTAAGTCCTTTTAATGTTTTATCTAGGTCTGTTAATTCATGATAATGGGTTGAAAAGAATGTTCTTGCTCCTATATTTTTATTAATATATTCTATTATTGATTGTGCTAGCGACATGCCATCAAATGTGGCTGTTCCTCTTCCTAGTTCATCAAATAATATTAAACTATTTTTTGTTGCATTTTTTATAGCGTAGTTTGCTTCTAGCATTTCAACCATAAATGTTGATTCTCCACTTACTAAATCATCTGATGCTCCAATTCTTGTGTATATTGCATCAAAAAGTGGAATAACTGCTTTTTCTGCTGGTACAAAACAACCTATTTGAGCCATAATTGATGTAATTGCTATTTGACGCATAAAAGTACTTTTCCCTGCCATATTTGGTCCAGTTATGAGAAGAATATTAGTATCTTTGTCCATTTTTATATCGTTTGGTACAAATTCTTTTTCAAGAACTTTTTCAACTACAGGGTGTCTATTATTTTTAACGTCAATAATATCTCCTAGAATTGGTCTAACATAGTTATTTTCTTCTGTAACTGTTGCAAAAGATTGCAGAACATCTACTTCACTTATTATTTTGGATATGTTTTGTAGTTTAGGGATAAATTCTTTTATTTTTTCTCTTATAGAAACAAACAAATTATATTCAAGTTCAATAATTCTTTCTTCAGCGTTTAAAATTAGGGCTTCTTTTTCTTTTAGAATAGGACTTATATATCTTTCACAATTAGATAGAGTTTGTCTTCTTTCATATCCATATTCTTCTTTAACAAGTCCTATATTTCCTTTTGAAACTTCAATATAATAACCAAAAACTTTATTAAATCCTATTTTTAAATTTTTAATTCCCGTTCTTTCTTTTTCACTTGCTTCAAAAGCAGCAACAAAATCTTTGCCGCCTTTTCTTAAACTTTTGAGTAAATCAAGTTCTTCATTATATCCTTCTTTTATTAAATATCCTTCTTTGACTGCAACTGGAGGATTTTCATAAATACTATTTAGTAAAATTTCATATAAATTGTCTAGCGGTTCTAATTTTTTATAGAATTTTATGCTTTCTAATAAGTCTTTTATAGCGGGCATTACTTTTAGTGAATTTCTGAGTTGGATTAAATCTCTAGCGTTTGCACTTCCAAAGGCTATTCTTCCACTTAATCTTTCTAAATCATAGACCTCATCTAGTAAATCTTGTAAGTCAATTCTTGTTAAGAATTCTTTTAATAAAATTTGAACCATATCATATCTTTTTTCAATAACTTGTTTATTTACTAATGGATTTTCTATAAAGTTCTTAAGCATTCTAGCACCACTAGCGGTTTTTGTCTTATCAAGAAGCCATAGAAGAGAATAAGTTCTTTCTTTTAGTCTTAAAGTTTCAGTTAATTCAAGATTTCTTTTGGTATGGATATCCATTTTCATTGTTTCATTAAATTCAATTATTTTTGCTTCTTGCAAGTGAGACAAATAACTCATTTGGGTTTCAAAAATATATGTTAAAAGATGGTTAATGGTTGTGATAAGACGCATGTCTCCTACATTTTTTGTAACTCCATTATATTCTTTAAATGATTTTATATCATCTCTTATAGTTACTATTATGGAATAATTATTTTTTAATTTATTTATTATTTCTTTTTCTGTTTCAGAATTAGTAATTATTTCTTTTATTTTAAATGATAAGATTCGACTGATTATTTCTTCTTTTGGAATAATACAGGTATATATTTCACCTGTAGAAATATCACAGTAACTAACAGCATATTCTTCATTAAATGGTATTATGCTTCCAATATAATTATTTTCATTATCTTTTAAAGACTCACTATTCATGACTGTTCCTATTGAAACTATTCGAGTAAGCCCACGCTCTACAATTCCCTTTGAACTTGAAGGATCTTCAAGTTGTTCACAGATTCCTACTTTATATCCTTTTTCTACTAGTCTTTCAATATATATGTTTGATGCATGATGTGGAACTCCACACATTGGAATTTTTTCTTCAAGTCCAGCACTCTTTCCTGTTAGAGTTAATTCAAGTTCTCTTGATACATTTATTGCGTCTTCAAAAAACATTTCATAAAAATCTCCAAGTCTAAAAAAGATAATAATATCTTCATTTTTGTTTTTTATTTCTAGGTATTGTTTCATCATTGGAGTTACTTTTGACATATCTACTTCGTTTCTTTTCATTTTAAATCCCCCTTTGTATATTTTAACATATTTTCTCCTAATTTATAAAAGAAAATTATAAGCATTTAAAAAGGTCTAACTTAAATTGTTAGTCCTTCTTTTTATAGTTTTTTAAATAATTTAGTGCTTCATCAAGTGTTTCTACTCCTATTATTTTAATTTTATATTTATTTTTCTTTTTTTCTTTCATT
>JAVWTD010000004.1:54082-67576 GCA_036667875.1 Bacilli bacterium
TGTTTCTACTCCTATTATTTTAATTTTATATTTATTTTTCTTTTTTTCTTTCATTGCTTCTTCATAATTTTCTCCTGCTGGGCAGAAGAATAGATCGGCTTTCTTTTTTACTACTCCTGCTAGTTTATATTTGATTCCTCCAATTTCTCCTACGCTTCCGTCTGGTTCTATTGTTCCTGTTCCTGCTATTTTTAGTCCATTTGTAATATCTTCTTTGACTAGATAATTATAGATTGTAAGGGTTGTTATTAGTCCACCTGATGGTCCTGATTCTTTTGAATCAAAATTAAATTTACAGTCTGGATTTGATTTAATATCAAAAGCTGGTTGTAAAATTACTCCGATTTTTTTATCTTTATCTAGTTTTGCGTATCTAGTATAGGTTTTATTCTTTCTTATTACTTCAATAATAATTCTTGAGTTTGCGTCACATGTTTCTAAAACTTTTCCTACATCTGTTACGTTTGCAACAGGAATATGATTTATTTTAGTTATTGAATCGCCTATTAGTAAATCAGTATCTGCTTCAGGGAATTTATAAAGTAATAGGACTCTATTATTTTTAATGCTTACTTCTTTACCCGCTCTTGTATAGGCATATAAAACTGCATTTGCGGCTGTTGTTTGTAAGTATATTTTTCCTCTTTCTTCTGATTCGGCTTTTGTTTCATTTTCTAAAATAACTTCTTCTTTTTTTAAGATATCCCATTTTTTATTAAACTGAGCTACTAGTAAAAGTGGTAAAGTGGCTGGTATTTCTGAAACATAGGCCATGTTAAATGAGCCTTTTTTAGTTGGTGCATCTTTTATTGAAACTCGTTTAGAAGCGTCAATTAAACCTCCTGGAGCATCAATATAAAATGGCAATTGATAAGTTGCAATAAATATTGTAATAATAAATATTATTATCTCTTTATAATTATCTTTTAATGTTTTTTTAATAGTTTCATATATTTTATTAAGCATAGTTTTTTCTCCTTTAGATTGGAATGATGATTATTAAACGACTTTACAATTTATTGTATGTAATTATTCTTTTATTTATTTGTAGTCAGATATTAATTAAATCAGATGTTGTAATTGATTCAGTATCTTTTGCGTTTAATTTATGGAAAAACAATATTTTTCCTTCACTTTTTCCTTTTTTTGTTATATCCGAACTTTTAATTAATTATGGTTTTGTTGAATTAATAAGTGAGATTATAGGTCCATTCATGAATAAAGTGTTTAAGTGTGGATCTAATTCTTCTTTTATATTTATAATGAGTATTTTAAGTGGAATTCCTTCAAATGCAAAATATATAAGTGAACTATATAAAGAAGGTTTAATTGACACTAAAGAAGGTACTAAGATTCTTATGTTTACTCATTTTTCTAATCCTTTATTTATACTAGGCACTCTATCTATAACATTCTTAAATAATAAAGAAGTTGGCTTATTAATTCTATGTACTCATTATATCACAAATATAATAATAGGTATATTATTTAGAAATTATTGCCCTACTAAAGAGAAAAAAACACTTAACTTAAGATTAGCTGTAAGGAAGATGAATAAAAGAAAAAATAACTTTGGAACTGTTTTAAAAAATTCTTTAATTAATAGTATTAATACTATGCTTCTTATTTTAGGAATTGTTACATTCTTTTTGATTATAACTACTATAATTGACTCAAATATTAATATTCCTCCATATTATCAAAGTATAATAAATGGAATATTAGAGATGACCCAAGGGTTAAAATATATAAGTGTTTTGGATATTCCTCTTAAGGTTAAGGCAGTTCTTTCGACAATGATTATTTCTTTTGGTGGATTTAGTGCCCACTTACAAGTAATGAGCATATTAAGTGATACAGAAATAAAGTATTTTCCTTATTTCATATCACGTGTAATACACTCACTTATTGCTTCAATATTGATTTTTATTTTTTTTGATTTATATTTTAGCTTGTAACACTTATGAGGGTTATCTTTATAAAACCATTCCCATTATGTCCTTTTTCGTATCCTTTTCCTGAAGGAGTTGGCATTGTTGTGTTCCCACTTGTTTGGGTACAACTAGAAACTGATGAGGCACAGTAGCCTGAACCTCCACCACCTCCCCCATAGCGAGAACCTCCTCCTCCTCCGAAGTAGCCTCCACCGCCACCTCCTCCAGAGTATGAAGTAGCTCCTGATACATAAGTAGCACCATTACCACCTGTTAAAGATGCTCCTTTGGTTGCTACTTTAGTACAGTTAGTAGTATAACTAGCGGCATCTCCTCCTACTGTTGATGTTCCTGCTCCTCCTAAATAAGTTGGTGAAGAACATTCTCCGATTCCACCAGATATTCCTCCACCTATTCCTCCAAAGCATGTAAATGAAGAATCGTTACGGCATCCACCGCCACCGCCTCCTCCAGCAACTACTAGTCTAGAGGATAGATTATCATTATTTAATCTAACATCAGTAGAACCACCTCCAGAAGAGGCATAATTTAAGGCACTTCCACCACTATCTCCTCCTCCATTAAAACCTCCTGGAGCTGCTAAATTAGGGGTTCCGGTTGTTCCTTCTCCTCCTACAAATATTCTTAATTTATCATTTAAGTTTAAGTTTACATTACCGGAGGTATAACCTCCCAGTCCTTTCATACTTGTAGTACCACCACCTGATGCTCCCCAAGTTTCTACTTTATAAACACCTTTTACTGGAATATTTATTTCTTCTGGTACTCCTTTATAATTAAATGTGTAAAGTGATTTTATAACTGTTACTTTTCTAGTTACTTCAGCCATAATAGAGCCGTTCATACTATAGTATTTATAGTGCTTATAATAGCTTTCTCCAACGACATTTCCTATTTCACCCGTTACTACTACTGATGGGTCATTATTGCTTGTAGTACTTGTTTTTACATCAAATAAATAGTATCCTGGGTCAGTGTAGGGTATCCCTTCAAAAGCAATATCTTCTGCAGGTCCTATTAAGAATACTTTCTTTGTAGCATCAACGGTATCTACAATTGATGTTGAAATAGCTGTTTTCATACTATTATATTGATAAACAATATTTAAACCAAAGTCCTCTTCAGGAAGAAAGGTATTATAAATTGGCACTTTTATTGTTAAAATACCATTTAATTCTTGATTAGTTAATGGGTACTTAGAAGCTTCTGCTGTTATAACAATATTTCCAAATTTACTTCCATCTACTAAAAATTCTTTATATGTTCCATAACTAAGAATACCTGCTTTTCTATCATAAGATAATACTTTACTTTTACCATCCGAAAAATAAAGTTCTAAACAAGTTTCACCACATTTATTAGCAATGGATAATTCTTTAGTTCTAAAGTCATAATTTATCTTTTCACTTAATAAGGCTTGCTTACTAAGTAGTTTTGTTTTAATTCCCGAATTTGTATAGATATCTTTAATAATGAAGATAAGTTCAAAAAGGAAAAAGACAATAATAGATACTAAAATAAATGATACAATAAGTTCAACAGTAGTAAAACCATTTCTTTTTTTAGTCATAAATGCTTCCTCCTAATACAGTATAGTACATATTTATTGTTTCATTATTTTTTGTCATTGTAATAGTATCATGTGATGAATTAATGTATTGTCTATTAGTTATAAGTTTTTTATAGTCTTCTGCATTAATTTTATTCCCACAGGTTACAGTAACTGTTGTAGAAGGTGCTACGCTTGTAGTGGTATTAACTTCATAATAATTAATAGTTAATGTGCTTTCAAACTTTTTATAAGTTATTGTAGACGTATTAGCACTTTCATCAAGAACAGTTAGAATATTGTTTTTTGATAAAGTATGAGGATAAATGCATGAGTCATTTTTTATTGCATAGTCTGCTACATTAATATTTGCACCACAACCGACTTTTTTAATAGTAGGTTCTATTAAATCAACATTTGTAGTATCTAATTTATGGTCTATTGTAAACTGTGTTTTGACATTTGAATTACAAGAACCTGTTATGATTGATTCATATTTTGATCCTGTTAATGCTTTAAGACTTGCAAAAGTATTATCTTTAAACTGTGCTATCAAGCGGTAGCCGCCACCACTTCCATGTTTAATAGTTTTTAAGAAATCATTCATATCTGTATTAAAATTATTTTTTTCTTTTAAATTTTCAATATTTTCTTTTGCGAGGTATATTTTTTTTATATCTAGGCTTTCAAATAACTGATTACAGTATGAAGGTACTTTAAAATAAATACTACTACATTCAGTAATATCTACATATTCATCAGTTATAAGGCGAGATGCCATTATGTCGAAATTCTCTTGTTCTATATATTTTTTAACATTATATAATCCGTACATTCCATTTATTGTATTATATGTAAAACTCTGATCATAACTTCTTATGACATTTTTAAATTGCACGTACATTAGTAATAAAACAGTTATAAGCATTGTTGAAACTATTAATGTTTCTGTAAGCATGAAACCTTTATTTTTATCTTTTTTCACGATTTATCCCCTTCCTTATTGTTTTTAGTCTAAATATATTATATAATATATTTAGGATAAATGCTAGTCCAAAGTTTATAAAGGGGATGAATTATATAATGCTTAAAACGTTTGATTTTGAAAAAATGCCTATTGTTGAGATAGTTAATGATATATTGGTGGATGCCGCTAAACGTGGTGCATCTGATATCCATTTTGATCCAATCACAGAAAATATGAAAGTAAGAATTCGTATAGATGGTGCTTTACTGGACTATGCCTTAATTCCTAATGCTGTTAAGAAAAACTTGACTACTCGTGTAAAAATAATAAGTGGAATGAATATCACTGAATCACGTCTACCTCAAGATGGTGCTATTAAAGCCCGTCTAAAGGATTTAGATATGGATATGCGTGTTTCTGTTCTACCTATTAGTACAGGTGAAAAGATAGTTATTCGTATCTTAGATTATTCAAGAAGTTTATCTGGGCTAGATCAATTAGATTTTAGTGAAGAAAACTTTAAAAAGGTTTTACACATGATTGGAGTACCAAATGGTATAGTTCTGGTAACTGGAGCAACCGGTAGTGGTAAATCAACAACTGTTTATTCTATCTTACAGAGATTAAATAAAGAAGAAACAAATATTATTTCCGTTGAAGATCCAGTAGAAATGGATATTGAAGGAATTAATCAAGTACAGACAAATAGTGAGATTGGTCTTACTTTTGCAGCTGCCCTTCGTTCTATCTTACGACAGGACCCTAATATTATAATGATTGGGGAGATTCGTGATACAGAGACTGCCAAAATAGCAGTTCGAGCATCAATTACAGGACATTTAGTATTATCTACTCTACATACTAACAATGCTTTAAATACTATAGAACGTTTACTAGATATGGAAGTTGAAAGATATTTGCTATCAAGTGCACTTACTGGTATTATATCTCAAAAATTAGCGCGTAGACTATGCCCAAAATGTAAAAAATTAAGACCTACTAATGATTATGAAAAATCTTTATTTAAAAAGGTTTTAGATCATGAAGTTGCTCAAGTTTATACTGCCGAAGGCTGTGAAGAGTGTGGAAATGGTTATAAAGGACGTATTGCCCTTCATGAAGTTTTAGTAATTGACCAGGATATAAGAGATGCATTAAGTGGTGGTATTAGTAAAGAAAAACTTCGTGCTTTAGTATATAATTCCGGTTCAACAACTTTATTACAAGATGGTATTAAAAAAGTAGAACAAGGTTTTAGTACAGTAGAAGAAGTATTAAAATTAATAGAACTTGATGACGATAATTTAGGAAGCAAAAATAAAAATTCAGGATTGAAAGCCGCTATAGAAGCAAGTGAACTTGCAAAAAGAGATTTAGAAGCAGCTACAGAGGCTCTAAAAAAAGAAGAAGATTCTTTAAGTAATTCAGTTGTAGAAGAAACTTTAGAAGCTCCTAAAAGTGAAGAGCTTGTAATAAATGAAGTTCAAGCTGAAACTTTGGAAGTTCCTAAAAGTGAAGAGCTTGTAATAAATGAAGTTCAAAGTGAATCTTTAGAATTAGAAAGTCCAGAAGTAGAAAAATTAGAATTTTAAAGGAATTAGATATTCCTTTTTTTTGTAATAAAAAACTATTAAGAAATTAAACTTAATAGTTTGATAAAATCAAATTGAGTTAAAAGAATAATCATTGCACCCAAACTAAGGAAAGGACCAAAAGGAATAATATTTGTTTTATTTTTAAATAGTATTATTAATGATATTGGTAAACCTATTACTGACCCTAGAAATATAGTTAAGAGAGCCATTTCCCATCCTAATACAAATCCAAAGAAGAACATAAGCTTAATGTCTCCTCCTCCCATGGATTCTTTTTTAAATAAATGATCACCCATTATTTTAATAAAAAGCATAACTAGGAAAGCAATTACCCCATTAATTGTACAAGTAAATAGAGCAAAAGGACCTTTTCCTATTAAGACAAGAACTGCTAAAACGATTCCTCCTACAATTAAAACTTCATCAGAAATAATAAAATATTTTATATCACTAACTATAATTATTAAAAGCATGGAAATTAGAGTAAGTGCAATTAAAAAATCTATTCCAAATCCAAAAACAGTATAACAAAGTGAAAACATCGTACCACTAAATAATTCAAAAAGTGGATGAATGATAGGAATTTTTGATTTACAATTTTTGCACTTTCCACTTTGAAATAGAAATGAAAGAACTGGAATCAGTTCTAAAACTCCTAAAACATGCCCACATTTAGGGCAATGAGAACGTGGTTTAACAATTGACTCACCATTAGGTAGTCTGTCTCCTACTACATTGTAAAAGGAACCAAAGATGGTTCCAAATACAAACATAATTAAAGTATAATATAATTCCATTTGTATCCCCCTTAAGATAAATTGTCATACATACTAAACATTGGGATAACGATGGATAAAACAATTAATCCAACTGCCCCGGTTAGGAACAAAATTAAGATTGGCTCAATAAAAGCCTTAATACGTCCTACTTGGTTTTTATGTAATTCTTGGTAATAATCAGAAACTTTTTGCATCATTTCTGGTAATTGACCTGTTCTTTCTCCAGTTACAATCATCTCATAGGCTGGAATTGGAACAGCCCAGTGATCTTGAAACGCTAGAGATATTTTATCTCCTTTTGCAAGATTGGTAATTGTATCTAGTATTATCATCTTCCAAATTTCGTTATTTGTTATTTTATTAAGTATCTCCATACTATCGGTTATAAATACATTATGTTTAAGAAGAGATGCAAATGTTTTTGTAAACATTGTTACTTCATTAAAGATAACAACATCACCAACTATAGGTAATTTCATTAAAATCCATTGCATTAATGTTCTAAACAGCTTAATGTTTTTAAACATCCAAATATAAATTAAACCTACTAAAACGATTCCTATTAGTACTAGAATACCAAATTTTTTTAAGAAATTACTTACAGCAAGAACTCCAACTGTTATCCAAGGCAATTTAGCATTATCCATATCTTCATATATTACAACAAATTGAGGTACTATATAAATCATTATGAATGATAGAGCTGCTATAGCAATAAATAAAACTATAGCTGGATATGTCAAGGCTGTAACCATTTGTTTTTTTGTCTTTTCCATTTCATCAAAGTATAAAGACATATCATCTAATGTTTCAGGTAATTCTCCAGTCATTTCTGATGCTTTTACCATGTTGATTAATATTCTAGGAAATGAATTTCCTTGTTTTGCCATAGCGTCACTGAAGTTATCTCCCATAGTTAATTCATATATTAAGGATCTAAATATTTTTTCGTAATTTTTTTCTTTAAATTGTCTACTTAAAATTCTTAAAGCTTCTACTAGAGGTATACCTGCTTTAATATATGTAGATAATTGAGTAAGGAAGAAAATCATATCTTTATTTTTAATTTTTCCTTTATTAGTAGAAGTACTACCATGTAGAAATTGAATTAAAGCATTTGTTTTAATACTATAAACTTCAAACCCTTCTGATAGTAGGAATGAGTGAACCTCAACCTTAGAATAGGCTTCAAAGTAAGATTTTATTAGTTTACCATCAATGTTTTTTCCAACATATTCATAAACAACTTTTTTGTCACTTTTCTTAACATCGTCACCTTCAAAACTAATTAGAAGTGCTTCTCTTTGCATTAAATCTTGATTCTTTTTATTTCTTGAAAGAGCATTATTTGAAATTTTATTTTTTTGTTTTTTAAAATATTTTAATACTCCATTAAATATAGCATCTAATCCACCATTAAATCTTTCTTTTAGTGATTTATGTTCTATTTTAACATTTTCATTTACATAAATATTTTTATCTTTTAATTTTCTCTTTTCTCTTCTAAGTTCTTCTTTACGTTTTTTTGCTTCTTGTTTTGCTTTTAATTTAGCTTCACGTATAAGAACTTTTTTAGATTTTGGTTTTCCATTTTTATCTAAATTATTTAATTCATTATCACTAACAGTTCCTGATACTACTACTCCCCCTTTAACAGATTCTGCTTTTGATTTTTCTAATTTTTCTTGTTTCAACAATTCTTGTTGTTCTTTTAGTTCTTCTTTCTTTTCTTCTTCAAATTTACTATTTTCTTCTTTTTTGCGTTTAGCTTCTATTTTTGCTAGTTCTTCTTTTTCTTTTTTTAATTTAATAGCTTTTTTCTTTTCAATTATAGCCATTTTCTTTTCATAAATCTTTTTATCTTTTTCATTTTTAAACTTTAATTTTTGTTCATCCGTAAGATTAATTCTTGAGGAAACAAAAACAATCGGGAATGCAAATCCAAAGCCTATGTACTTAATGAATTTCCACCATATAAATGAAATAAAGATTCCTAAATCAACGAACAGCGTTATTAGAGTATATAGTGCAAATGTAAATCCTATTAAAAAATAATGTATCATGTAGTAAGGTACACTAATTATAAATTTTACGACTCTATATACAATAATAGATGGTATAAGTATTATTGGTTTATCTTTCATTTTGACACCTTCCATATCCCTATTATTATTTTACTATTAAAATTATATCATAAAGGTGAGATAATTTAAATACTTTTTACAATAAAGAAAAAATAAAAAGTTATTTCTAACTTTTTATTTTAAACATTTTCCATGGTTTCATTTTAGTTTCATCTTTTGAATAGATTTTGTATAAGGCTATTGGGTTTTCATTTTGATCAACAAATAATACTTCTTTTTTATTATATATATTATCTATGATTGAACCATTTAATAAGGTTTCTTCAAATAAAACAGATGTTTTTATTGTTTCATAATCTGTTAAGCATTCTTTTATTTCTTTTAATTTATTAAATTCATTTATATCTTCAAGTTTGATTGCATCTTCTATTTTGAAGTTTCCTTGTCTAGTTCTTCTTAAGTTTGTCATTATAGCAAATGTATTTAAGTGAGATGCTATATCGTTTCCTAAACTTCTTATATAGGTTCCTTTTGTAACAGTTGTTCTTACTTTGATAACTGTTTTATTTTCTTTTTGCTTAATATCTAATAATTCTAACTCTTTTATGTTTACTAATCTTTTTGGTAATTCTACTGGGATATTATTTCTTGCGTATTCATAAAGTTTTTTCCCGTTTATTTTAACAGCAGAATAAATAGGAACTGTTTGCTCATATTCTCCTGTACATTTTTTTAAAGTATTTAAGATATCATATTCACTAAAATTTGTATTTTCACTTGATAAAATATTACCGGTATTATCAAGGGTGTCTGTTAAAGTTCCAAATTCAAATTCTGCTATGTATTCCTTATCAACACTAGTAAGTAATTCCACAATTTTTGTTCCTTTATTTAAAGCAATTACAAGAACTCCTGTTGCAAGAGGATCTAGTGTTCCAGTATGCCCTACTTTTTTAGTGTGAAATATTTTGCCTATTTTATTTACAACATCCCTACTTGTAAAACCGGCTGGTTTATCGACAATTATTATTCCGTCCATTGTTCCTCATTTCTAAAAATAACAAGATATTTCTTGTTATTTATATTTTTTTATTAAACTTATTCCTAGATTTATACCTATTTGTGTGTCCATATTTAATGAACCTATTAAATCATTATCTATAATTTCATTTATTTCATCTAGTAATTTTTTTATATTTATTGTGTCAATTTCTTTATTTAATATTATAATTTCCTTAATAATATTAAGTCCATTTATTACTTTATTTATATTTGGTAAATTTAAATTAAATATTTTTTCTTCTAATATTTCCATTTCTTCTAAAATGGAATCTGTTTTTAGTTCTTTCATATTATTTTAAACTATAAATAGTCCCTTCTCTTGTATCTTTAATAGTGACTCCTAAGTCTTCAATTTCTTTTCTTATTTCATCTGCTAAATTAAAGTTCTTATCTATTTTGGCTTGTTTTCTTTTTTCTAATAAAGTTTCTATGTTTTCAATTAAATCTTTGTTTAGTTTTTTTTCTTCTAAAAGGTTAAGTGAAAATACTGTATCAAATTCTTTAATAAGTGCTAATTTACTGCTATTATTTAATTCACTTTTTAATACATCATATAAAACGGTAATTGCTAAAGAAGTGTTTAAATCGTTTCCTAGGGCTTCTTTAAATTTAAATCTAAATGTTTCTAAATCTTTTACTTCACCGTCTTCTTTTAAATTTCTAATTTTATTTTTAAGTTTCTCTAAAGCTTGAACTGAATTATCTAAAGAATCATAAGAAAACATTAATTGATTACGATAATGAGATTGTAAACACATAAAACGATAAGCTATGGGGTCATATCCTTTATTTTCTAAAAGAGAAACGGTCAAGAATTCTCCTTTTGATTTGCTCATTTTACCTGATTGATCATTTAAGTGTTCTCCATGTACCCAGTAACTGCACCATTTGTGTCCGATTGTTGCTTCAGTTTGGGCTATTTCGTTTGTGTGATGGGGAAATATATTATCAACGCCACCACAATGAATATCTAAGTATTCTCCTAAATATTTTAAAGATATACAAGAACATTCTATGTGCCATCCAGGATATCCAAGTCCCCATGGACTTTCCCATTTCAATTCTTGGTCATCAAACTTAGATTTTGTAAACCATAATACAAAGTCTGATTGATTAATTTTCCCTAAATCTTCTTTTACTCCTTCTCTTGCTCCTACGACCATTTCATTTTCTTTGTGGTTTGTTAAAGCATAGTAGTCATCAAGTTTTGAGACATTAAAGTAAACATTTCCATTTGAGATATATGCATATTCTTTTTTAATTAGTTTTTCTATCATTTCAATATAATTATCTATGTTATCGGTAGCAGGTGATACAATTTTAGGTTTTGCTAGATTTAATTTCTGGCAGTCACTAAAGTATGCATCTGTATACATTTTAGCTATTTCCATGACTGTTTTATGTTCTCTTTTAGCTCCTTTGAGCATTTTATCTTCACCTGTATCTGAATCACTTGTTAAGTGTCCTACATCAGTTATATTCATACATCGTTTAACATTATATCCAAGATAGTTTAATGTTTTTTCTAAGATATCTTCCATAATATAGGTTCTTAAATTACCTATATGGGCATAATGATAAACAGTTGGTCCACATGTGTACATTGTTACTTCATTTTTATTGTGTGGTATGAATTCTTCTACTTCTTTTGTTAAAGTATTATATAACTTCATAAAGCACCTCTTTCTTATTTATTTTCTTTATTTTTTATTAGAAAGCCTTTTAATTCAAGTAGAAATCCTATACACATTAATAGTAGTGTTAAAATTTCGTTATCTATTAATTTTCTTGCTAATATTGTTAGTACTAATATAATTAGACCTATTAAAATCAATTTTTTCCCTTTTTCCATAAAATCACCTTCTAGTACATTATATCAAAAGTTTCATATAAATGCACTTAATTTAAAAAGAATATAATTATATATTCTTTTGTTTTAATAAATATTAAGACTTATCTTGTAGATAATATGATTCTAGTCTACATATTGCTTCTTTAATCATTTCTCTACTACCAAGTGCTGATACTCTAAAGTAACCATCACCCATTTCACCAAAGATAATTCCAGGAATTATTATAATGTTTAGTTCTTCTAAGAAAAGATCAAATATCTCCCATGAGGTAGTATCATCTTTGATTTTTACCCAAATAAATGGAGAATCAATTCCACCCCAAAAAGTAAAGTTTAGTTTTTGAAATGATTCTATAAGTAATCTTGCATTTTCTTGATAATATCGGATATTTTTTTTAATCATTTCTTGTGATTCTTTTTTGTATACAGCGATTGCACCTTTTTGTGCTATACATGATGCTCCATTGAATCTATTTATTGTTCTTTGTTTCCACAAGTAATTTATGTTTTTATGAATTTCTTTGGGAATAACATAATATGAACATCTTAGTCCTGTAAAACTTGCTTTTTTAGAAAAACTATTAAATTCAATTGCAACTTTTTTAGCGTTTTCTATTTCATAAATAGAGTGTGGTACATCTTCATTTGTTATAAATGAGTTATAGACATTATCATAAAGAATTATTGATTCTTCTTTTATAGCATACTCTACTAGATGAGTTAGTTGTTTTTTAGTGAATGCTACTCCTATTGGGTTACAAGGAGAACAAACATATAATATATCATAATGTTCTTTTGGTATTTCTGGTAAAAAATTATTAGCTTCTGATAACGGAATAATTTCTGCTTCTCTATTTAATATTTTAGCACCATCTCTATATATAGGATACATTGGGTCTGCTATACATATTTTAGAATTTATATCAAATAATTCTAGGATACTAGTAGTGTCTGTTTTGGTTCCATCTCCTATGTATATTTCATCTAAAGAGAAGTCTTTATATTCATGTTTTAAAATGGTTTCTCTTAGTTCTGTTAGACCGTAATATGCACCATATCCATCGAATGTAGTCATACTTGCTAAGTCATCAACCGCTTCATGCATCGCATCTATAACAGGCTTGATAACAGGAATAGAAACATCTCCTATACCTAATGAAACTATTCTTTTATTGTGATTTTTTAATTTATATTCTTTAATTTTTTTATTTACATTAGAAAATATATTCTCATTTTCTAATTCATATAATTTTTCATTTATTTTAACCATATTTTTTTCCATCCTTTTAAAATAATTATATCATTTATTATAAGAAAGTTATTTTTAATAAACCACATATTAATATAAAAAAAACTAACATTTCTGTTAGTAATTTATTACTACTTAAACTTATAAGTTTAAGTTTTCTATCAAACTGGTGCGAGTGAAGGGACTTGAACCCCCATGCCGTAAGGCACTAGATCCTAAGTCTAGCGCGTCTGCCAATTTCGCCACACTCGCAACATAGTGGTGGACCCTGAAGGACTCGAACCTTCGACCGCCCGGTTATGAGCCGGATGCTCTAACCAACTGAGCTAAGGGTCCAACTAACACTGCCCTTTAAATATATCATATTATTATTTATATTGCAATATATTTTTTAATTTTTTT
>JAVWTD010000005.1:0-7024 GCA_036667875.1 Bacilli bacterium
ATTTAATTTATGTAATTAAAAAAAATGGATTATTATATGAAATTGATAGTAATTATAAAGTTAATAAAATTAAAGGATTAAAAGAGATTGTATCAATTAAAATATTTGATAAGAATATTTATGCTGTTAATAGAAAAATGGAATCTATATTAATTAAGGAGTTATAAAAAACAGGAATTTAATTTTCCTGTTTTATTTATTTAATATTTCTTCAATAATATTATTATTAAGTAACTCATAATAATATTCCCAACTATCGGTAGTGTTTGTTTCTTCTCTTAAGTCTATTTTATTAATTTCATAAAGATAAATATTTTCAAATATTACTTTTAATAGGTAAAAATTCCAAACATTTATAATATCAACTTTTGTATAGTTATCGAATGGTTTAAGTATCTTTTTAGCTGTTTTTATGTCGATTTCTTTTTCATTTTTAGACATATTAATTGCAAATACTACTAAATCATAAAGTTTTGTAAATAGACAAATATTGTCTAAGTCAAGAATTGTGAAGTCTCCTGATTCATTCCATAGTATATTTTTATAGCATAAATCTCCGTGAATTAATTCTTTTTCTTGAAAAATTTTATAATTTTTTAGTTTCATATATTTTTTTAGAAGTTCTTCAATTAATTCTCTTCTTATTTTATGTGTTTTCATATTCCTTAATGATTCATAAAAGAAGTCTACTTTTTCGATCATGGTTTCCCCTTTTATTTCTACTTTCTTTTCAGCTTTTATGAATTCAAGTATTTTTTCAAGTGAAGTATTGCTTAATTTCTTTTGATGTTTACCTTCTATATAGTGATAGACACATATTGTACTATTGGCTATTTTAAATAGTTTTGTTTCTAAGGGGTTTAGAAGATTAAAGTTTGATTTTTTAGCTACTTCTATCATTTCATGGAATAAGTTTTCATTTATTATTTTTTTGTAAATTTTGACTATATATTTTTTTTCGTTTGTTTGTATTAAATAGACAAAATTTGTTAAGCCTGTTTCAAGTTTCTTAATATCTTTTATTTCTTTTTTTATTTCATCTTTGAATAGTCTTTTAATAATAATATAGTTGTATTCTTCGATTGTTTTTTTATAAACTTTTATTAATTTATCAACTACTATTTCTTTTGAATATTCATTTTTAATTGTTTCTAAGAAGCTTGATGACATTTCTTTTTGTATTTCTTTATTTTTATATAATTCTATTATCTTTTCTGTAAGATTGTCTTCATTTGAGAGATACTTTGTATTCTTTACTGCTTCCATCATGCCACTATTAATGCTTCCTACAAAGGGAACTGATGACGCCATACATTCTAGTACTGAATATGGTAGATTGTCATAGAGGGATGGAAATACTGCTATAAGAGATCTATTATATAAGATGTTTATTTTTTCGTTTGTTAATTTTCCTTTGAATTCTAAAAGTTTGTGTAATTTTTTAGGTACTATATTTTTAATATATTCTATAGTTGAAATACCTAAATTATTTTTTGTTGTATCTTCTCCTACAAATATAAATTTTATATTTCCTAAATTTTCAACAATATCTGGTATTGATTTTGCTAAGTTTAAAACTCCTTTTGATTCTTCTAAGGATCCACAGTAAATTATATTTTTGTTTTTTTCTCTTTTTTTATTTTTTAAGTAGAATATTTCTTGGTCAATTGGGTTTCTTATTATTTCTATCTTTTTATTTGGTTTGTTTATTTTTTCTTTTAAATAATTTGTAGATGAAATAATGAGATCTGATGCTTCTAATATTTTGTTTTCCCACTTTATTGTTTTCGTATCTTCTTTATTCCAAATAATTGATGGTTTTTGTAAGCGAACTACGAGTGGTACTTTTCTAGATTTTTCAAAAAGTACAGTGTAGGCTCCTTTATCTGGAACTTCAATAATTTCTATTTCTCCATGTTTTTGTAATGTACTTAATAATTTTGACACTTTTGTTCTAAAGTCTATTTCAGAATCAGAAAGTCTTATTACTTTTACTCCTTCATCAAGATAATTCTTATCACAGTCTAGTGATTTAGCTATGACAGTTACGTCATGACCTTTTTTTACTAGTGTTTCCGCTATTATTTTTTGGGCTGTCGCTATTCCTGAATAGTGGGTCTCTTCTGGATATTCCTCATGTACTAAACATATTTTCATTTTTTGCACCTCATAAATTTAAATATTTGAATTTTATTATATCATATATTTTAAATAATACAAAAAAACAGAAATAAAGTATAATGTAAAATGGTATTGGGATTAGGTATACAAAGAGGAAGACCTAATTTATAATGTAATTGAAATAAAATATTATGGAGAGTTTTATATATACTACATTACAATTTTACAAAAACTTCTTTTAAAACATCTTTTTTTTATAATTTTAATAATGTATAATAAATGTAGTTGACTCTCTACTTGAGTAGAGTGTTATTATGTATATGAAAGGAGGAAAATCATGTACAAAATTGGTGACTTTTCTAAGAAAACTAAAGCTTCTATAAGAACATTAAGATACTATGATAAAATTGATTTATTAAAACCTGATTCAATTGATATCTTTACCGGTTACAGATATTATAGTGAACAAAAAATAGATGAATATAACTTAATAATGGATTTAAAAGATTCTGGTTATTCATTAGATGAAATAAAAAAAGACTGGAACAATTTTAATTCTACTAAAATGGACTTAAAAAAAATACAATTACTTGATGAAGTAAAAAATATAAATGATAAAATAAAGAAACTTGATTTCTTAAAAAGTCACATAACTGATGGGAAAATTGTAGTAAAAAATAGTGATGTAAAAACTCTTATAAGCCTACCTAAAAAATTAGTAGTGGGTGACTATAATCAATATATAATAAAACACGATAGAAATACAGAAATTGCAAAATCTATTAAAAGTAAAAATGCTATATATTATATATTATATTTAGATAATGAAGTAATAGATGATTTTGTAATTATTCCAAAACTAAATAATTATTTAACAACTTTAAAGAAATCAACTTTTGAAAATGAGTCAGTTATGAACTTCATATTTAATAATTTAAATTATGAGTGTATCACTATGAGTTTTAAAAATGAAATCAAAGAATATGATTTTAAATTAATAGAAGAACAAAAAAATATGTATATAAAATGTTTGAAGGAGAAATGAAAATGGAAAAAACATGTTTAATTAACGGAAAAATTAATTCAGGGAAAACAACAGGAATAATTTATAAAGAAGTAGAAGAAATTTTAGCAAGTAACGAAAATATTTTGATTTTAGACCCAAAAGAAGAATATTTAAATCAATTTAATGAAGAGTTAAAGGATTATAACAAAGTTATTATTAATTTAAAGAACAATGATTTAAGTAATAATTACAACCCTTTTTTATTACCTTATAAATATTATAAAGAAGGAAACAAAGATACTTGTATCGAATTATTAGAAAGAATATGTAAAACAATATTTATTGATGATAATTCTATAGAATCTGACCCATTTTGGACAAATAGTGCGTGTGATTTATGTATGTCTTTAATGCTTATTATAATGGAGCATGCAAGTTCTAAACAAGTTAATTTAGGTTCACTTAGTCTTGCACTTGATGGTTTATTAGAAAAAGATTTAATTAAAGAATATTTTGATAAATTAGATAAAACTAGCGAGGCTTTTATATCTGGATCATCAATTATTTATGCACCTCTTGAAACAAGAACAAGCATAATAAGTGTTTCTAAACAAAAACTAAAAGAATATACGTTAAGACCATCCTTATTGGCACTTACTAATTTAACTAACTTTGAAATAAAAGAAAAGACTGCTATAATTATTGTTTTAAATCAAAATTTAAAAAATAGAAACAATTTAGGAAATATGTTAATTGAAGAAATATATTTCAGAACTAAAACTGAAGAATTAAAGATGAACTTTATACTTGATAATATTGATTTTATTAATAAACTAGATTGTTTAACATCTTTAATAAATAATCCAAAAAATAATTTAATTATTGCATCAAGAGATTTAGATAATTTAAAAAATGTTTATCCTAAGGGAACTTTTAATGTTGTTTTAGAAGAAAAAACAGCTCTTAATGAAGAACTTGTAAATCAAAAAAAAGCAGTAATTAAATTTCCAAAAACAAAAATAACGAAAGACTATTTTGAAATAAATAAGTATTTGTCTAATGAATAGACGATTAGAAATAGAGAAGCTAAATTCTTATAAAAAATATTTATTGAGTATAAAAGAAGAAGTAAAAGAAAAACCAAAAGTATTAACATTAAAAAGAAAATATTATGGTAAGGAATTAAATTATTAAAATAAAATTAGAGTAATTATTGAAATTACTCTTTTATTATGCATGAATTTATAATTACTAAATAATCATTTTTACTGTCAATAGGTTCTATTAAAATAATACAAAAAAACAGGAATAAATCCTGTTAGTCTTAGTAGTTAGTGCATCTCATTTCAAAATAACTTTGTGGGTGGTTACAAACTGGACATACTTTAGGAGCATTTTCTCCGTAGTGAATGTGTCCACAGTTTCTACAAATCCACATTACTTTGTTTTCTTTTTCAAATACTACATTTTCTTCAATATTTGCTAATAATTTTTTATATCTTTCTTCGTGTTCTTTTTCTATTTTAGCTACTTCATTGAAAAGGAATGCTATTTTTTGGAATCCTTCTTCTTTTGCGTCATTTGCGAATGAAGCATACATGTCAGTCCACTCATAGTGTTCTCCTGCTGCTGCGTCTTTTAAGTTGTCGATAGTTGATGGTACTTCTCCATCATGTAGTTCTTTGAACCATAATTTAGCATGTTCTTTTTCGTTTCCTGCTGTTTCTTCAAATATTGCTGCTATTTGTTCATATCCATCTTTTTTTGCTTTTGAAGCATAGTAAGTATATTTGTTTCTTGCTTGGCTTTCTCCTGCGAATGCTGCTAATAGATTCATTTCTGTTTTTGATCCTTTAAGTTCCATAATTAATTCTCCTTCTTTATTTTTTGCAATTATTACATATTCCTGTGAATATGATATTACTAGATATTATTTCGCATTTATTTTGTTTTTCTATAATTTGTTTGATATTATCTACTGTATTTAAGTTTATATCAAACATATTATGACAATTGATGCAATATATGTGTGCATGATCTTTTAAAGTTTTATCGTAATGGTCTCCTCCATGAGGATTACTTATTTTTTTAATAAGTCCATTTTCGTTTAAAGTATTAAGGTTTCTGTATACTGTTCCTAAACTTATGTTTGGAATGATTTCTTTTACTTCTTTATAAATACTTTCAACGTTTGGATGGTTACAATTATTTGATACTACTTTTAATATTTCTGTTCTTTGTTTTGAATATTTCATTAAACACCTCAAATCTAGTAATAATTACTAATATCATTATACTAGATTGTTTTAGAAATGTCAACCTTAAAAATGAAATCTTCTTTCGAGTTCTTGAGTTACTTGTTTTCTATTAAAAATAAATAGAATAAGCATTAAGAATACACTAAGTGATGCGGAAATTATTGATGGCCATGCAACTTTAACTACATCTTTAAATACTAAAATTATTGGAATAATTCCTATTAAACAGTTAATATAAATATATATTATATAGTCTTTAAGTGGGCTTTTTAAGAAAATTCTTGTAATAAAAACTGATAATATATAACTAACTGAGATAAATGGAAGAACATAAGTAAGACTCCATAGGTTATTAAATCCTGTAAAATAATTGCTTATAAAGCTTACTAATAAAATTATATTAAATTCGGTAAAAAGCATTCTTAAAAAATAGTGTCTTCTTCTTACTCCTGCTATAAGTGTTATCCAGAATGATACGATTCCTGCTATTACAAAGTAGGACCATTTTAAGTCTTTTGATACTAGATAATTTATTGCTAGACATAGAATACCACCAAAAATTGATGCTAATAAAAGTATCTTATAAAATAGTTCGTGACTTCTATATCTTGTAAGAAGAATTGGAAAAACATCTTTTCCATTTTCGTTTTTATTAAGTGGTGTGTTACATAGTGGGCAATCATCTGTGTTTGTATTTATCATAACGTTACATTTAAAACATTTTTTCATCAAGTTCTTCCTCCTCTACTATGTTTGTATTTATTAATACTTGTATTCCTTTTTCTGTTAGAAATCTGGTAAAGTTTTTTTGGATTTCACAGTCAAGGAAATGAGAAGTAAAAGTAAAGACCATCTTATCTTTAAATGTACAAAGACATGATTGTATATTATCGGTACTTGAAAATACTCCGAAGTGAGAAATATATTTTTCGAGTTCTTCAGGAATTGTAATAATTCCTATGTTTGATAACGTTATTGTTCTATATTTTCTTGTCATTTTATAGATATATTTTAGGAAGATGTCTTTTATAAAGATAGGTATAAGTCGTATTATGAATATGTTTTCAAAGTTTGCTAATGAATTCATTCTTTTTTCTAATTCTGCTTTTGTTATTTTTTCTTTGAATTGTTTATTAGTTTCTGTTAGTACTGTTTCAAAGTCTTCGTTATCTTCGTCAAATTTATATTTGATTGGAATTACATTGAAGAAATTTCTGGCAGTATTTGAGGGAAAATAGTTTCTTAAGTTTACTGGTATGGTTACTACTACTTCTTTCTTTTTTTCTTCATGACTCATTGTATCTCCTATGCTTTTAAGCATTAGGGCTGTTAAGTATGATGTTACTGTTACTTTTTTTTCTTTTGATAGTTTTAATACTTCGTTTGTAGGCATAATTAGTTCTATTACTTTTATTCTGTCTTCAGGGTATTTTTTGCTATTTAATTGATATGCGAATTTCTCTTTTTCATTTTTTTCTTTTTTGTTTCGATCGAAATATTTATGATAACTATCTTTTTCTCTTTCAAAAACTGAAATATCATCTACATAAATTTCATTACTTACATTATCTTTTAAGGTTTCATAATTACAAATTAGGACTTTAAGAAAATGAAGTGTACCTGTCCCATCCGTTAGTGC
>JAVWTD010000005.1:7124-30389 GCA_036667875.1 Bacilli bacterium
GTATTTTCAAGTTTATACCATCTGTCCGTATTTTTTTTACTCATTTTCTTCACCTAAAAATAATTGTATATCTTCGTACATTTTAATTCTATAATTTTTTTCTAAAATGTTAGAAAAGAAACCATGTAAAGCTCCTTTATATTCTATATGATTTACTTCATTATTACTTTCTTTTAGTTTTTCTACGTATTCTCTTCCTTCATCTCTTAATGGGTCTAATTCGCATGTTATTATGAGTGTTTTTGGAAGGTTTTTAAAATCTTTTTGAAGAAGAGGTGCTGCATAGGGATTTAGTTTATCTTTTTCGTTTTCTGTATATAAATCCATAAACTCTTCTATGTTTTTTCTGGTTAGCATATAATCACTTCCATTTTCTAATAGTGATTTATACTTTGAATTTAAGGAGTAATCATTTTGTAATGCTGGATATAATAAAATGTTTTTATCTATTTTAAAGTCTTTAGTGTCTCTTGCTTTTTGAGATATGGCTGCTACTAGGTTCCCTCCTGCAGAGTCACCCATTAGAACAATGTCTTTAGGCTCTAAATTAAACGCTTTACAGTTTTTGATAAGAAGATGTGCTATTTCATAACAGTCTTCAAATCCGGCTGGAAACGGGTATTCTGGTGCTAGTCTATATTCTACAAGTAGGACTATTCTATTTGTTTTTTTTGATAGTTCATAACAAACGTTTGTGTATGATTCCAAGGAACCACTTACCCATCCTCCTCCGTGAAAATATAAAATCATTTTATGATCTTTTTTGTCTTCAAAATCGTTATAGATTCTTATTTTTATTTTTCTTGTTTTTAAATTTAAAAAGACATCTTTAAATTCAGATTCTTTTTTTACTGGATTTATCATTTTTTGGAGTGTTCTAAATATTTTTAAATTATCTTTTACACTAAAATCTCTGTTTGAAAATTTTTTTATTATTTTATATTTTATGTCTTTCATTTTATCTTCCGACTTTCTATATATATATTATACTATATAATTATTAAAAAAAAAAACTAATTTTTAGTTATTAGTCTTTTCTTCTTTTATAAATAATTTACATTTGCAAATTCCATCTTTTATAAATTCATCACATGGACAAAGTGTTGTGTCATCAACGTTTAATCGGCATGGACAATGTCCATCTTTTTTAAGAATACCTTCTATTATTGTGTCTACATATTCTTTTTTTGGGTTTAATTTAAAGCCTTTCATTTTATTCTCCTTTTTTTATAAATTCTTTTAGTTGGGATAAATCCATATATCCTAAGGATTGATTTAATATTTTACCATCTTTCATTAAGAATAAGGATGGTATTGACATTACTCCGAATTCTACTGCTGGTTCTCTTAATTCATCAACATTAACTTTAGCTATTTTTATTTCATTTTGGATTTGTTCTAAGTTTGGTGCTAACATTTTGCAAGGTCCACACCACTCGGCATAAAAGTCTACTAATATTAATTCTTTTGATTCTTTTACTTCTTTTGTAAATTCTTCGTTATTTGAAATATGTTTTATCATGTTTACCTCTTTTCTTTTATTATTATAACATTTTTTTGGAATTTTATATATTGTTTTTCATACAATATAATAACCATATTAAATGGTTGTGAAAACACACTAGGGATCTAGTGTGTTATTATTTGAATATTTTTTTAATTATTTTGTTTGTTATTTTTGTTATTTCTCCTTTTTTGGGAACATCTTTATATTTTTCTGGTTCTATATTCATTGATTCTTTTATAAAGTTTAATAATTCTTTTTCTGTTTGATATCCTTCGGTTTTATTTACAATTTTATTGTTTTTGATTATATATAATGATGGGATACTCTTAATTTTGAAATTGTAGTCAATATCGTATCTGTCTACATCAAGTTGGACAACTTTTATGATGTCTTCTACTGATTCTAAAACTGGTTTTAACATTTGACAAGGTCCACACCATGTAGCAAAAAAGTCTAGTAATACAAAGTCATCATATTGTTCTACTTCTTCGATATATTCTTTGGAATTTCTTATTTTTTTCATATTATCCTCTTTTCTAAAACAATTATATTCTTAAATTGATGAAAAATCAATCAAATTAAAAAAGAACTTACTAGTTCTTTATTTTCTTTTTGTTTTTTGAAATACTGGTTCATCTTCAAAACCTATTGAAAGTCCATTAGTAAGAGTGTTTCCAAGGTCTGATTTTTTTTCTGTAACAGGTTCTTCAATTGCTTTTTCTGCAATTATTGGTAATTCTTCGAGTAAATTTTCATCTATAACTAAGTCTTCTGTTAATGGTTCTTCAATTAGAATATCTTCTTTAGGTTCTTCAATTGTTTTTTCTGAAAATGTTGGTAATTCTTCGAGTAAATTTTCATCTATAACTAAGTCTTCAGTTAATGGTTCTTCTATTAGAATATCTTCTTTAATTGGTTCTTCTACTATTATGTTTTCTTCTTTTAGTGGTTCTTCAAATAAAAGTTCGTTTGTGTCTTCAATTGGAGTAATATCTTTTATTAATGAATCATCTAGTAGAATATCTTCTTTTGGTAGCTCTTCAAATAAAAGTTCTTTTGTTTCTTCATTTTTCCCATCTATTAGTGAGTCTGGTAAAGTTTTTAACAAATCATTTTCTAGTATATTATTTAGTTCTAAATCTAAATTTTCTACTAGTTCATTATCACTAAATATTAAGTCGTTTGAGTTGTATTCTGTTTCTTCAATTTTTGGTATTTCTTCTTTTTCTAAAGATAAGTCATTTGTAGGTAATCCTACCAATGTGTCTTCAGTTATTTGTTCGTTATCAATCATTTCTTTATCATTAAATGGTAAGTCTTCTAGAATGTCAGATGGTGTGGATAATTCTTCTTCTATTGTTTCTTCTTCTATTATTGGCAACTCTATACCAGTAATTGGTTCTCCTAGATAAATTTGTTTAGCTGTTAATGAGGCTACGTCATATGGCATATCAGGGTTTAAGTGAATTGCTTTGTTTGCTAAATCTCTTACTATATCAATATCCATTAGTTTTTTAATGTTATCAGATAGTACTTCGTTATCACTTAAATATCTTGTTTCCATAATTTTTTGTTTGAATTCGTTGTTATTTGGGGTAACATAAGTCATTGTAGCCATTTTGTTTCACCTCTATATTCTTTTAGTATTAATATTATTATACCAACAATTTTATTTTTTGTATAGGGAAATTTTTAATCTTGTTTAGTTTTTATTTTATGTTGTCTTGTTTTTAAGATATTTAAGTCATAAAGAAGATTAAATGTTTTATTTAATATTATCATGATTGCTATGAAATCTAAGAAAATAATTATAAATTTAATTATTAAAAACATAATATCTTTCATTGATCCATATTTATCTAAAAAGATTTTACTTATCACTAATAAAAGTATTGGGGCTAATATTTTTATTAAATATATAAAAATTAACGATATATTCTTTTTGATTTTGTGTTCGTAACCGTCTAACATGCTATCACCTATCCTATACTTACAATTATAACAAATATTTTATAATTAAGAAACAAAAAATAACCATTTAAGGTTATTTCATGTCTTTTATTGTTTTTGATACTAGATTGTTATTTGTTGAAACTATATAAATTAAATAATCACCATATTTTTCTTCTTTTCTTTTTCTTATTAAATCATATTGTTCGGGTAAATAGGTTTTCCAAAGTTTTTCTTGTTCTATCATGTATTTATCTACTGCTGTTTTAACTTTGTCAAAGTTTTCTTTATTTGGTTTCAATATTATTAGTGAGTTTGCTTTTATTGCATATTTTGATGTTAATACTAATGATTCTTCTAACCATGATTCCTTTATTTTCATTGTTGTATTTAAATCTGCTTTGATTATTGGAATAAGTTGTGAAAAAACCAGTTTTTTTGAACTCCTTATTTTTTCCATTGTTTTGTTTGGATCTATATCTTTTACAAAGATGAAAAGTCCTTTGTATTTTTCAAATGTTGTTTTAATTTTGGTTTCTTTTTCAAGATATTTTACCATTTTTGTTTCAATGATTTCTTCTTGTCCTTTAATTGGGTCAATTATGATATATTCGCTTCCATTTTCATAGTTTTTTCTTGCTAGTATTTTATTAAAGTCTTTATATTGTAAATCAAATTCTCTTTCAATGTCTTCAAAGTCTTCATATTGTGTTTTTTCATTTTCTACTGAAGATTGTATGCTATCAAAACTAAATTTATCTTCTTTTAGATTTTGAACCTCTATTTCTATTTTACTTAAATCTAGGTTTTGTTTAGTACCACATCCTGTTAATAAGAATAGTGAAAAACATGCTATTATTATTTTCTTCATATTTTCTCCCTTTTATTTTAACTTCTACTTATATTATTTTTTTCATAAATTCAGTTAGTTCTTCTTTTATTTCTGTTCTTTCTAGAGCATAAGCAATATTGGCTTTAACATAACCTAGTTGGCTACCTATATCAAAATATGTTCCTTCAAATTTACATGCATAAAAGTCTTGTTTTTTCATTAAAAGAGCCATTGCGTCTGTTAATTGATATTCATTGTTACTTTTTTTGATGTTTTTTAATTCTTCAAATATTTCTGGTTTAAGGATATATCTTCCTAATCCGGCTAAGTTGCTTGGTGCTTCTTCAATTGTTGGTTTTTCTACTATTTCTTTGATTTTTAAGTTTTCATCTAATGATACTATTCCATATTTATTTGTGAGTTCTCTTGGAACTTCTGAAACTCCAATTACATTACAATCATATTTTTCATAATATTCTAGTAATTCTTTTAGAGCACATCCTCCTTTTATTAAGTCATCTCCATACATTACTGCGAATGGTTCGTTATTAATAAATGATTCTGCTAAACTTATGGCATGTCCACTTCCTAGTGGAACTTCTTGATATACTGTAGTAATTTTTATCATATCATGTAAATGATTAATTTTATTTAATAAGTCTATTTTATTATTTTTTATAAGTTTTTCTTCAAGTGCAATATCTTTGGTAAAGTGTTTTGTTATGCATTCTTTTTCTTTTCTTGTTACAAATAAAACTTCTTCTATTCCTGCATTTACTGCTTCTTCTAGAAGCAATTCTATTGTAGGTTTATCCACAATTGGTAACATTTCTTTAGGTACCGATTTAGTAATGGGTAAAAATCTTGTCCCCATTCCTGCTACGGGTATTACTAGTTTTCTTATTTTTTTCATTAGTTGTTCTTATGAAGTGACTCGTATGTAAAAGTAAAAAGAAATAAACCAGCACCTAAGAGAGCAATCCATAGTATTGGGTTACCATAATTTTCTTGAATGAATGTTTTGAATGGTTCAATAAAATCTTCTCCCCATTCTACAAAGTTTTTTATAAATTGTGTCATTTTATAACCTACCTTTCTAAAATAATTATAACATATTTTTATAGTTTTGTTATACTTTTATGACCTGCTAGCATTTTTTTTATACCATGAGGAAATTTAAATGCAATTGTTACTATCATTTTGTCTATGCTTACGACTATTCCTTCTCCAAATGTTTCATGTTTTACTTTTTCACCAATTTTGTATTTTTCGTTTTTGTTTATTTCAGTTCTTTTACTTGTTTTTAATGTTTTTTCTATATCATCAAGTTCTAATAATTCTTTGTCTATTTCTTTTATAAATCGACTTACTGGGTTATTATTTTCCATTCCATAAAGCATTCTTCTTTTGGCATTTATTAAGTATAGATTTTTTTTTGCTCTTGTAACGGCTACATAAAATAGTCTTCTTTCTTCTTCAATTTCGTTTAGGTTATCAATTGAATTTTTGTGGGGAAATAATCCTTCTTCGTTTCCTATTATGAATATATTATCGAATTCTAATCCTTTGGCACTGTGAACAGTCATAAGTGTTACTACGTCGACTTTATCTTTATATTCTGATACATCTGATACGAGTGATAATTCTTGTAGGAAGTCTTGGAGTGAGATTATTCCTTTTTCTTGTTCATAATTTCTTGTGATTGATTTGAATTCTTCTAGGTTTTCTATTCTAACTTCTGCTTCGAGTGTTTTTTCGTTTTCTAGTTCTTTTCTAATTCCTGATTTGTCTAGGACATATTCTACTAGTTCAGTTAATGACATTGTTTCACTTTTCTTTATCATATCTTCAAGCATTTTTTTAAATACTATTTCTTTTCCTGAGTTTATTGTTTCAAAAAGGCTTTGTCCATTTGTTAGTGCTTGATTTACTATGTTTTCTATAGTTTTAGCACCAATTCCTCTTTTTGGTGTATTAATAATTCTTAATAAACTTACATCGTCTGAGTTATTATATATTAGGTTTAAATATGATATAAGGTCTTTTATTTCTTTTCTTTTATAGAAGTATATACTTCCTACAACTTTATATGGTATTCCTGACTTTAATAATTCTTCTTCCATTGTTCTTGATTGTGCGTTTGTTCTATAAAGTACTGCTATGTTTTTTAGATTTGTTTTTAAATCTTCAATTTTGCATTTAACATAGTATGCTTCTTCTTTTTCATTTTCGCTTCTATGATAAATTACTTTGTTTCCTGTTGTATCATCTGTATATAGGTTTTTTTCTTTTCTGTTTTTGTTGTTTTTTATAACACAGTTTGCAACATCTAATATATTTTTTGTAGATCTATAATTTTTTTCTAGTTTTATAATTGTGGCATTTTTATAATCTTTTTCGAAGTTTAGTATGTTTTTATAGTTAGCTCCTCTGAATGAATATATTGATTGATCATTATCTCCTACTACACAAATGTTTTTATATTTTGCGCTTATCATTTTGGTTAGAAGATATTGGGCTTCGTTTGTATCTTGATATTCATCTATTAGGATATATTTAAATTTTTCTTGATAATTTTTAAGTATTTTAGGGTTATTATGAAATAAATGAATTGGATTCATCAATAAATCGTCGAAATCTAATGAATTGTTTAGGGCTAGTTTGTCTTGATATCTTTTATATACTTGGTATACTTTTTCAGTAAAATCGTTATGTATATATTTTTTATATTGTTCTGGATCAATCATTTCATTTTTAGCACTGCTTATTTTATTTCTTATATCTCTTGGTGGATATATTTTTGGGTCTAGTCCGTAATCTTTCATTATTTTCTTTACAACGGTTAAGGCGTCTTCGCTGTCAAGAATTGTAAAGTTTTTAGAGTAACCTAATTCGTTATAATATTCTTTCATGATTGATAGACCAAATGAGTGAAATGTTGATATTTGCATTTTATAAGCAATTGGTCCAAGCATGCTTACTACTCTTTCTTTCATTTCTTTGGCTGCTTTATTTGTAAATGTTATAGCGAGTATTGATTCATGTGCTACTTTTGCTTCGAGTACTAGGTACGCTATTCTTGTTGTTAAAACTTTTGTTTTTCCACTACCTGCTCCCGCTAGGACTAATAATGGTCCGTCTATTTGAGTTACAGCTTTTTTTTGTTCTGAATTTAGGTTGTTTAAATCCATTATTATCACCACTTTTCTGTTCTTCATTATAGCATACTAGTTTATAAAAATCTATGTTGAATAAGAAATCAACAATTTTTTTGATTATTTATTTAATAAAAAAAACTTAAGAATTATCTAAAGTCTTTTCTTCTATCTCATAGTCTCCTATTATGTCTTTAACGACCTCTTTTAGGTCTTCATTTATTTCACTAAAGTATAGTTTAACATCTTTTATACTATAATCTAATTTTATTTTACTTGCAACTGATAATCCTATATCCAAAATAGGAATTTCTAAATATTCGCTTATTTCTTCTCCTATAATTGGATAATGAGTACATCCAGGAATAATTATTTCTATGTCTTGATTTTTGAAATCATAGAGGTATTCTGCTATTGTGATGTCTAGATTATCTTTTGTTTTATGTTCTATAATTGGAACAAATTTTGGGCATTCTTTGGTGTATACTTCTTCAATAACAGTACTAAGTTTTTCATAAAATACTTTTGATTGTATTGTTTTTTCGGTCGCTATTAAGAGTGCTTTTTTAATTTTTGTATTCTTTAATGAATCTACTATTGGATTTATTATATCTATTATAGGCACTTCATAATTTTCTTTAATTTCATCATAAATGGTAGAACTTATTGTTCCACATGCTATGATAATTACTTCTACTTTTTGACTTAGTAGGAAGTTTATATTTTTGTCTGCTAGGGTTTTAAGTTGGTTTGTTGTTTTACTTCCGTAAGGCAAATTAGCAGTGTCTCCAAAATATATATATTCATTGTTTGGTAATTCATCTATTAACGATTTAAGTATAGTTAAACCACCAATTCCTGAATCAAATATTCCTACTCTCATACTTCTTTCTCCTTTTTATTTTTCTAATTTCATATTAAAATTTAAGATATTATATCCAAAAAGAGATTTTGAAACTTTTAGTCTCATTTTTTGTGTTAATCTTAAGTCTTTTATGGCGTATTTTCTATATAGTTTTATGTATTCATATAATTGTTTTTTATATTCTTTATCTTCTACTTTAGTAAATAAATCAATTGCTTCACAGCATATTTTTGTTTTACAGTAATCTAATAATTTTGGATAGTTTGTTTCAATAAAATTAAGCATATCTATGCATGCATTTATTTTTCTCATACAGTCTGAGTCAGAAACTTCTTGGTTTTTTTCTTCGATTAGGCAATATTTTTTAAGTTCTGAATATATTACTATTTTTGCACTATGAAATAATTTATACATTGTAACGAAGTCATCATATATTTCGTAATCTGGGAATTTTATTTCATCGAATATTGTTTTTTTGAACATTTTAGCATAAGAATGACTTCTTATGTTCATGTGTAAGTAGTTTTCTATGATTGTTATTCCTTTTAATACCTGAACGGTATTTTTTCTTTGTGTTGGTTTTTCATTTTGTTTATAGTAGTTTGTGCAGACAATATCTGCTTTATATGTAAAAATCATGGTGTATAAATCTTTTATAAATGTAGGTGTAATTTTATCTCCGGCTTCTACAAAGGTAATATATTTTCCTTTGGCGTTATCTATTCCTATATTCTTTTTGTTTTCGATTGATTTTGTTTTTTTTATTATTATTTTGATTCTTTTATCTTTCTTTTTATAGTATTCACAAATTTTTATTGTGTTGTCTGTTGTGTTATCATGAATAAGAAGAATTTCAATATTTTCGTATGTTTGTTTTACAAGAGAATCTAGACATACATTAATAAATGATTCTACATTTCTAATGGGAACAATTATACTTATTAAATCTTTCATATTATCTCACTCTATCTAATTTTATTAGATTCCTCTCGTATTTTTATTACTAGAATAATTATACAATAAAAAAGCAACTTTTTAAAGTTGTTTTCATTTTTTTGGTGTTAATACTGTTTTTCCACCCATATAAGGACTTAAACTAGCGGGAATATTAATACTTCCGTCTTCATTTAAATTGTTCTCAAGGAATGCGATAAGGCCTCTTGGGGTTGCTAAGACAGTATTATTTAAAGTTGTTACATAATGTGTTCCATTTTGATCTTTAGTTCTTATTCCTAGTCTTCTTGCTTGGGCATCTCCTAGAATTGAACAACTTCCAACTTCAAAGTATTTTTTTTGTCGTGGACTCCATGCTTCAACATCGCATGATTTTACTTTTAAATTAGCTAAATCTCCTGAGCAACATTCAAGTGTTCTTACTGGGATATCAAGACTTCTAAAAAACTCTACAGTGCTTTCCCACATTTTTTTATACCATCCCATTCCGTCACTTGCGTCACAGATTACAATCATTTCTTGTTTTTCAAATTGATGAACACGGTATACTCCTCTTTCTTCAATTCCATGACTTCCTACTTCTTTTCTAAAACAAGGTGAATATGATGTCATACATATTGGTAATTCTTCTTTTTTAACAATTTGATTTTGGAATTTCCCTATCATTGAGTGTTCACTAGTTCCTATTAAATAAAGGTCTTCTCCTTCAATTTTGTACATCATTTCATCCATTTCTTCAAAGCTCATTACTCCTGTAACTACTTCGCTTCTTATCATAAATGGTGGGATACAATATGTAAACCCTTTGTCAATCATAAAATCTCTGGCGTAAGAAATCATAGCAGAGTGTAGTCTGGCAATGTCACCGATTAAATAATAGAATCCATTTCCACTTGTTCTTCCGGCGCTTTCTTTATCTATTCCAGATAGTTTTGCCATTATGTCTGCATGATGAGGTATTTCAAAAGTTGGCACAAAAGGTTCTCCAAATTTTTCGTTTTCTACGTTTTCATTGTCATCTTTTCCGATTGGAACTGATGAATCTATTATGTTTGGTATTGTCATCATTTTTTCTTTTATTTCTTTTTCTAGGGTTTCTTCTAGTGTTTCTAGTTGTTTTATTTTTTCGCTAGTTTGTTGTATTGTTTCTTTTAGTTTGACAATTTCTTCTGTTTTTTTGTCTCTTACTAGGGTTCCTATTTTTGCAGAGTTTTCATTTTTTTCTGCTCTTAATTGATCAGCTTCTTTTTTTGCTTCACGGTATTTTAAATCTAGTTCAAATATTTGGTCTACTAACGGTAATTTTGGATCTTGAAATTTCTTTTTAATGTTTTCTTTTACTAGTTCTTTGTTTTCTCTTATTAATTTAATGTCTATCATTTTTATTTCCTTCTTTCTTTAAATAAAAAAAGACTAATTTTTAGGAGCGTTTACACGCGGTACCATCCTAATTTAGTCTTTATTTTGATAACGGCCAGAGCCGGGAATGATTAATTCCTCTCGCGAGTAGATTCATAAATTAATTAGTATTAGTTCTCAGCCCCACTAATTCTCTTTACCTAATTATATTTATTACTTGTCTCGTTCTTTGATTTGATATTTGTATTGTATCAATTTATTTGTTTTTTGTCAAATAAATTAATTTACTTTTTTTGTTTCTCCGTCTATTATAGAGTAAAGAAATCCTGTTACTTTTTTGTCTGTTATATTTTTTATATAAGATACATAGCTTTTTACTTGTTCTATATAATAATCTGGTTCTATGTTTTTAAGTTTATAGTCTACTATGATAAATTCATTTTCGTTTTCTATAAGTAAGTCTATTATTCCATGATTTTCATTGTCATAAAATTCGTATTCTTTATAAAAAATAGAGTTTGGTTTTATAAAATTTTGATTAAATAGTTTAAGAATACATGATTTAAAGTATGATGATATTGCGTAATTTTCAATATCTTCAATTGGGTTATAAAAGTCAAGGAATTCTAGTACCTCATGGATTTCGGTACCGAACTCGGTTGCTTTATTTTTTTCTATTTTATTTCTTGTGTGTGAGAATGTTTTTACGTCTTTTTCTTGTTCTTCTATATGTATTTCTATTGTTTCAAATGTTTTATTTCTTTTTTGTAGATTTAAGTCTATTTTTTTTGACAATAGATAATTTTTTGATGGATTACATTCTTTAGTATTTATAAAGGGATTAACTTCATTTTTAAGTGATTTTAATATATCTTCGAAACTTTGGTATTTTAATCTATCTAATTCATTTACCAGGTTATCTTGGAAAGGTAGATTATCTACATTAGCTTCTTTTAGTGGTGATATTAAAATTATTTTTTCTTTTGCTCTTGTTAGGGCAACATATAAGGCTCTAAGTTTTTCTGCTATATCTTCTTTTAGATAATTGTTTTTTACTAGTTTTTTTATTATCGTTTCTTTTATTCCTTCATTATAAACTGGAAGGACAAATCCATATTTTGAGTCATATAAAAATTTACTATTTAAATCAGCTTTATTGAAATCCTTATATAGATTTGGAAAGTAGCAAATTGGGTATTCTAATCCTTTTGATTTATGTATTGTCATTATACTTACTGAGTTACTTGAGGTGTCAATTTGGGGTGAGAATTGTATATCTAATTTTTTTTCAAATACTTCTTCAAAGTAAGTTATAAAGTCTTTTAATGAATATCCTATATCTTCAAGATTTTGGGCAACTGTTATAATATAATCTAGTTTCAAATTTGTATTTAAGACATTACTAATTTTAATTGATTTATAGTAAAAGTCAAATTGTTTATAAATTTCTATTATTAGATTACTCAAACTTATATTGTTTGACAATTCTGCTAGGTATGATATTTTCTCTACTAAATCTTTAAATTCTGGATTAGTTAAAATATCATTATTTGTGACAGCACTAAAAATTAAGTCATCATCATAATCAAAAAGGTATGATCTTGATATTGAGATAAAGGGATATTTTATATTAATAAAGTCTTTTTCTTTAAATATATTGATTAGTTTTAATAAGTTTTTTAGAACATAGATTTCATTTGAGTATATGAATTGTTCTGGTTTATGCACTAATAATGGGATTCCTTTAAATTCAAAAACTTTTTTGAATAATTTGAAGGAACTAGAGCGATCTATTAAAATTACAAAGTCACTATATTTAATTTCTTTTAAAACTTTGTTTTCCATATCAAAAATTTGTTCTTTGTTTTTAACTCTTTTGATGATATCTTCTGCTATTATGAATGCTTCTATTTCTTCTTTGGAAAAGCCACTATATTCTGGTTTTTCTTTGTATTCATAGTCATAGATTTCAAGGTTATAATTTTGGTTTGTCTTTCCTTCATTAATATATGATTTATTGCCATAAATCATATTATGTCCTTCGTTATAGTTGGCTCCCCCTATTTTTTCGTCCATTATTTTACTAAACATCATATTGATTCCGTCAAGTACTTCTTCTCTGGAACGAAAGTTTTTATTTAAATCTATTGCGTAACCGGTATTGTATTTTTTGTAGTTGTTATATTTTTCCATAAATATTTTAGGATTGGCATTTCTAAATCTGTAAATGGATTGTTTGACGTCTCCTACCATATAGACATTGTCTTTACTAATTAAAGAGATTAAGTAGTCTCCAATATCATTTGTATCTTGATATTCATCTATCATTATTTCGTTGGTTTTATTTTTTATTTCTCCAGATATTTCTGGGTGTGTTTCTAAAATATTTATTGCTAGCCTTGTAATATCACTAAATTCATAAACATTTTTGCTTTTTTTGAATGAGAATATTTTATTCTCAAGTTCTAAAAGAATTTCTATAAATAATTCGATATCTTCTTTTGTACTGAGGATTTCTAATTTCATGTCTTCTTCAGTTTCATAAGTCATTAGTTCATTTAGTTCACTTAGATATGATTTAATTTTTTCAATGTATCCTTTGATTGCTGATTTTTCTGTCTCTTCTCCTTTTGTTGGTAACTTAGGGAATTTATATGTTTCTATTGTTTTTTTATAGTCTTTGTATGATTTGTCGGTATTTAAGGAGTAAAGTGTTTCTTCAATTTTATTTGAATAGTCTACTAATTTTTCATCAGTTACAGTATTTTTAATAGCGTCTATTAGGCTTGTTATTGTATTACATAAGGTTTTTATATATTCCATATATTCATCTACTGTAGTATCAATAAATTCATTGGTAAAATTGTTTTCAATATAATTTTCTAAATATTCATTTTTTTTGCAAATGCTGTCTATTTTGTTTGAAAATGAGAGAATTGTGTTTCTAATTAAGGTATCATCTTTAACTGTAAATCTGTCAAGAAAACTCAAGAATTTAGGATTATCATATTTATTGTCAATAATATTATCGAGTATTTTTCTTTTTTCTATGTTTAAAACTACATTATCTATAATTCCTATATTATTAGGTATTCCTAAAAGATAGTGATATTTTTTTACGATTGATAAGCTAAAACTATCAAATGTTGTTATAATGGCTTGTTCTACTAAGGGTATTTGTTTTTCTAGTTGTGGGTATGTTTTAACTGCTTTTCTTATTTTCTTTTTTACTCTTTCTTTCATTTCAAATGCTGCTGCATTTGTAAAAGTTAAAATAATCATATCTTTAATGGAAATTCCTCTTATTAATTTTTGAATTATTCTTTCTGTTAATACGGCTGTTTTCCCGCTTCCTGCTCCTGCACTTACTATTATGTTTTTACCTTCTAGATATATGCTTGTCCATTGTTCATCTGTCCATATTACGTTGTCTGGTTTAGTTGGTATCATCATTCTCACCTCCTAGAAATTCAAATTTTTTATATTTTTTTAATTCTTTAATATTTTCGTTTGTCATGTAACAGATATCTTTAAAGTTACAGTATTTACAACCTTCAAGTTCATTTTCAAGTTTTTTAGGATTTATTTCAAAGTTTGTGTTATGAATATCATTTATGACGTTTTTAATATTTTTGTCTACTATTTCTATAAAACTTTCGATTTGTTCTTCTGTTAGAACACTAGAAGTTGCATAGAATTCTCCGTCTTGTTTTACTCTTAAACTTTTAACAAATGATTCATTTTCAAAATTATGATCTAGTTTACTTGCAATATTACTGTTTTTAAGTGTATATCCTTCTAATTTTCTTTTTTCTGTATTTAATTCTTTTTGGGTTTTTCCTGTTTTACTTGCCTCTACTTCATTCATAACAGACTGTATGTACATTCCTGCTATTTTAGGGCTTGTTAGGGTTGTTGTATTCTTAATTAAGTATAAATACATTAGAAGTTGCATATCTAGCCCATATATGGCGTTATTTAGGTTGTGAGAGGATGATCCGGTCTTGTAATCGATAACAACTACGTTGTTTTCAAAAGTTAATATTTTGTCTACAAAACCTTTTATTTTTATATTCAAGTCATCTTTTATGTTTATTTCAAATTTTTCTTCAAGGTATGTTGGAGCAAAGTCACTTATTTTATCTCTAGCGTCCAATATCTCAATAAAGTCCATTATTGCTTTTGACCATTTTTTTAAATAAAATAAATCTTTTTTTGTTGGGCTTTCAAAATATTTATTAAATGATTCATTTATAGTGTTTTCATAATCGGTTAAGTTCTGACTATATTTTTTTTCTAGAACTTCATGAAAAACCTTACCTAGAATGGTTGCTGTTGTTTCTGTAAATGGTTCAAGTTTATAAATATTATTAAGAAGGAATCTAAAACTACATCTAAAGAAGGTATCCATGTTTGAGTATGATAAGTTCAATTTATTCTTTAATTCTTTTTTTATTGTTTCATAGTTTATTTTATTATAATTATTGTCGTATATATTATATGGAATATCATAGTAGGAGTATAGTTCTTCGAGTGGCTCTTTTATAGTTTGATATTTAATAAAAATGTCTAGGTTTTCTGCTAGTTTTAATTTGTTTAGTATTTCATTTTTATAGTCATATTCTTCTTTTATAATATTTAAGTTTGTTATTTTTGCTAGAAAGTCACTTGGGGCGTAATCGTTTGTTATGGATTTTAATTTATAACTAATAGATAGGTTTTTAGTGTTGTTTATAAATTTGTTTAATATATATTCTTCATTTTGATTTTTTTCTTCTATAGTGCTTAATCCTAAAAGTTTTGATTCTTTTTCACTTAAGTATTGATCATCTTTATAGATTACAGGAATCATTTCTTGGTTAAATCCAATCATAAAAACATAGTCGTTATTGTTATAATGAGTTTTATAATCTATTTCTTTTACACAGTTTATTTTTTTTGATTTTAATGTTGTATTTTTAAATTCATATTCTAGTATTGGTTTTATTTCTCCTATTGTTTCATAGTTTGTATATTTATTTATTATATTAACAACTGCAGTTTGGACATCAAAACTAAACTTAAGTGTATCGTTTAAATCTATTAAGTTTGTGTCATCATCTATATTTTCTAAAAAACTTTTTACTTCGTCTATATAAAATAATTTGTTATTGTTTTTTAAATTTAATCCTATATTATAGATGTTAAAAATCTTTTGAATTACTGGCAAATAATCGTTATCGACTGTTGTTATTTTTATATTATTTATATTAATTCCATCAATTAGGAGATTTCTTATTTTTGTTGCTAAACCGACTATTTCATCTTCAAGAGTTGCGTATTCGTATACGTTTTTGTTTAAGGTTTTTTTTGGTTCTTCGTTTATTATTTCTTTTATATTTAATTTTGTTGATAATTCTTTTTGTGTTATTGGGTCTAAATCGTATAGTATTACTTTTTTATCTTTTAAAAATGTTTCTAAATGAATATTTTTAATTAGTTTTTTATTTTCAATTAAGTCTTTTTTTATAGAAACTAAATCATTTAATTTTTGATTGTTATAATCTTTTAATTCTATTTTTCTTAAATTTTTTAAAATAATATGCGCATTCTCTGGCAACATATTATATTTTTTTGTAATATACAGTATGGCATCGTCTTTTTCTTTATAAAGTTCTATTTCATTTGGAGTGAATACTTTAAATTTTCTTAAGGTATTTTCTTTTATTATTTTTTCTTTATTATTAGTTATTATTATGTCGTTTTCTTCTACTTTTAACATTTTCGTACCTCCGATATCCTCATTATACAATAAAAGAAATATAATTAATATATTTCTTAAAACATTTTATCTAAATTTGAAGGAACTTCGTCATTTATTACTGCTTTTATTATTTTGTCTTCTTTTTCTTTAGAAACTTCATGTCCTGTCATTGTGCTTAGTTCTTTTATTACCTCCCTAAGTGTTCCTTCATTTTTCAAGTCCGTTAGTTGTAGTTTATTTGCAAGATTTAAAATAGTCTCTTTATTGACATTTGTTTTTTTTTCTATTTTATTGAAAAAGCCGTCTGTAAAATTCATAAATACCTCCTAATTTAATATATGATAAATTAGGCATTTTGCCAATAAAATATTATTTTTTTATTTTGTGTGCTATAATTATATTATAGAAAGGGTGTTCATGATGACTAGAAAACTAAAAATAATTGCAGTTCTTGGTCTTCTTATTATTTTAATGTCTTTTGTTAGTAATACATATTCTAAGTATGTTTCAAGTTCTGTTAATAAGTTTGATGTTTCTTTTAGTAAATGGCAAATTCTTGTTAATAATACTGATGTTACTACTAGTGCTAATTCGAAATTATCGTTTGTTCCTGTAATTGAAAAAAACAATCATGTTGCACCTGGAACAGTTGCTCCTTCATCTAAAGGATATTTTGATATTGCAATTGATCCTTCCAATGTTGAGGTTTCTTTTAAATATACTATTAATTTTAGTATTGATAATAAAGATGTACCAGATTTAATGATTACTAAATATGCTATTGTTCCAAAAACTTATGTTGATGGTGATGTTTTAGATATTATTACATTAAATGAACCTTCTTTAACGGGTACTAAGTTGTTTGATATAAGTACTCCTGGTTTTAAATTTGAACCTTTTACTGTTAGATTATTCTTTGAATGGCATGAAGGTGCAGGAGAAGTTATGACTGATGAAGCAGATACTAATATAGGTAATTCTGCAGCTACAACTGGTAAGAAGTTTACTATTAATGCGGACTTATCTTTTGAACAAATAATAAATTAAAAAAAGTAGAAATTCTACTTTTTATTTTAAATTAATTTTTTTTGCTTCAATTATTGGTATTACTTTGCACATTGCTGTTTTTTCTTCTCCATATAATTTTGATCTATCTTTTAAGTCATTTATAATTGCAAATGCTTTTGTTTGATTATATGAGGTATTGGTCCAAATACATGATGGTGTATTAAGAAAACTGTATTTAGTTATACTAAAGTCATAATATCCATTTTTTGTTACCGCCTTGTTTAGTTCTTTTTCCATTCTTCCTGTATATTTAAGGTTTCCTATTATTGCGTTTGAAAGATTAGGGCTTACTAAATTAGCGTCTTTTATATCTGTTGAAATGAAATTTAATATATCTTGTACTTCAAGTTTTCTAGTGGGAACTATCCAAGTTTTTGTAATATTTGTTAGATTTGATAAATAATCCTGGAATGTACTGGATATATAATTTCCATCAAGTGATGGGAGTAAAGTTACAGTCTCGTTTTTTGATTTATTATCTCTATCTATTACAATTGTTTTTAGACAAGTTTCATTTTGTACTGTACATTTTTTATTTTGGACTACATCAAATAAGATTGTATCTCCTAGATTATAATTAGGGTCACTTGATATATCGGATTCTAAATATTGTTCTGCAGTTAAACTTATTTCTAAAGCAATGGATGCTTTTTTTTGATAGTTTGGATCTGCTATTTTTAATTCTTCTTCTTTTTTTTGAAAATTGTATGCTTTTGTTCCCCAAATACTATCTAGTTCGTCGTTTCCTCCAAGAAAAGGCCATGATATTGTTACTTCTAGTTCGCTTCCTTTTCCTTTTGTTAAGGCATATCCTTTAGTTAAGTTAAAATTAATGCTAAAAGGATATTCGTGAGACAAGATATCTTCTACATAATCACTTTTTATTGTTTCGCTTACAATATGATTGTCTTCTTTTAAATCAAGGATTCTTGCTGATTTAATGGAGTATTTAATTAATGCATCTGAATCTCCTAGATTATTTATATTTATTGTTTGTGTTTGTGGCTTCATTCCTGGAGATAAGTCCGATAGGTTAATAACTATTTCATTTGATGATGGTTTTCCATCTTTGGTTAATGAAATATTCCATGCTAGGACATCTATTTCTGTTGTTACATTTTTAAGACCACTATAGGCAAACCAAGCAAGTGTTCCAGATATTAGTGAAAGGACAACAAAGAATAATGACATTAAGTTAAGTTTAATATACATTTTATGTCTTGGCTTCATCCTTCTCACCTCACTTTATATTTTTCTTCTTTTTTCTTCTTTATCTAATAGTGTTGATATTATTTCTGTAATGATTACAATCATTAGTGGGATTATAACTAATAAGAACATTCCTGTTTTATTGGCTACTATTTTATATATTAGGGATAATATAAATGATTTATATATTACTTTCCCATATATTTGATTTCCATATATTACTGGGTCTTCTATTTGATTGGCAGTTCCTTTTGTGTGGAATATTCTTGTTCCATCACTTGTTTTTTCTATATCTATAATTTGATGGGTTACAATTTTTCCTGCAAAGTCATTTACTTTTCCAAGGTAACTTACGACATCTCCTTTTTCTAAAGTATTTATATCTACTTCTTTTGATAAAAGGACATCACCTACATTGTACATTGGTTTCATAGATCCTGTAATAACAGAAAATAATCTATAGTTAAAAAACGATATTTTATTATTACTAAATCGTTGTAAACATACAACTGCTATAAATAAGACTAAGACCATAACAAAGGCAAATTTGAAAATGCCCGATATGATTTTAAATGTTTTTTTCATAAATAATCTTTTGTCCTTTCTAGGTATTCTTCAATTTCTGATTTAAATTTTTCTTTAACGTCTTTAGTACCAATCATATTTTTATCTCGTTCATTTTTTATTTCGTTTGCTATTAATGATAGGAGTTCTTCATCAGTTATATTAACTCCTAATTTAAATAATAAAGTGATTACATTTTTTATTTCTTGCTCTAGCATAACGGCTGCACATTTAAGCAAGTTTTCTTTTAGTTCTTTTTTAGTATCACTTACTGAATCTAAGACTAAATAATTTATTAGAAATGTTTGGTCTAATATTTGTTTTAAAATATCTTCTCCTACTTTTTCTATTGGATTGTTTGGGTCACTTTTTTGGTTTTCTTCTTGTTCTTTAAGATAATTCCAAAGTTTCATTGCTACTTGAAAGTTTGGGTTCTTTAAGATGATATTTGTTTTTTTAACTGGTGGCATTATAAAGGATGCTCTTTCTTTTTGAAGTACGACAGAAAATTCGCTTTTATTCCAAATAGAAATATACTCACTTATTTTAATTATTCTTGGTTGTATTTCATCAATTTGTTTTTTGAATTTGTCTGAATTTCCTTCTTCGGGGCTTTCGAAAGAATTGATTTTCAATTCTATTCTAACGTTAGCTCCTTTATTATTTGTTTTTGCAGCATATTCTAGAAGTTTTTCATTTTTACTTTGAAAGTTTTCTAGTTCTTTTCTTTTTTTCTCAACAAATCTAGTGATTTTGTCAAGTAGTGTATAAATGAATCTGTTTTCATAGGTATTAAATGTATCTATTCCACGTATATCTAGTAATTTGGCTGGTTGAACATCTCCTGTTATTGGATCTACTTTATCGATAAAGTATGTATGTTTAGCGAGGTCTTTTACTGTATCCACTGTTACTTTTCTAGCTTTTTCAATTTTTACGATATTTTCTTCACGTATTAACATTAATTTGGGATTTCTAACGATATTATCTATATAAATACATGATTCTTCTAGAATATCTACCCAATCAAATGATAATGAGTCTCCTAGTAAAGTTGTTTTATGCATCATTTCTGATTCAATATGTTTTAAGAAAAGTTCGCTATTTTTTTTGGTATCCTCATCAAGGATGTCTGTTAATATTTTTGTCATTTGAAGTTACCTCTTTCTAAATTGATTTTTTAATTCTTTCTAGGTATTCTATACATTCTTTCATTAATCCATCTCCAAATTCTTTGTTTAGGAATGATATAAATGGATCTATCTCATCTCTAATTAGGGCTAGATTTAATTGTTCAAATTTACGGAATATTTTTTTGGCGATAAAGTAGTCAATTCCTGCTACTTCTTTTCCTCCGCAACTTACGTATACAGGAACAAAAGTATTTAATTGTTTCATAATACGATTACCAAACGCTACTCTAAAGTGACTGATTACATAATCATCCATTCTCCCTACTTTTTCTATGCTTTGTAATGAAACTTTTTTTGTGTCGATTGCATCTTTAAATAATGATTCTAAATAGGTTGAGTTTATACTTACAGCGTCTTGATCTCGACATGGGAATGGATTTACTTTTGTATTTATATCTATTGGCATGGCACGGTCATAAACTTTATCGGTTACCATGAATGTTGAGTCATCATTATTGATTGTTCCAATATACCATAGGTTTCCTGGAAGTTGTATTTTACCGTTATCTAATCTTTTTGGGTCTTTTGGCCATCCGCTTGTTACTAGTTCGACAATCCACTTATCTCTAGAAGGCATTTCTAGAATTGATAGCATTTCGGCGAAGTAGTATTCTACACGGGCCAAGTTCATTTCATCTAGTATTAGGGTATGTACATTATCATCATAACCCGCTAAATAGATTTCGGCTAAAGATTCTGTTTCATTGAACTTTTTAGTAAATTCATTAAAATATCCTAAAAATTCGGTTTTATCACGCCATGAAGGCTCTACTGAAGCTACACATGAATCGTTATTTACAAATTTTCCCCAAGCATACGCTAAGGAAGTTTTTCCGGTACCTGATATACCTTGTAAAATGATAAGTTTACCACAGGCAAGTCCTGCAATAAATGGTCTTAGAAGTGAGTCATCATAGTAAAGATGGAGTTGAGATGCGGAATAACATTTGAAATCGTCTAACATTTCTTCTAGTGTAAAACTGTTGTTATAGTTTTTAGGTTTTCCTGTTCCCATTTTTGTGTCAATTCCACAAAGTTTTGGGAAACGAACAACATTATTTTTGATTTCATTTTCGTCTTCGTTCTCAGTTTCTCCTTCTTTTTTCTCGTTTTCTTTGTTTTCTTCGTTTTCGTCTTCAGGGTTTAGTCCAAGTTGTGATACTTTCATAGCCATTATTTCGCTATTAGTTTTTGATAGTTTTCTTACTTGACTATTTAAGTTTGCTATTTCATCTAATAGGTCTTCTTTTTTATATTTTTTGTTTCCAAATCTAAATATCTTTTTTAGTAGGAAAAATATTAATAGTGCTATTAGAATAAATATTATTACTAATATTCCTATAGCAATTGTCATAAATAACCATTCTGGTCCTTTGAATGAGTCTTTATAACTATTTACTATATCCATGTATTGTTTATAGTTGGTTATTTTGATTACTCCTTGAACTAATCCTTTTCCTATATCTGTTAGTCCTTCAAAAAATATAGAAACAAATTCGTAGAAAAATCTTATAAATGTATTCATATTTTATTCCCTACTTTCTATATCTTCATTTAATAAATGTAATATATTTTCATCTATTATATTATCTTTGTAGTCTTCAGGTACATTCTTTAATATTTCTTTTTTGTTTAATGTTCCTGTAAAGAGATAATCGGCAACGTATAAGTTCCCTATTTCATGTGGTTTTAATTCTTCTAGACTATTTATTGTTAATGCAAAATGATATCCCATTTTTCTTAAATTTTTAATGTTTTTTTTGTTTTCTAATAGTCCTTTATATGAAAGAAGTAAAATCATATTTTCTTTAGCGTAATTGTCAATTGCTAATTTTAATATTTTTTGTAGTTTGTTTTTCTTTGGTAGTAATGTCTTTGGAATAAAGACTATATATTTATTACTAAAATTTGAAAGAATCATATCTTTTACAAATTTAATAAGCAATAGGTCTATTGTTACTGCAACTTTTTCTTCTGCTATTATTCCTTTGTTATAAGTTTCATCTATTACTAGTTCACTGTAAATTCGGTCAAATTCTATGTTATGTTCTAAGACTAGTGCGGACATATTTTTTTTGTTTTTAATTGGAATAATTTTAAGTTTGAATTTATCGGTTTCAATATTTTTTAAGAAATATTCTATAACATTCAAATATTTATTTTGAATATTTATAATTTCATTTATTACTTCTTCTATTTTATATGAGTCCCAGTTTTTTTCTATTGAATATTTTATTATTTGATTTTGATAATTAGCTATTTTATCGTTATTATCAGAAAATTCTATATTTACAATAAACATAAATATTTCTTCTGTTTTTTTGACTTTTAAATTATATTTTTTGTCTTTTCCTTTATAACTATAAATTAGTTTGCTTGCAAATTTTAAAACTAAGTTTTCCATTTTGGTTTTTTTGTCTTCGTCTTCTGATTCTAAATCATCAAATATATTATAATATTTAGCGTCTAAGTATTTTTTTAAAAATTCGCTTCTTATTGTTAATTCATTTGTAAGGGTTTGTGTTCCTTTTGTAATTGCTTTTATAATTTCGTTTATTTCTTCTATTTTTATGAATATTACTTTTTCTATGATGTTTTTGCTCTTTTTATTTTTACTTTTTTTATTAATCATGTTTAATAGTGTTTTTGATTGTTTTTCGTCAATTTCTGTTGTTTCAATTTCAATGTTTTTGACTGTTGTTTCTTCTTTTATTTGAATGATTGGTTTTACAGTTGTTTTTTTATTTAATACTTCTAAATCGCTTATATCTACTGTAATGATATTCTCGGGGTTTATTGTTTTTGGTTCTTCATTAATTTCTATTGTTGTTTGTTCATTTTCTTTATTATCTATTTTTTCTTCTTC